>DGHP01000003.1:27763-55055 GCA_002392705.1 Lachnospiraceae bacterium UBA3845 | reverse complement strand
TCCCTGTGCTCCGCCAGGTAGCTCTTGGGCAGGCGCGGATGGCGCGCGAAATAATCCAGGTGCGACTTGGACACGCAGCGGTAAAGGTTGACCCGGCCAATCTCATTTTTCGCCAGCAGGATGACATGGTAGGTGGGCATCTTCCGGATCCTGGAATCGTCCGCCCTGCAGTATTCGTTCATCTGGTCCAGGTCGCCGATCTCCAGGTCGCCCAGCATACGGATAAAGCGCAGGAAAATATCTGCCGTGCACGCCGCGTCGTCCACTGCCCTGTGATGGTGGCCCAGGCTGACGTTCAGAGCCCTGGCCACATTGTCCAGCTTGTATTTGCTGATTCCGGGAAGAAGGACCCGCGCAAGCGCCACGGTATCAACATAGGTAAAATCGTGGGCGTATCCCAGCCGGTCGCAGTTCTCCTCGATAAAGCTGACGTCGAAGGCCGCGTTGTGCGCCACCAGCACCGAATCTTCACAGAAAGCAAGAAAACGCGGGAGAATCTTCTCTATTGTCTCCGCCTTCATGACCATGGCGTCGCTGATGCTGGTCAGCTGCTCGATCCGGAAGGGAATCGGAACCTCCGGGTTCACAAATTCGGAAAAGCGCTCCGCAATCTTCCCGTTTTCCACCTTCACGGCGCCGATCTCGATGATCCGGTTTTCAACCGGGGAAAAACCCGTTGTCTCCAGGTCAAAGACGACATAGCTGCCTGACAGTTCCTGCCCTTTTGAATTGACGGCAGTCTCCATCTGGTCGTCCACCAGATAGGCCTCGCATCCGTAGATCACCTTGAAATCCGAATCCTCCGGCACGGCATGCCAGGCATCCGGGAGCGCCTGCACGCCGCCGTGGTCAGTGATGGCGATCGCCTTATGGCCCCATGAAGCGGCCGTCTTTACAATTGTTTTCACATCGCTGACCGCGTCCATGGCGCTCATCTTGGTATGGCAGTGCAGCTCCACCCGCTTCTCCGGCCAGGTATCCATGCGGCGCTTTCTGAAATCGGCGGTCTTCTTGATCCCGTAGATATTCCCGATCACAATGTCGGAATCATAGCGGTCCTGGGAGGCCATGCCCCTGATCTTCACAAAAGTCCCGGGTTTCAGCGCCGCGGTCAGTTCCCCTTTCAGGGCGGGATCCACGAACAGCTTGGCGTTCATCGTGTCGGTAAAGTCTGTTACGCTCATGACCACCAGATTCAGATCGCGGCCTTTCTTCGTATGGATCTCCCTGACATCGACAGCAGCAACCTGTCCTCTGACCGTGACATCCCCGATCCCGTCGAGAATTGTCTTCATCTCGACGGCGTCATCGTCAAAATCCTTACCGTATATGACATCCGGATTCTCCGAATAGCTGAGGACCGGTGCGCGGTTCTCATCCCCGCCGCCCTGGCCCCTGCCCCGGTCGCCGGCTCCTTTTGCGGCTCCCCTCCGGGCGCCTCTGACCGTACGTCTGCCGCGGCTGCCGGCTCCGTTTTCCCCGGCGCTGTCAGCCCCGTTTTCCCCGCTGCTTTCAGCTGCGTTCATTCCGATGCGGTCAGCTCCGTTCATCCCGATGCTTCCGATCCCGTTCATCCCGGCGCTGCCGGTTCCGTTCTCCCCGGCGCTTCCGGCAGTCCCGGCTGTCTTCCCCGCATCCTTTTCCCGCTTCTCTTCCGCCTGCTCCTTCTCTGTCTCCCGCGTCCCCGCGAAATAGCTGCCGGCGCCTGCAGCCAGCTTCTCCTCCATCTGCATCTGGCGCAAAGCACGCGTCTTCGCTGCGACGGAAGCCTCCTTGTAGGCGATGGTCAGCTTCAGGTTCAGACCGCATCTCTCTGTAAAGATCTTGTCCAGCACCCGTTTGAGTTCATCCTCATACTGGCGGGCCACGATGGAATCCTCGACATAGAGAACGCAGGTCTCCTCATCTGAAAAGACGCATTCGGAGCTCCTGAACAGGGTGTAGAGACATTTCTGGTATCCCTTCAGCTCATAGAGAATGCTGCTGCGGTAGACTTTCATCAGATATTTCGCGTTGTACTGCCCGGAGAGATGGAATTTCTCTATGATCCTCGTCTTCATTCCCAGAGGCGCTGCGATCTGTTCATCCATCACCGCCTCCAGCTTCACGACATCCTTTTTCGGAATCAGACGGTCAGCGTCAAGGTAGACCTTCAGGAGGGTCTTTCCGCTGTTCATGGTCAGGCGCGTGACCGTGGTGTGCCGGAGAATCCCCCTGATATCCTCATCCTCCGGCATGACGCCGGGAAATGCCTCAAAAAAAGCCTTGGTCATAATGAAAAATCCCTTTTCTTCTCAGCGGCCGGCCATACGGTCCAGCTCTGCCTTAAGTTCCGCAAGGAGATCCTTTTCCGGAACCTTCTTTATCACTTCTCCGCCGCGGATCAGAAGGCCGGATCCCTTTCCGCCGGCGATGCCGATATCCGCCTCCCTGGCCTCGCCGGGCCCGTTGACGACGCAGCCCATCACAGCGACCTTGATATCCAGCGGATAACTCTGGACCAGGTTTTCCACCTGTCCTGCCAGGGAGATCAGGTCGATCTCCGTCCTCCCGCAGGTCGGGCAGGACACCACCTCAACTCCTCCGCTCCGCAGGCCCAGGGTGCGCAGGATCAGTTTCGCGCTCTTGATCTCCTCCAGCGGGTCTCCTGTCAGAGACACGCGGACCGTGTCCCCGATCCCTTTTGAGAGGATCAGGGCAAGGCCGACTGCCGACTTGATATTCCCGGACAGGACCGTACCCGCTTCCGTAATCCCGACATGCAGCGGATAATCGGACTTCTCCGCGAATTTCTCATAGGCCTCCGCGCACATGAGAACATCCGAGGACTTGATGGAGACGACCAGATTGTCATAGCCCATGCTCTCGATCCAGCCGCATTTGTCAAGGGCGCTCTCCACCAGGCCGTCCGCGGTCACGCCATGATATTTTTCAATCAGTTCCTTCTCCAGGGAGCCGGAGTTCACGCCGACCCGGATCGGGACGCCGTGGGCCTTCGCCGTATCCACGACCGCTTTCACGCGCTCCCTGGATCCGATGTTCCCGGGATTGATCCGGATCTTGTCCGCCCCGTTCTCTATGGCCGCGATGGCCAGCCTGTAGTCAAAATGAATGTCGGCGATCAGCGGAATCGATATCCTGCTCCGGATCTCCTTCAGCGCATGGGCCGCCTCCATGGTCGGCACCGTGCAGCGGATCAGCTCGCAGCCCGCTTCCTCCAGGGCCCTGATCTGGCGCACCGTCGCTTCAACATCCTCTGTTCTGGTATTGGTCATGGACTGGATCAGAACAGGATGACCGCCTCCGATCAGGCGGTCCTTGATTCTGACAGTCCTTGTATTCTGTCTTGTTATCATTCTTTTCTCCCGGAAGAATTCTCTTCTTCATCTCTGCCGGATCAGGCCGCAGCTGCAACCGCCCGGTTCCCGCACTCTGTGCAGCTCCTTCATCCTGTCCGGCCCCCGGCCTCAGCTGCGGCCGGTTTGGTTCCGCCGCTCTGTGCAGCTCCTTCATCCTGCCGGTCCGCAGGCCGCGCGCTCCGCACCGTCTGCCGCCTCAGTCCTGCTCTTCCCTGGCGGAGGCAGGTGTAAAGACGCGGCTGACAGTGGGATCTTCTCCCTTTGCCGCTTCCATAGCTTCTTTCATAAAGACCGCCTGGGCGCCGATCCGTTCTTTTCCTCTCCTGTCGATCTTCTCGTACTGGTTGTTCTCCTTGAGTTCGTGGGCCTTGAGGGTATCCGCCAGCTGAACGTCCAGAATATGCCTGGCCGCCGCCGCGCTGTCCCGGTCCTCCAGCGGGAACATGATCTCGACGCGCCGGTCGAGGTTCCTGGGCATCCAGTCCGCGGAAGCCATGTAGAGTTCCTCGTGGCCGCCGTTGCCGAAGCAGAAGATACGGGCATGCTCCAGGAAGGTGCCGACGATGGAGCGCACGGAGATATTCTCCGACACCCCGGGAATCCCGACCCTGAGACAGCAGATTCCGCGTATGATCAGCTGGATCCTTACGCCCGCAGCCGACGCTTCATAGAGCTTCGCGATTACGTCCCGGTCGCAGAGGGAATTCATCTTGGCGATAATATAGGCTTCCTCCCCTGCCTTCGCGTGCTCGATCTCCCGGTCGATCAGGCTTGTGATCTTTTCCCTGAGCCAGATCGGGGCAAGAGAGAGCCGGTTCCAGTGCCTGGGCTCGCTGTAGCCCGACAGCATGTTGAACACGGCAGTGGCATCCTCGCCGAAGGCCTCATTGCAGGTCATAATGCCGCAGTCCGTATAGAGCCTCGCCGTGGAATCGTTGTAATTGCCGGTGGCAAGATGTACATAGCGGCGGATCCCGTCTTCCTCCCGGCGCACGACCAGGGCGATCTTGCTGTGGGTCTTCAGTCCGACCAGGCCGTAGATCACGTGGCAGCCGCTCTTCTCAAGCATTTCCGCCCACTGGATATTGTTTTCCTCATCAAACCTGGCCTTCAGCTCGACCAGGGCCGTCACCTGCTTTCCGTTCTCCGCCGCTGCGGCCAGGGCCGCCACGATCGGGGAATGCCCGGAGACGCGGTATAAAGTAATCTTGATCGCGAGCACATCCGGATCCTTTGAGGCCATCCGGATCAGCTTCACGACCGGGTCAAAGGTCTCGTAGGGATGATGAAGGAAGATATCCTTCCTTCGGATGGCCGAGAAGAGATCCTCATCCTCCTTCAGATTCATCAGGGCAGGCACCGGCTGCGGCGTCCAGGGCTGCTCCTTCAGATGATCAAAACCGCTCATCCCGTACGCCTTCATGAGGAAGGTCAGGTCCAGGGGACCTCCGATGGGGTACATCTCCTCCTGCCGGACCCCGAACTCTTTCTTCAGGATCTTGAGCAGCTTCGGATTCATGCTGTCCTCGTACTCAAAGCGGATGACCTCGCCCCACTGCCTTTTCTTGATCTTTTTCTGGATCTCCTCCAGAAGATCATCGGCATCATCCTCGTCCAGAGTCAGGTCCGCGTTTCTCGTCACCCGGTAGGGATGGGCGCAGACCACATTATAGCCGGTGAAAAGCTTGTCCATGTTGCGCTCGATCACGTCCTCCAGCAGGACGCCGGCGTGGGTCCCGTCCTCCTTGTCCGGCAGGACGATGATCCTGGGCAGGACGCCCGGAACCTGGACTGTGGCAAATACCGTGCCGCCTTTGAGGGCTTTGTCCTTCGTGACCTTCTCCGCCTTGAGCTCGCCGTTCTTCTGCAGATTCTTCATGACGGTCTGCGCCACGGAATTCATCCCGACGTCCTCCTTCCGGGATATCAGGGCGCCGATATTGAGCGTCTTGTTCCGGATCAGGGGGAAGGGCCTGGACGCATCCATGGCCATGGGCGTCAGCACGGGATATACATTTTCCTTGAAATAGCTGTCTGCAAAGGCGGCCTGGTCCGGCGTCAGATCCTCGAAATCAGTGATGATTTCCAGCTTGTTCTGCTTCAGGGCCGGCACCAGGGACCTGATCAGGGTCGAATACTGCCGGTCGATCAGCTCATGGCATTTTTTCTGGACCAGCTCCAGCTGCTGTTCCGCCCTGAGCCCGGCAAGATCCGGCTTTGCGTATCTGGCATGGACCATGTCCTTCAGGGAAGCGACGCGGACCATGAAGAACTCATCCAGGTTGGAGGCGGTGATGGACAGGAATTTCAGGCGCTCAAAGAGCGGATTTTTCTTGTCGCGGGCCTCGTCCAGAATCCTGTAATTGAAATCCAGCCAGCTCAGTTCACGGTTGGTGTAGTAAGCGGGATTTCTGTAATCAATCGTATTCACGGAAACATTACTCTTAGCCATCTTTTCTGTTCCTTCCTCTCCCGGGCTTCTCAGACAACCGGTTTTTTCTGGTGCAGGACCGGTTTCAGGTTGAATACCTCTTCAAAGAGGGAATTGCCTCCCGCCTCCAGCGTTCCTTTTTCCAGCGTCAGGTCTTCCCCGCTCAGAGCGGTGATGACGACCTCATCCCCCTTCAGGACGACGGAGATGCTGCTGATTCTCTGCGAATGGGAACGGTCAAGCGCGTTGGCGGCGCGCAGGATCGCCGTAAGCTTCGCGATGACAAGATACTCCTCCCTGCTGACAGAACTGGTCTGGGCAAGATCATCAAAATACAGCAGCTCCGCCGTATTGAAGCGCACGACATTCGCCACGATCTGCCTCTCGGCATGGCTCAGACCGATGATCTCGGTCGCCATGATAATATTGTAGGCGCAGTCCGATACATCCGTCAGGGAGATATATTTGCCGCAGTTGTGCAGGATCGCCGAGATCTGCAGCAGCAGGCGCTCCCTTTTCCCCATGCCGTGCACCTTCTTCATCCGGTCGAAGAGAGTCAGGCTGATCTCCTCCACCTTCTTGATGTGTGCCTGATTGGATTTATAGCGCTTGGCGATGCTGCGCGAAGCCGCGATGATATCCTCGTCGAATGCGTGGGGCGAACGGATCGCCTTGTTCTGCATGGCGTAATCATAGGCAAGGCCGTCCCCGATGGAGACGGCAGGAAGCCAGACGCTGTCCGCCTCAAAACGCTCCAGCAGGGATCTGCAGATAATCATGGAAGATACCGAAAAGCGGGCTGTCTCCGAAGGCACCCCGAACCGGGACGTGATCTCTCCGGGATCCAGATAGACGATCTGCCGGTAAAGATCCAGGAATTCTTCCTTTGAAACGATGGAATCTCCCTTTTTCGCGGCAAGGGGCCGGAAGAGCTGCTGCAGCTCCCGGTTGGTCGCGATCAGGGTCTTGATCTGCCTGTCTCTCTGATAAAGCTTGCCGAAACCCGTAAGCTCCAGATCCATCAGCTGGGTCAGGATCTTCTCGTAATGTTCATTGTTTCTGGCCAGCGGGTGAAAGCGGACCTGGGTGGAGATCTTTCCGATGCGGATATTCTGCGTCGTGAAAAGCTTGTCTTTGTCAAAGACGGAGATCTGCACGGAATTTCCGCCGATATCCACGATCGCTGTCCCGTTCTTTATAACCTCCTCGAAGGAATCGGTCTGGGAGGCGATGGACTTGTAATCCAGGAATCTCTGCTCGGAATTGGACAGAATCGTCAGACTCAGCCCTGTCTGTTTTTCAATATGATCCTTGGTGATCAGACCCGTGTTGATCTCGCGCAGGGCGGAAGTTCCGACCATGCGGTAGCCATCCACATGATAACCGTCCATCTGCCTGCGGAAATCCTTCAGCGTCTCCACCAGATATTCCACCTTCTCCGTGGACAGCCGCCCGCGGTCATAGGCGTCGATCCCGAGGTCAATCCTGCGGCTGATGCAGTCCAGCTGACGGATTCCTCTCCTCTGCGACAGATCATATATTTTCATCTCTGTCTCGGTCGACCCGATCACGATCGACGCAAAAAGTTTCACTGCCATACTCTTTTCCTCTAAAATGTCTCCGGTCAGCGGATCCCGCGCTCTGATATGAATCCTTCCGGTTGCTGCGCTTCACAGGCAGGTTTCCTCTCAGAAGCTTACTCCGGCGCCTTCCCCAGCAGGTAATCGATGAACTGCTGGGCGGTCCTTCCGCTTCTTCCGCCGTGGGAGAGTTCCCATTTATTCGCCTCCAGGTAAAGCTGCTCCTCAGGCAGGTCTACGCCGCTTCTGTCCGCGATCCCCTTCAGGATCTCCTGGAATTCTTTCTTGACCGGAGCGGGAAAATAGATGGTCACGCCGAAGCGGTAAGCCAGGGAAAGCTTCTCCTGGACGGTGTCGCTTGTGTGCATGTCCGAACGGATATCCCCCTCCTTGTCCGCGTAGTTTTCACGGATCAGGTGGCGGCGGTTGCTGGTCGCGTAGATCAGCACATTGTCGGGTTTCTTTTCAAGGCCTCCCTCGATCACTGCCTTCAGGTACTTATATTCGGTCTCAAACTCCTCGAAGGAGAGGTCGTCCATGTAGATGATAAAACGATAGTTGCGGTTCTTGATCTGGGCGATCACATCCACCAGATCCCTCAGCTGATGCTTATAGATTTCGATGACGCGCAGTCCCCTGTCATAGTATTCATTCAGGATTCCCTTGATGCTTGAGGATTTTCCGGTGCCGGCGTCGCCGAAAAGCAGACAGTTGTTGGCCCTGCGCCCCGCAAGAAAAGCCTCCGTATTCTCCCTGAGCTTCTGCTTCTGGCTCTCATAGCCGATCAGGTCGTCCAGTTTCACATGGGCGATATTGGTGATCGGCACGATGACAGGTTCTGAATCCCCTTCCCTGTGAAGGACGCGGAAGGCCTTGTGCAGGCCGAATTTTCCGCAGCCGAAATCCTTGTAAAAGGCATCCACCGCCGCCTTGAAGGCTTCCACGGTCCCGGCGCCGGCCAGCTTCACCGAAAGATTCTCGATCCGGTCCCGGATTCTCCGGTTGAACAGCCTCCGGTCGTCCCCTCCCACCGGGAAATCCGAAGCCATCCGGTAAAGAGGCAGGCTGAGCGCATCTTCGATGTCCCCGAAATCATAGGCAAAGAGTTCTGTGAAGATCTCAAAATCATGCTCCGCCACCCTGTTGATGCCCCCTGAAACGCTTCCCCGGATCTCGCAGGCTCTGGAGTAGGCGTTCTCATGGTAGACCAGCAGGTAGGTCAGGTAGCTGTGCCAGAGATTGCCTGAAAAGCCATGGCTCATGGCCGTCTCCACCAGCTCCTGCATGATCTTCATATAGGAGTCGGTATTCTCCTGCTTCTCTTTTTCGTCCCCGGAGCGCGCATAGTCCGCGCAGCGTCTCTGAAGATCGGAAAGGCGGCTCAGGAGGCCTCCCTCGCGGTCCCGGTATAAGATAAGTTCACTGATACGGCTCATATCCGTTTTCCTCCATCCTCATCCGTCATTCCGGCTTCCCTTTGCCGGACGCTTCTGTCATTCCCCGCATCCGGGCTGTTTTCCGGAGCGGAAGGAATCATCTTGTTACAATTCACCGCCCTCTTTAGTAATTGCCCAGAATTTTCATGCTGATCGCTTCTTCCCGGATTCCCCTGAGCGCATTCTTCACACTGGCGTCGTTCAGATTGCCCTCAAAGTCGATAAAGAAGCGGTATTCCCAGTTTCTTCCGGGAAGCGGCCTGGATTCGATATGCGTCATGTTCACATTGTTGAAGATAAAATGTGAAAGGATGTGGTAGAGGGTTCCGGAGGAATGTGGAAGCTCAAAGCAGATCGTGATCTTTCCGGCATCCTTCCGGAAAATCCGCTGATTTGTCACGATCATGAAGCGGGTCGAATTGGCCTCCTGGTCATTCACATGCTCCTGAAGCACCTGCAGGCCGAAAAGCCCGGCAGCGAAGGCGCTGCCGATGGCCGCTTCATCCGCCGCCTGATCCGTCGCGATCTTCTTCGCGGCAAGCGCCGTATTGCCGTAAGCCACAGCTTCCCAGTTCCTGTGCCGGGCAAAAAGACTCTCGCACTGGGCCAGGGCCTGGGGGTGCGAATAGACCTTCCGGATCTGCTCCGGGCTACTGCACTTTGCAGCCATCAGGACGTGCTCCACAGGGATGATCTGCTCGGCGACGATATAGTTCTCAAAATCCACCAGCAGGTCAAAGATATCCGTCACGATTCCTGCCGTCGAATTCTCCAGGGGCAACACGGCATAGTCCGCCGCCCCCTCAGCGATCGCCTCCATGGCGTCCCGGAAGCTTCTGACATGGAAGCTGTTCACATCCTCACCGAAAAAGCGGCACATCGCGGCGTGGCTGTAGGCGCCCTCCACCCCCTGGAAGACAACCCGGATATTCTCAAGTTCCAGTTCATCCACGCCGATGAAGGGGAGACGGCCTCCCGCCCCCTTTTCCGCCAGCATGGCGTACTGCTTCTTGCGGCTCATGGACATAATCTGCTCAAAGAGCTCCTCCACCGCATGCCTGTTGAAATCGCCCTCGACAAGGCTTTTCACGGTTTCGATCTTCTCTCTCTCCCGCTCCCTGTCAAATACCTTTTTCCCGTTCTCGATCTTATAGCGCCCGACTTCATCCGTGACTGCCATGCGCTGCTCAAAAAGGCGCACGATCTCACGGTCTATTCTGTCGATCTCGCCCCGAAGTTCCATAAGATCTCTCATTCCAACCTCATTTCAAAATCACAAAAGTACTGCTCTATTCTATCATAGATGGTCCCGGGTGTCCGCAAAAATCGGCGCCTGCCCGCTTACTCATCCCAGCCCTCCGTCAGCCGGTAGTGGACCATAATGTTCCTTGCCTCCTGTCCGGGCAGAAGCTGAATGTCGTCCAGATCCGTCACCTCCGGCATCTGGGGATCATCCTCCTGCATCTCAAGATCAATCCAGTTGTAGGCGGCATGCCGCGCCTCGTCCAGCGCATCCTGCAGACTGGGCCCCTCGCAGCGGCACATGTGAAGATCCGGGAATTCCCCTATATAGGATCCGTCCGCGTGTCTGGTAAGAACGACCGGATATATAAATGTCATAACAAAATCCTCCTTTTCCGGATCCCGCCTCTCGTCTTATGGCGGAAGCCGCTTATGAAAGCTGTGAACTGCAGTTCCTGCATCGCAGGCCTTATCTGAGATCAGAACCTGTTTCTCCCTGAGGCACGGCAAAGCAGAACTCATTTTCAAACAGGCTGTGAATCATAACCCTGCATCCACATTCAGATTATAGACCAGCCGGAGAAGAAAGCAAAGAAAAAAAGGATGTCCGGCTCTTTCGAAAAAAAGCGGTTGCGCCTGCTCCGGCTTTCGTGTAAGATAGTTGCGGCTGAAAAGAAATACGCTTTTCAGCCCCTTTTCTGGATTCCCGTACGGAATCACAAAAACCGCACGATGGCAGAATTTCACTTTTACCACATGGAGGTCAGGATGAGACATTGCATGAGTCCCCTGGATTTCTCGGTTGAGGAACTGGACCAGATGCTGGATCTGGCGGTCGATATCGAGCATAATCCGGAAAAATATTCCCACGCATGTGAAGGGAAAAAAATAGCGACATTATTTTATGAGCCAAGCACCCGTACCCGTCTCAGTTTCGAAGCAGCCATGCTGAATCTGGGAGGTAAAGTGCTTGGTTTTTCTTCTGCCCAGTCAAGCTCCGCCGCCAAGGGCGAAAGCGTTGCCGATACCATCCGTGTTATTTCCTGTTTTGCCGACATCGCCGCCATCCGCCATCCGAAGGAAGGCGCGGCTTATGTGGCATCGACCGTATCCGGGATCCCGGTGATCAATGCCGGCGACGGCGGCCACCAGCATCCGACGCAGACGCTGACCGATCTGATGACGATCCGTTCCATCAAGGGGAAGCTGGGAAAGCTGACCATCGGCCTGTGCGGCGATCTGAAATTCGGCCGCACGGTCCATTCCCTGATCAGCGCCCTGGTCCGCTACCCGGGGATCCGCTTTGTGCTGATCTCCCCGGAGGAGCTGCGGGTTCCCGATTATGTGCGGGACGACGTCCTCAGGAAAAACAACATTCCCTTTGAGGAAGTCATCCGGCTTGAGGACGCCCTCCCCGATCTGGATGTCCTCTACATGACCCGCGTTCAGAAAGAGCGCTTCTTCAACGAGGAAGATTACGTCCGTATGAAGGACTTCTATATCCTGGACAAGGCCAAGATGGAGCTGGCAAAGGAGGACATGTGCGTGCTCCATCCGCTCCCGCGCGTCAATGAAATCTCCGTAGAGGTGGACAGTGACCCGAGAGCCTGCTACTTCAGACAGGTGCAGTACGGAGTCTATATCCGTATGGCGCTGATTCTCACATTACTGGGGGTAAAGGTATGCTGAGCGTAGGACAGTTGAATGAAGGCGTCGTACTCGACCATATCCCGGCCGGAAAAGCCATGGATATCTACCGCAAGCTGAAACTGGACCGGATGGACTGCCAGGTGGCCATGATCATGCAGGCAAGATCCAGCAAGATGGGACAGAAAGACATCATCAAGGTGGAATGCCCCCTGGAGCTGCTGAATCTGGATGCCCTGGGCTTTATTGATCACACGATCACGGTCAATATCATCCGCGACGGAGAGATCGTGGAAAAGAAGAAGCTGAAGCTTCCGAAAAAGCTGGTCAATATCATCCACTGCAAGAATCCCCGCTGCATCACATCCATCGAGCAGGGACTCAGCCATATCTTCTATCTGGCCGATGAGGAAAAAGAGCTTTACCGCTGCCAGTACTGTGATGAGAAATATCACTCCCACAGAAAGGAATGAGCAGTGAAACACTGATATAATCAGTGTTTCCTTAAAAAAACAGTTCAGTGCCGGAAGGTACTGAACTGTTTTTGTTACTCCATCGTTACTATTCACGGCCCGTTTGAAATCGGGTTCTGGTTCGTCGTGCCTGCATGTAAGAAACAGGTTCTGATTTCAAACAAGGCCTGCGAAACAGGAACTCCGCACACAGCCTCAGACAGGCGCATCGTCCTTTTATTTGGCCCCGAGATAGGCTCTCTTCACGTCCGGATTGTCCGCGAGATCGGAAGCTTTTCCCTCCATAATGATATTCCCTGTCTCAAGCACATAGCCGCGGTCGGCGATGTTCAGGGCCATCTTTGCGTTCTGCTCCACAAGAAGGACCGTGACGCCGCTCTTCTTATTGACATCCCCGATAATATGGAAGATCTCCTTTACAAGAAGCGGGCTCAGGCCCATGGAGGGTTCATCCAGAAGAAGCATCTTGGGCTTGCACATGAGGGCCCGCCCGATCGCCAGCATCTGCTGCTCTCCTCCGGACAGAGTGCCGGCGGACTGGTTGCGGCGCTCCTTCAGGCGCGGCAGCAGATCGAAAACCAGGTCGAAGTCATCCTGGATGGCGTCTTTGCCGTCCCTGCGGGAGTAGGCTCCCATCTCCAGGTTCTCCTGAACCGTCAGGCCCGAAAAGACCCGGCGCCCTTCCGGACACTGGGCGAGGCCCAGGGAAACGATCTTGTGCGGCTCGATTTTCGAGATCACCTTTCCGTCGTAGGTGATCGTCCCGCTCGCGATCTTCAGAAGACCGGAGATCGCATGCATCGTGGTGGTTTTCCCGGCACCGTTCGCGCCGATCATGGTAACGATCTCACCCTCGTCCACATGGAAAGAGACATCCTTGATGGCGTGGATGGAACCGTAATATACATTGACTCCTTCAACTCTCAGCAGTTCACCCATCAGTCGTCATCTCCTCCCAGATATGCAGCTATGACTCTCGGGTCATTGCTGACTGTCTCGCCGCTGCCCCTGGCTATGATGCGGCCGTATTCCAGAACCGTGATCTCCTCGCAGATTCCCATGACGAACTTCATATCGTGCTCGATCAGGAGAATGGCGATCCCGAAATCATCCCTTACCTTGCGGACCGTCTCCATCAGCTCCTGGGTCTCGTTGGGATTCATGCCGGCGGCCGGCTCATCCAGCAGAAGGAGCTTCGGATCCGAAGCGAGGGCCCGGCAGATCTCCAGCTTTCTCTGCTGGCCGTAGGGAAGGGCCGACGCGGAAAGCTCCGCCTTGTCCTCCATCCCGAAGACCTTCAGAAGCTTCAGGGCCTTGCGGTTCATGTCATGCTCCGTCTCCCTGTAGGCGCGGGTCCTCAGCAGTCCTGCCCACATGCTGTACTTCATCCGGTTGTGCATGCCGACCTTGACATTGTCCAGGACCGTCATATCGCCGAACAGCCTGATATTCTGAAATGTTCTCGCGATCCCGGCCTTCGAGATATATTCCGGACTCTTTCCGGTGATGTCCACTCCATCCAGACGGATATTCCCCTCGCTGGGACGGTACATGCCGGTCAGCATATTGAAGGCGGTGGTCTTGCCGGCGCCGTTCGGCCCGATCAGACCGTACAGCCGTCCGGTTTCAACCGTCAGGTCAAAGGCGGCGACCGCCTGAAGGCCGCCGAAAGATATTCCCAGGTTGGTTACTTCCAGAAGTGCCATATCAGATGCCCTCCTTTCCGCTGGCAGGAGCCTTCTTCCTGAAACGCATCATAAAGCGCTTTCTCCAGGAGACAAAGGCAGGCGCCTGATTGAACAGCATCATGACGATCAGGACGATCGAGTAGATAAACATACGGTACTGGGAGAAGCCGCGAAGCATCTCCGGAAGAACCGTAAGGATAATCGCTGCGATGATGCCGCCGAGGACATTCCCCATGCCTCCGAGGACAACCATGACCAGGACGTTGATCGACAGGTTATAGTCAAACTTGTCCGCGACCAGGGACGAATAATTCAGGGCATAGAGAACCCCTGCAAAACCCGCGAAAACAGCTGCGGATACAAAAGCCATCAGCTTGTATTTGGTCAGGTTGATGCCGGTGGCTCTTGCCGCGATCTCATCGTCGCGGATCGCCGTGATGGCGCGGCCTGCCCTGGAATTCATCAGGTTTGTCACGAAAATAAGGGTGATCAGGATCAGGACGATCCCAACGGTAAAGACTGAAAACTTCTTTATGCCCATGATCCCCATCGCGCCTTTTAAGAGCATCTTTCCGTCAGGCTCCATGCCGAGGGAGAACTGGTCTTTCAGGGAAAAATGCAGGCCTCTGGAATCCACGCCGATATACATGGCCCCAAGGACATTTTTGAGAATCTCGCCGGATGCCAGGGTGACGATCGCGAGATAGTCACCCGACAGCCTCAGAACCGGGACGCCGACCAGGACGCCGAAAATGCCCGCCGCCGCGCCGCCGATCAGAAAAGCGATCAGAACCGCCAGCCACTGGGGCAGGGCCGCTCCGGCCGTCGTATAGAAATAAATGCCCGCAAAAGCGCCCGCGCTCATGAAGGCCGCATGTCCCAGGGAGAGCTCTCCCAGGAAACCTACCACCAGATTCAGGGAAATCGCCATGACAACATAGGCGCATACCGGGATCAGCAGACCACCGATCTTGGCGCTCATATGTCCCGTCATGCGGACGATCTCAATCACTGCCCAGAAGGCAATCACAAAACCAAACGACATGAGGTTCGATCTTGTGGACTTTTTCATCTTTTTTCTGCCTGCCACAATCCTCACCTCACACTTTCACAGTTGCTTTCCTGCCAAGAAGTCCGGTCGGCTTCACGAGCAGAACCACAATCAGAACCAGGAATACAACCGCATCCGACAGCTGCGTCGAGATATACGCCTTGGAAAGATTCTCGATGATGCCCAGAAGAATTCCGCCCAGGAAAGCGCCCGGAATCGACCCGATTCCGCCGAAAACGGCGGCGACAAAGGCTTTAATGCCGGGCATGGCTCCGGTAGTCGGAATCAGGGTCGGGTAGGAGCTCAGAAGCAGGGCTCCCGCCACTGCTGCCAGAGCGGAGCCGATCGCAAAGGTCATGGAGATGATTCCGTTCACGTTGATCCCCATCAGCTGGGCTGCGCCGCGGTCCTCCGAGACTGCCTGCATGGCATGGCCGGGTTTCGTGTACTGTACAAACCAGATCAGCACGACCATAATCACGACGGAAACCAGGATCGTGACGATCGACTCAGCGGAGATCTGCAGCTGTCCGTCAAAAAGAACAAGGGGTTTCAGCTTTACCACGGAAGTGAAGGACTTCGGATCGGATTTCCACATAAGCATGGCGCCGTTCTGCAGAAAATAGCTCACGCCGATGGCTGTGATCAGAACGGACAGAGAAGAGGCGCCGCGCAGCGGTCTGTAGGCGATCCGCTCGATCGTTATGCCCAGAATCATACAGATTCCCATGGCAAGGATAATCGCCAGGATGGGATGAAGCCCTCCCTTGCAGAATGTGAAGAATACGACATATCCGCCTACCATGATGACGTCGCCGTGCGCAAAGTTCAGCATCTTGGCGATACCGTAAACCATGGTATAGCCGAGCGCAATCAGGGCATATACACTTCCCAGTGATATCCCTCTTGCCAGATAGGATAGAAATTGCATGTGCTTACCCCCGGTTCTTCCGGTCAGAAAGACACAGCTGCGTCTTTCTCCCGGATATGGTGAGGCCTTTCAGCCCCGGATGAACGGTTCCGGATCCGCGGCGGTGCGGTTTTCCTGCCGGGAAACAGCAGAAAAAATGCATCCTGCAATGACCGCGGATTTCAAACAGAAAAGGGCTGTGTTATCAGCCCTTCCCATATGCAGCCCCGCCGGGCGGGGCCGTCTGATTCCAGTTACTCCCACACGATGTCAGAGGAAGTCTTAGTCCATCGGCTGGTAAACGCCGTCCTGGATCACCATGCCGCGCGGAGCCTTGGAGACTGCACCGCTGGCGTCCCAGGTCATGCCCTCGCCGGTCAGTCCGTCATAAGAGAAGCCGTCGCTGGTGATAACAGCCTTCAGGGCCTCGCAGATGTCGGAAGCGGACATATCAGCTGTCACGCCGGCTTCCGTGCAGGCCTTGTGCAGAACCCTGACTACGTCATAGGCGTCCGCCGCGAACTGGTTCGGGATATCGCCGGTCTTTTCCTGATAAGCCTTTACGAAAGCAACCGTAAGGTCGTCCGTGGAAGTGGCGACGAAAGGAGTCAGGAGCATGACGCCCTCTGCAAGGGAGGTGTCGAAGCCCTCGACAGAGAGGATCCCGTCCATGCCGTCGACGCCGAAGAACTTCGCTTCGTAGCCCATATCACTGGCCGCCTTCAGAATCTGGCTTGCCGGAGTATAGTAGATCGGAAGGAAGATCAGATCCGCGCCGGCATCCTTGCAGGCCTGTACCTGGGTGGTAAGGTCTGTGGAGTTGTCATCCGTGAACGCTTCGTTGGCGACAACTTCAAGGTTCTTCTCCTGCGCTTCCGCCAGGAAGGTGTTCAGAATACCTGTGGAGTATGCGTCCGAGGAGTTATAGATGATGCCGATCTTGGAGCCGAGCCCCATCTCGGAGATATAGTCTGCGGAAGCAAGTCCCTGGTTCGGGTCCGTAAAGCAGACCTGGAAGACGTTGTCGCCGATGCTGATGACGTCCTGGGAGGACGCTGACGGAGTCAGCATGAACATATTATCGCTGACCGCCTCGGATCCGACTGCGATGCAGGGATTCGTGGTGACGGTACCGCCGAGGATCTGCATGCCCCAGTCCTTAAGGGAGTTGTACGCGTTCACGGAAGTCTCCGGATCATGCTGGTCATCCTCAAACTGAAGCTCGAACTGAATGTCCCCGCCTTCCGCGTTGACTTCCTCAACAGCGATCTCCATAGCGTTCTGAACGTTGGAGCCGTAGATGGCTGCCGGTCCGGTGGTCGGTCCGATGCCGCCGATCTTGATGACTTCTGCAGCCATGGAACTCATGGCAAGGCCGGCTGTCACAGCACCCGTCAGGGCAACACACATCATTTTTCTCATACACTTCTCCTCCTCACAAAACAAAGTATCCCGGTTCTCCGGGAGCGGATCCGTTCCGCACGGCGCCGCATATGATTCTGCCTTATGCAAAAGCATTTGGCAGATTGTGAGTATTGTAACACTCAAAATCTGATGATTCAATGGTATATTCACACATATTTCGTAAATTTTGCGATTTGAAAAATTGTCGAAAATGCACAAGAATGATTTTTGCCTAGAGGCGATTTTTTGATTCTTTTTTCTGTAAATCATAAAAAAGAAAGAAAATATTGCACCCGTCCTCCAAAAGCCGGAAAGGGAAGGCAGTGCCCTGCTGCCTCCCCTTTCCGCATTTTACTTTAAATATTCCTGTCAGACTGCCTTTCCTTCAAAAAATATTCGCAGGCAGTCTTTCATTAACCGCTTACATATTCAACAATTGTTCCGCTGCCCCAGGAGACATTCAGACTGCCCTCCGGCTGATGGATCCGGATATGGACCGGTGCGGCCAGACTCCCGATGCAGCACCATCTGCCCACGCTGTTTGTATTTTCCCAGATATCAAGGCTGGAAATGGATGTGGTGACAAAGGCCTGCTGCCCCAGGGAAAGCAGGGAATGGGGGAGGGAGACCGAGACGAGAGATCTGCAGTAGGCGCAGGCCGTCATGCCGATCTGCCGGATGCCCTCGCTGAAAGTGATGGATCTGATGGGCAGATTTCTGAAACAGTCGGTACCGATCTGTGTGATCTCCAGGATCCGCCCGTGATGCAGGACATAGTGCGGAACCGTGATGTCCCCCTGCTTCATCTGAAGCTTCTCTTTCGTCTCAGGATCCTGAAGGTCCTCCAGCATGTCGGATGTCAGGACACAGTCCGGAACGATATCCTCCAGAAGAAACACCGCGCTGTCCCCTTCCCGCACCGGTTCAGACCGGGAAGAGGAGGCAAGGATCCGGTCAAGCTTCCAGGGAAGGGCGCATTCTTCTCTTACCCTCCATCTGGTGCCCGCAGGCAGCAGAAATCTCGCATAACTGCCGCCCTTCAGAAAGAAGGATCCGTCCGGCCCGGTCCTGCCCTCCCCTGCCTTCTGATCTCCGTCCGTTAAGTAGAGCTGATAGGGCCTTCCGGCAGCGGCCTGCTCCTCCCCGCTGTCCGGCAGCTGCGTCAGAATCATGCGGAAAGAAGTCCCGGATGCTTCCTCCGTCTTCTTCGCGACCTCAAGAACCCGTTCCCTGTTGGAATTATAGAAGGTATTGCCCTCACAGACGCTCAGACAGCCGAAAGCCGGATCAGACTCCCCGTAATCTTCCCTGATTCTAAGATCCCCCTCTGCGGGGACATGTTCCCTGTACCAGTCCGTGGGGCGGACCTCGCCCCGGGCGACGGCCAGAGGCTGAATCTTCCGGTTCTCTCCCTCTTCTCCCTCCCAGCCGTCTGCGTGGCGGACAAGGATGATGAGGCCGTCCGGTCCGGTCCTCTGTACCTGTCCCCCCACCGTATAGCTTAAATCAGTCTGAATCCAGGGAATCCCTTCCGCATTGATCCAGCTTCCGCCCTTGTACCGCTCAACGCGGAAGGCGAGCCTCGCGCCGTCGGGAATACGGCTCCAGCCCTCCTCCCCGTCCGTCATCTCTTTCCGGATCAGACTGCCGGGACCTGCTGTCACAGCGCTCAGCTCATTGACAAAGCTGATTTCCTTAAGGCCCTGCGCATCTGCTGCAAGGACGGCGTCCTGCTCCGGAAAAACCCTGCGGGAGGAGAACAGGATCGTCTTTCCCTCCTCCCATGCAAGTTCCGCGGCGCTGCTTACTCCTTCGGAAACGGTGATATGCGTTCCGTCCGGAAGATCTGAAAGGATCGCGGTCTGCGTCTCGCTGAGCCAGACAATTCCCCCGCAGATCCGGCGGATGCTCACCGATCCGTCCGAGGAATCGGCAACCCTGATATCTCCCTTATAAGGCTCCATGCTTCCGCTTCTGTCCGTTTCAATCTTAAGCGGTGCCAGCAGAAGCAGGGGCCGGTTCAGAAGGCCGCCGCGGTATGCGGACAGAAATGCTTTCGCCCCCGCGTCCCCTTCCGCCGCCCGGTAGGATTTCCGGATCAGAAACTGCCCCTTTGTGCCGTTCACAAACATGACATGGTTTTCCGACTCTGATCCCAGGCTTCCTTCCAGGGCCTTGCCGCCGGCCGGATAAATCTGGGGACAGGAAGGATCCGCTTCCTCTTTTATTCTCCATGAGAGCCCTTCCTCCCCGAGATCCTCAAAATGTGCTGTCTCGCCGGCGCGAAGGAGGAAGGAACCGTTCTCATCCGTGATATCCTCCCTCTCCCCGGCGGTATAGCTTCTGTCCGCCGCCGCGGCATAGCTGCCGTCCTCCTGCATCAGCTCCAGATAAAAACGGAAGTCCCTGCCGTCCGGACCTGAAGATGCGCTTTCCGCACTGCCGCCTGCATGAAGGACGGTTACCAGTACCAGAAAACCTTCCGCTTCCCTGCTGTCATATGACTTATATACAATCTTCAGATGTTTGGGACCGCTGACCTCAATCGTCCTCCCTCCCGGGGCAATATGGCGCACGGAAGCCTCCGCCTCCAGAATCCCGTCCCCGTAGACTGTCAGATATTCATATTGTTCAAAATGAATTCCTGACGGAAAATCAATCCGGTATCCGGTCACATCCGCCTCCGGCTCGTAGTCAAAGAGAACCTTCTCCTCATCGGAGGAGGGAATCCGTCCCGGATATCCTTCGGTGGCCGTGAGCGTGCAGTCCCTGTCGGCTTCTTCCAGAAGAAGCTTGGTCAGATCGAGGTCCCTGAGCCGCCAGCTGTTGGTGATTTCCGCACTCTTCTGCTTGCTGTACACAGGCATGAGGCAGACGGCCGTTCCGGAATTGACCATCGTATAATTCTCCGGCAGAGCAGTCTCCTGCACCGCATAGACCCTGCCTCCTTCCAGCCCCTTCAGAATGATCGTCCTGCCGGCGCAGGCGCAGGTCAGGCAGCCCTCTGCATCCGTCACGCCGCTCACGGATCCGCCGCTCAGCTCCCAGGCAAGCCCCGCCGCAGGCTCCGGAAGGCCTGTCACTGCTGCCCCGTTAAGATCTTCAGGCAGGACAGCCGAAGGATCCGTTCCTTCCGGCAGTTTCAGGATCCGGAAGGTGAAAAGGTCATCGCATTCTTCGGCATCCTTATGCAGAATCTTTTTGCTGATCAGAAGATCTTTCCACTTCCAGGCATTTTCTAAAGTCACCCTGCTCCCGTTCAGGGCAAGGCTTCCGGAAGCGCTGGTCTGAACGCCGATAAAATCACTCCCTTCTCCGAAGGATTCCTCCATCTCCTCAAGTTCATAGCTGCAGGAGGCGTCCCCCGGAAACAGGGCAAGCAGTTCACCCGGTGAAATGCTGACGCAGCTGTCCCCGTCAATGACCCGCTCCCCCAGCTTTTTCCCGCTGAACGAGGCTGCCGAAAGAGGATCCATAATCCAGGCGCTCTGACCGGCCATGGATTTTCCGTCAGAGAGAATCTTCACCCGGAAGCTTCTTCCCTCCAGCGATACGCCGTCAGGAACGGCAAGACACTTTTTCTCCAGGAGAAGGGGCGGCCTGTAACGGTTTACAGCCAGAACCGAGCGGGAACTGTCCCCCTTCTCCTCCTCCATCCTGCAGGAAAAGAACAGATCCGGATCTTCGCTCACGCTTATGTCATCCGTCCCCGCAGCATTTTCAAATACGGCCCGCTGGCCGTCCTTCAGCGTAAAACGTCCGTCCGCGTCCGTCGCATGCAGCTTCCCGTCCGCTTCCCATTTCTCCCCGGAGAGCGTTTCCAGCCTGTATTCAAGGCCGCAGCAGGGCAGCTTGCCGGATTCGTCCTCCTTGTTCAGGCAGAAGATGAATTCCTGGTCCTTTCTGGCATCCGGCAGCTCTCCCTCCGTCTTTTTGCGGACAATCAGCGTACGCCGCGGGCTGAGTCTGACCCGGACGGAATTCCCGGTCACGCAGGACTGTGTCTGCGTCTGGACGCCTTCGCTGTAGAAGGAACTGCAGTTGTAGGCATAACGGGCTCCGCCGCCGTCCGCAGGGGCTTTCATATGCAGATAGATTCGCAGGCTGTCTCCTCCTTTCAGAAGCCAGGATTCCTGCTCCCGGTCTCTGCTCAGGTCCGCGGCGACAGACCGGACCTTCGACAGATCTTCCGTCCAGCTGTCTTCCCGGATCCAGCCATTTTCCGCCGTCAGTACTTCCTGCGCCGTCTGCCCTTCCCGGGGCAGCGGAGCATTTTCAGATCCGCTGTAATACAGAACGGGGGCGATCCCTTTCTTTCCGGCTTCCGCAAGATCGGCGCCTTCAAAAGATCCTTCCCAGAACAGATCGTCAAACTGCATACTGATCTCCGCCTCCGGCCGCTCCAGGGCGGCCTGCTCCAGATGGTCAAAGATCACGATGCCTGAGATAGGATCCTTCGTCTCGTTCGTCAGATCGATCCGGTAGCTGTAAGTCTCCAGAGCGCCGGTCACCGCTTCCTTCTGAAAAGAAGAAAAGCGGTCCGAATCTGCTTTCACCCATTTTGTGATGCCGCTTGTAAGGCCTACCGCCGCATCCTCTGCGGCTGCCGCTTTCGCATAGAGCACCGATTTCAGTCCGTATACGCCGTCCGAATCGATATCCTTTCCCAGAATTTCGTAAGCGGTCCGGTTCTCTTCCGTTCCGGGAACAACCACGCCGTCGTCAAGACCGGCCTCCCCATCCGCAGCAAGTAATTCCCTCCCGGCGGCGATATCCTCCTTCTCCGGTATGACCGCCGCCAGATTTGCCTCTTTCTGCATATCCGCAAGATCCCTGTAGCTGCAGAAAGCCCCGAAGCGGATCCCGTATCCGTCAAACCACATGCCGGAAGAAAATCGGGGAATCATGGAAGGGTTTTTCTTAAATCGCACATGAAAGACAAGCATGGTGCGGCCGCTGCCCCTCCAGTTTTCCATAATATCCGTTTCTCCGGATATATATGCATCCACCGGATCTGTATCCCAGCGGGACGGAGAAGTATAATCGGCGCTTTCCTGTCCTTCCAGCAGTCCTCCGGTGACCGGGACGGACGGATCCAGACGGACGCCGTGCGGAAGAAGATCATAGACCGCGAATCCCTCCCTGTCCGGAAGAGGGAGCGCCGTCCCGGATTCCGCGATGGTTTTCGCGGCGCTCCTGTCGTACAGCGCATATCCTTCCACTGCCGCAACCGTATAAAAGAGGCGGACCCGGCTGTGCTCCGGATCATTCACCGCCTGCGCGGTCTTTACCGCCTGGGCGTGACGGCCGATCCCTGTCAGGGAGACAAAGGAGCTGTCCCTCATGAGAATGACTCCGTAGAGCTGCCGGGTCAGCTCCTCCAGACCCGGCTCGGAATAATTCGATGCTCCGTCTGTTTTCTGATCCTGCATCCAGCTTCCATAAGCGCCGTCTGGCGCGATGCCTCTTCCGCTGATGCCTCCCAGGCACTCGATCCTGGCCTGGTCCGAACGGACGCCGTCCTCTGTGCAGAAAAGCCCGCCGGCCTGCCTGCCCGGGCAGATCTCCATCTCAAGCTCGATCCGGCTTCTGGTCACATAATCCGCCAGACTGTGCACCGCCATAACGCGCCAGGGTTCTGCCGCGATCTGTTCCTTTGTAAAGGAATAGCTCATGCTGCCGTCCTCCTCCCAGGGAACAGCTGCCAGTTCCTTCCAGCCCTCCTCCCCCCGGAACATGGCCATAATCCGCACGGAGCGGTCGACCCCCGGACAGTCGGAAGAAGCCATGGGACGGGTCTCCTCATCCTCATAGCGGTCAATTCCCCTGTCACTGATGGTCACTGTGACGGCGGTGAAGCGGTAGTCCTCCGGCTGAAGCATCAGCACGGAGCCTTCCTGCTGCCCTGTCTGGGCGATCGCATATGCCGCATCGGTCACAGTGGTCACTTCGCAGCTGCTTCCGGGAATATAGCTTCCCGCGCCGGGCCCTTCCATGATATGCGTCGTCTCATAGCCCCTGCAGTATCCGTTTATCTCAAAATGAAAATGGCCGGAGTCCTTTCCTGCCCTGCAGGCCGCCCGGAATTCATCTGTCCATCCCGGATATGAGACATCCTTCTCTTTATTGAAGGACAGCTCTCCCCGGGCGCTGTCTTTCCGGCCGGTGTAGACCCGGATCCCGATCGTATCACCGCTGTAGGTCCATTTATAATCAAGAAAGGTCCACTCCGCCCGGGCATCTGAGCAGCTGTCCGCATCCAGGCCGTCAGAAGGATGCAGAAGTGCCCTGCTGTCCATGGTGAAAACAGTAGCTCCGTCCTCTGCCAGGGATCTGGGATAGGCTGCGACCAGAATGCTGGTGAGGGAAAAAGCCTGTTCATCCGGGAGCCAGGGACGCAGGTCCTCATAGCGGATCTCCGTTCCCGTGATCTTTTTTCCTTTTCCTCCGTCCCCTGTCAGCCAGGTCCGCATGCCCACGAATTCTCCGCCTGCCATATCTGCGCCTTTTATCCCGAACCGGGGATCAAAAGAAAGAAGAAAAGGCTGGTTCCCGGTCCCGATCGTTTTCATTTCCCAGGCGACAAATACATAGTCGTCCGGCTGCCCTGCCCAGGGCTGCGGCAGGGGAAGACCGAGGACAGATTCCACCTGCTTTTTCGTATAGAGGGCGGGCGTATATTTTCTGGAAGGATCGGTCAGAGCCGACGCGCTGGCGGAAGCAAGTTCCGCCGTCGAATCGGTATCCCCCCTCAGAGGAGAAGCATTTTTCTCCTCCCAGTCCCCGGCTCCCTGCCTGCGCACACGGATCGACGGCTGCAGCTCCCAGTGGGTAGCGTCCTTTATTTCCAGAATTTTAAGTCCCCTGTAGAGCACCTGGAAAGCCGTGTTGGTTCCTGACTGGATGGGACGGTAGTTAAAAAAGACAAGGTCCGGTCCTTCCCGGTACCAGTTAAAGGGACTGTCGGGGGATGGCGTCCAGCCTCCCTCCTCCATCGTTCCCTGCGGGACACCGATCTCATCCGGAAGATGATCCCTGCCGCTGCGGTCTGTCAGAAGGACTGCAGGAATACGGATCTGAACACAGTAAGGATCCAGATCCGTGCTGGTGTGGAATTCCGCCTGATACTTCAGGGTGAAATCCATGTGCTTGCTGACATAGCAGGGATCTTCCTGGTTTACATAGTAGACGTCAAAGGTCCACAGGCCTCCTGCCTTTCCGCCCGCCTGCAGCAGACGCTTTCCCGGGAAAAGACCTGCTTTTCCGCTTCCGGCAGGTTCAGTTGCCGCCCCGGCATGACTGTCATCAAGATTTCTGAGTTCTTCTATCGTCATTGACCCTGCATAGTCGTAAAAGGCAGTATCTGCATCTTTTCCGCTTTCTTTTTCCGGCCCGCTTTCCTCCTCCTGCTCAGAAGAGGCTTCCGTCCTGTCCTGCGGATTCTTCTGGCCCGCGGACTCCGACTGATTTCCGGGCCTTTCCGCCGCATAATCCGGATCTTCAGTGTCAGGATCCGGCCTTCCGCTCCCCGGAAGCAGATCCTGCTTCTTATCTCCGCACTCTCTATCTGAATACTCCCCTTGATCGGCGGGAGAAAGTGTGCTCTCCCTCTCCGCCTGATTTCCTCCCGGCTCAGTTTCTGAACCATCCCAATGCTCCGGATCCTTAAAAGACTCCGCATCCGGCTGCGGATTCCCCGGCTGCCCCGCACCGGATATGAAGCCGCCGTCTGCTGCGGCAGGACCGGTTCCTGTATCTTCTCCCGGCGTGACCGCAGAACCGGCCCCTGTATTCTCACAGCTGCCGACAGAGATCTGTCCCTGCGCCCGACCGGAATTCTCCCCGGTATAGAAGGTCTGACCGCTGTCCGGACTGCCTTCTCCTGTCGAGGGAGCGCTCTGGCCTGCACCTGAGTCTCCGCTTCCTTCCGGCGGCAGGCTCTGCCCTTCGCCTGAGTCTCCGCTTCCTTCCGGCGGCATGCTCTGGCCTGAGCCTGAAGCCCCGCTTCCTTCCGGCTGCATGCTCTGGTCTGAGCCTGAAGCCCCGCTTTCTTCCGGCAGCATGCTCTGGTCTGAGCCTGAGGCTCCGCTTCCTTCCGGCGGCATGCTCTGATCTGAGCCAGAATCTCCGCTTCCTTCCGGCTGCATGCTCGGGTCTGAGCCTGAGTCTCCGCTTCCTTCCATCCCGGCCATCCGGCTGCTGTCTGTGTCCCCTTCCGCATTCATGAAATACTCTGTATAAGCGCTTTCCGCTGAAGAAGGAGCCGGAAGCAGAAGACTGCTGTCCGCAGCAGGAACCAGTAGTTCCGGAGCGACTGCGCTCTGCGAAAAAGCGCTCTCTGTCTCCACGCCCTCCGGCCGAAGGGCCGGATAAAGAAAAAGAAGGAGGGCGAGCAGAAGCGCGGTATGGCGCGTTCTGTTCCTGCAGATGCCTGTATTTCTCCATTTTTTCCGTCCTGATCTATTCATTCCCATGCCTCCTGTTCGTTCCTCTTCCTGTCTTCCCTGCCGTTCCTTCTGCCTGAAGGAACTCCCCGCAGATCATCCGCTGTACCAGCACAAAACACGGCAGCAGGGAAAGCAGGAGAAAGACCCATATTCCGCCTCCGCCCGCGTCCGGAAGAAGAAGCCCCGGAGCGCTTATATTTTCAAAAACCAGTGTCTGAGGGCTTTCGCTCACAACCCGGTCCCTGTATCCGTCCGCACTCTCAGGGGTAACCTGTGTGAAACCGTAGGATGCTTCCTCTCTCACACTGAAGCGCGTGCCCGGGAGCATCCCGATAAAGACCGCTTTCTGTCCGGCTTTCAGCAGGAAACGCCCCTTCTGATCCGTGACATGACAGCAGTTTTTTCCCACGTCTTCTGCAGTTCCTTCCTCAGAAGCCAGTCCGCCTGTCTTCTCTGCAGGGGGAACAAGCTGCCCTTCGGCGTCATAGAGAAGATATTTCTTTCCGGCTGCGGGCCGGTTCTCCCCGTCCGTCAGGACAAAGGAAAATGCGCGCTGCATATCCGTATTCCTGACCGTTTTACTTACAAGGAAGGAGGCAAGGAGGTTCGTAAAGACAAGCGTCTCCGGATTATCCACGGATCCCCTCCTGACCTGCCGGCCGAAAAGGCAGAAATCCTCTTCACTGAGGAGATGGCCGGAAGAAAGAGAAGGCTCCGCGTTATTTCCCGGCTGCAGCTCACACAGCTCCGTGGCCTCATATTCCGCGCCCCTGGGAAGCTGCTTCAGAACAGCCGTCTCTCCCGGAAAGATCTCCAGGATTCCCTCCTCATCCGTAGAGGAATCACGGACAAATGCCCCGCTGTCAGACCTGCGGAAGGAAATCTCCCTGCTGCTCCATTTTTTTCCGTCGATCTTCAGCTGAATCCGGAAAGCCGGAAAGTCCGGCTTTTCAAGTCCCTCCGGAAAGGGAACGGCCTTGCGGATATGAAGCTCCGCCGTTTCCCCGGGCGGAGAATCCGGAAGGCGGCGGTTTACAAAGAGCACGCGGCTTCCTTCCTCCCCGATGCTGCCGGAGAAGGCCGGTACGCCCTCGGGGGAGACAGTCTCGTATCCTTCCGGACAGTTTTCAGTTACCTCGTAGGCGCTGCCGCCGCGCAGATCTCCGAATACAGCAGTCTCTCCTGCCCGGAGCGTAAAATTACCATAGCTGTCGCAGGAGAACGGGAGCTTCAGTCCTGCCGGATTCTCCTGCGGGCTCAGCAGCGGCTTTTCCCGTGTACCGTAATTAAACAGTTCCCTTCCATCCGGGCCGATCAGCCGGTATTCCCTCTCCGAAGCCTTTTTCCCGTTCAGGGTCAGATGAAAGGAGAAGGCAGAGCCGCTGCCGCTGTCCTCCCTGCCCTCACTGTCTAAAAGCTTCTTGCTGACGTAGAGGGCAGTCCCCTCCTCCCTTACATTCTGGAAGGTGATCCTGCAGACATCATCCGCATGGGCGGCATAATCGTACTCCTGCTCTCCCCCGCTGACCCGTCCCGCGCAGGAAATCAGAAGCAGCAGTGCAAGGCAGAAGCCGGTCCTTCTGCCGCCGGTCTTTCTCAGAACTTTTTCCATGAAACGGCCCGC
>DGHP01000003.1:18729-27644 GCA_002392705.1 Lachnospiraceae bacterium UBA3845 | reverse complement strand
GCGAAAGCCAGCACTTTGAGCGGAGAAAAATCACCGGTCCTGACTTCCGGCGGCGGCGAAGAAGCGGCCGGCGTTTCTGTCTCTTCTTTTCGTTTTCTTTCCTCTTTATTCCTGCCTTTGCGGGGACGCTGGCGCAGCACTTTCTTTCCGCTCTTCTCAGAAGGCGGCAAAGCTTCCGCCTGACGCCGGGACGCCCCCGTAAGCGTCACGGATTCCGGCGGCAGATCCGCGGAAGATACTGCCTTCGGCCAGATTTCAGCGTCAGATACAGCTTCCGGAAGCCCGTTCCCTGTCTGTCCCATTTTTCCGCTTTTTTCCGACAGAGCGACTGCCGCCGCTTCGATCTTCAGAGGGCTCTTTTCGTCTGCCTGCCGGATCAGATAAGCTCCTTCCGGAAGCTCCCTGAACACGCACACCCCGTCCTGACCGGTACGCGCGAAATGAACACTGCTTTCCATAACGGAGCCCTCTGCCCTTCTTTTCTTCAGCACACTGTCCAGCTTCGCCACAGCCTGTGCAGTATTCTCCGCCCCGGAAGGCCACTCCCGGATCCCGTAACAGTTTTCCGGACAGATCCTTCCGTCCTGATCTGAGACCGTCCCGATCCGGACGGCCTCCATCAGAATTCCGCCTGCGGCTTCCTTCTCCGGAGCCATAAGGCGCACCGTAACCGAACAGGCCGGGACCGTCCCGCACCGGAAGGCTGCAAAAAGCAGAAGGAACAGCAGCGTCAGACAGTTCCCCGCTAAGAAGAAACTGCGCTTTTTCCTTTTTTCATTTTCCCTCAGCAGATCTGTCATCCCTCTCCTCCTGCTGCGCTTCCGGCAGGTCCGTGTCCCTTCTCTTCCCTCTTCCCTCTCCGGTCCTTAAAGAAAACGAATACCAGCAGGCACATTGCCAGGAATGCGGCAGCGCTCATCCCTGCGATTCCTCTTCCGCCGGTCGCGGGCAGCGTGAATCCTTTGTGATTGCCTGCAGCCAGAACGGCAAGACCTGCGGCAGGAATCTTCATCGTTTTGTTTTTTTCAGTCTCACTGCCGCTCACATTCACTTCTTTCCCGTCAATCCGCAGGCGGAAGGAACCGTCCGATACGATCTGGACTCCGTCCGCATTCAGGGAAGCATTCGGGAGAATCTCCACCTTAACCGGATTTGTGAGCAGACTGTATCCTTCCGGCGCTTTTGACTCTTTCAGGTAATAGGTTCCCGCATCCAGACGGCTGAAAACAAGCTGCCCGCTGCTGTCCGCAGTCAGGGATTTGCCTTCTCCCGCAAGGACCTCACTGACAGGAGCCCCCGCAGAAGGCTCTTTATAGAGGGCAAATACAGCACCCGGAAGCGCTTTCTTCCCGCTGTCATCACTGTCATACTTATCGATCCGGATCCCGAAGCAGTAAACCTTTGTTTCATCCTCCAGCTTTTCAGGTTCTGTGCAGTACGGACTGTTGTCATAAAACAGTGCAGCCTTATTCGGGTTCCCCGCCGTACCCATCACAGCTTTTTTGTTGACAACTGCGGAATAAACCAGTTTCAGCTGTTTTCCCTTATTGGATTCTGCCATCAGGCAATCCCTGAGGAAGGTAACTGTAAGATCCGGCACCGTCGGCGAATCCACAGCCTCTGCCTCTACCCGGATCTGACTTCCTGCTTTCAGCTCCCTGTCAGAATCTCCGTCCTTCACATAGACATGAACGGAAGAAGGATCGATGGTCAGGCCGTCGCTGAGCAGGTCTGTGATCCGGAAAACGGGCGTTTTATCAGATGCAAAATAGAGGTCGGAGTAGGCAGGGATCACCGATGTCACACTATATTCCACAACATCTCCTTCCGCCGCCGTATCGGCATCGGCAT
This sequence comes from Lachnospiraceae bacterium UBA3845, assembly GCA_002392705.1. Taxonomy (GTDB): domain Bacteria; phylum Bacillota; class Clostridia; order Lachnospirales; family Lachnospiraceae; genus Porcincola. The sequence continues at coordinate 25,793 of DGHP01000003.1, read as the reverse complement.
TTCCCTTCTTCGTATTCTCATAGGCGCCCGCGGCGTTTGTAATCGTTTTGTCCATCGGTATGGAAGGTGCCTTCGGTTTTGCCTCCACATCGTAGACCCAGCTGTCGGACTCCCCGCCCTTTAAGGTGGAGGGAACGGCGATCAGGAAAGGCGCCGTGGGCAGATATCCCGTCGGCGTCGCCGACTCTCTGACCAGATACCAGCCCAGCTCGAGTCCGGAAAAAACAGCGCTGCCGTCTGCCGCTGTCTGCGCAGAGATTCCCTGCATCTTCTCCTCCACCACATAGCGCTCCAGAGAGCCCGCCAGGGCCTCCAGCTGCGCGGCTGAATAATTCTGCAGTTCATCCGCCTTCAGATCTTTCGCCGGAGAGTTTTTGAAGCCGTCGTCCAGTTCAAGTGTCATATAATCCTGCAGAGCCGGATCCGGCAGGATTTTTACAACGCGGTAAATCGTCATGCTGACGTCCTTCACCCCGTTTTTATCACTGTCTGTCCGCACAATCCGGATACTTCCTGTGCGGCTGTGGATAATGGAATCTTCTGCCTGTGCAGCAAAAACGGCAGGCAGCCTGTACATGGAGCCCCTTCCTCCCGGAAATGCAGCCAGAGCGGCAGCCATTGACAGAGTAAGCGCGATAGAACTGGTTTTTTTCATAAAGAACCTCCTTTGACATGGGCCTGACGGCCTGATAAAGAATTGAATAATAGAAAAATAAAAGAACTGATGCATATTGAAATGAACGCTGCCCGCCTGAGGGAGACAGCGCGATTTCCTTTTCTTAAGGGAACGCTGTATTCTGAATGGCATTTTTTGATGCCTTAGAAAAAGTGCTTTCTTATTTTTTTACAAGGTAGAGATCTGTCAGAACTGTCATCAGAATAAAAAGATATGCCGTTGCGATGATCCACCAGTTCCTCTGCAGCCATGAGGCAGGGTCTTCCTGCGTCCGGCCGGAAAGACCGGATGCACTGTCTTCTCCCGCCTTTACCCGGCGGGCATGAATATAGAGGCGGTGGGAATTGATGCCGTAAGGCGTACAGGTGATCAGAGTGAGCAGATCCTCCCCGGGGCGGATTTTCAGAGGACCGACTTCTGTCGGCAGCACCACCTCGGAGGATACCATCTCATAGGTCAGAGAAAGGTCAAGGATATGAAGGAAGATCAGATCTCCCTTTTTCATCAGGTCCAGATTCGTGAACATCGTTCTGTCCGGCAGACCGCTGTGCCCCGAAATGCAGCAGTGGGTCCCGCTTCCTCCGACCGGGAGACTGCTGCCGGGCAGGATGCAGGCGCCCTTTTCCAGCGACGCATCCAGGCAGTCGGGAAGCAGCGGCAGACGCAGACGGATGGACGGGATCTCGATATATCCCGCCGTCCCGGATCCGTCCGGGCACAAAAGCCTTCTGCAGACAGAAGCCGGCTCCGATCCGTTCTCCGAAAGAGAAGAATCCGTTTCCGGCAGGGATCCGTAACCGTCCCGGAGCAGAGCATTGTAGGCCTCTGCCTCCTGCAAACGGCGGTCCAGATCATCCAGAGCGCCGATCCGGCTCTCATAGGCTTCCATAACCGTCCCGGAGATTCTGTCATTATAGATCCTGGCAAGAAAGGGATAATCAAGAAGAAGGATACAGGTCAGAAAAAGGATCACGAACAGGGCCGCTCTGATTCTTGCATGAATCATAAAAGCCCTCCAGATAGAAATGCAACATATTATATGTTGTGTTAGATAAAAATGATATGAATTAAGATAAAAACATGATAGACCAGCAACCTGAAAAAGTCAACAGGAATATGAAAAAGCCCCCGCTTCCTTTTTTTCAGAAACGGGGGCCCTGAAGGCATATCAGAATCGTGCTTTGATCTGTTTCTCTTTCTGTCAGAAATCAATTCTTCCGGTGAAGGAATCGTTGATCACATAGTAAGCCGCATTGTCTTCCGGCTTGAGATAAAGGTTGATGCTCTTAAGCTCAGACTCGCTCTTTCCCAGCTCTCCGGTCCAGATTCCGCGTACCTGATTCATCAGATCCGCAAGCTTGATATCCTTGCCCAGATACTGAAGGGAGATCTCTTCTTTGACTGCGTTCTTCTCTGCAGCCTTCTTCGTAGCTTCCTTCACAGCCTTCGTTGTCTTCTCGGCTGCTTCACTGACCTTTTTGCCGGCCTTCTTCGCGGTCTCCTCTGCCTTCTCGACAGCTTCTTCCACCTTCTTTGCGGCCGCGCTGCTCTTTTTGGGCGCTCTGGTCTTCTTTGCAGGCTTATCAGCCTCTTCGGCTGCCTTCTCAGCGGTCGCTGCTGCAGCTTCCTCTTTTACCTCTTCTGCGGCCTTCTTTGTCTCTTCTTCTACCTTCGTCTCAACAGTGCTGACTGCCTCTTTCACTTCTTTCGCGGCAGCTGCTGTCTTCTTTGTGTTTTTCATCTTTACCTCCCAATTACAGACAGCCGGAAACCGTAGCTTCCGGCAGGTCAACAGGGAATTCTCCACTTCCCTGAATGACTTATGCACTCCATAATTTATACCGTCCTAGATCATACTCCTGATTTCTCTTCTTTTCAAGCCCATTGTGGCAGAAACGGCATTTTGACGGCATTTTCAGAATCTCAGAGGGTATAATGGCTTTTTCCGCCTGTTTCTTCCCTCTGAAGCCGTCTGCTTATTGTGCGAAATCTACTGCTGCTCAGGTCCGGATCCAGAATCAGAATCTCCTCCGCTGCTTTTTCGGCGCAGCGCATAGTCGGTGCGTCTGCATAAATATCTGCAAGCTGAAAAGCAAGCTCTCCGCTCTGCCTGACCCCGAACAGTTCCCCCGGGCCTCTCAGCTCAAGATCCCTGGCGGCGATCTCGAATCCATCATTTGAACTGCTGAGGATCTCCAGGCGCCTGTTGATCTCATCACTGCATGCCGTATGCATGAAAATGCACCAGGACTGATCCTTCCCCCGGCCGACTCTGCCGCGCAGCTGATGAAGCTGCGCCAGACCGAAGCGTTCGCTGTTCTCAATCATGATAACCGTCGCGTTCGGAACATTGACGCCGACCTCAATCACGGTCGTGGAGACCAGGACCGATATCTCACCCGAGGCGAAACGCTCCATTCTGTCCGCTTTCTCCTGGGGCTTCATGCGGCCGTGAAGGTATTCCACCGCGGGAGCCTGCAGATACTGCAGGAGTTCCTCCCGCAGCATGGCGGTATACTCGATCACATTCTCCGCTTCTATCTCATCGGATCCTTCCACCATGGGGCAGATTACATAGGCCTGATGGCCCTGCCGGACCTGCTCTGCGATAAACCTCCATGCCCTGGGCCTCCAGGAGCTGTCGACGACCGCGTTTTTGACCGGAAGACGCCCTGCCGGAAGCTCATCCAGAACGGACACGTCCAGATCTCCGTAGAGAATGACTGCCAGGGTGCGCGGAATCGGGGTCGCGCTCATGACCAGAGTGTGGGGTGTCCCTGTCCCTCCGGAGGATCCTTCCGCCGCTTCTCCCTTCTTCTCCAGGCTCTCCCTCTGCTGGACGCCGAAACGGTGCTGTTCATCCGTGATTACAAGGGCAAGACTGCGAAAGCTGAGCTTCTCCTGGATCAGGGCATGGGTCCCGATAATGACAGGACTTTCCCCCGAAGCGGCCTTACTGTATCCTTTTTTCTTTTCAGATGCTTTCAGGGAGCCTGTGAGAAGAAGGGCCCGGTAAGGCAGCCCCGCATTTTCGCACAGACTGTCAAATGCCTGCTGGTGCTGTCTTGCAAGGACTTCTGTAGGAACCATCAGCGCCGACTGCATGCCGTTCGCGGCTGTCTGGATCATGGCAAGGAAGGCAAGGATCGTCTTTCCGGAACCCACATCTCCCTGAATCAGGCGGGCCATCAGCTTTTCCCCGGCAAGTTCCCCGGAGATCGTCTCCCATGCCCGCTTCTGCGCCCCGGTCAGCTGATAGGGAAGCGCGCTGAGGAGCGTCTGCGTCTCAGCTTTTGCCTCGATCCGGTAATCATGCCTCCGGCCTGTCCGTGCCGCGCGCATCTGCTTCAGCATCAGGATAAAGAAAAAGAACTCATCGAAGACCAGCCTTTTCCGTGCTCTTTTCAGCGTCTCCTCATCCTGCGGAAAATGAATGGTCCGCACTGCTCCCTTTAGGTCCTGCAGATCATACCTTTCCAGCATCTCAGCAGGCAGGCAGTCCTCCGACAGGTCGATATGGTCCGGGCCGTAAAACACATTCTGAAGGGCCTTCCTCAGGGCGTTTTCTGTCAGCCCCTTCACCAGCGGATAGACCGGCTGGAGGTTTTTCCGCAGGGCGGCATAGTCAAAGAGATCATAGACCTTCGGCTGCTGAAGGAAGATCCTTTTTCCCTTCAGGCGGATCGTTCCCCTGAAAATATAGACGGTCCCGGGCTTCAGCTGCGTGCGGAGATAAGGCATGTTGTACCAGGTCACATCGACAGATCCGTCGCCGGCGATGATCTTCCCTGTTGTCAGCTTGATGGAACTTAAGAAACGGACGCTCAGTTCCCTCTCAATCCGTCCCTCCACGGCAATCACCCGTCCCTCGTCGGCCGCTGTCAGTCCGCTCAGACCGGCAGCTGCTTCATAACGGTCATAGGATCTGGGATAATAATGAATCAGGTCGCCCACAGTCCGGATTCCGGCTTTCTCAAAATTCAGGGCGGATTTCGGTCCGATTCCTTTGATCACTGTTACGGGTGACGTTTCCTGCATGTTCCCTCCTGATTAAAAAACTGGACGCCGGCTCAGCAGCCGCGAATGACGGTTCTGCGGCGTGAACTGCCGTCGAAGCAGCACTGCTTCTGCGACCGCCCCGGCCGCGCTGACGAAAGGCCATCCGGCAGTACCGGATGGCCCCTGAACGTATGCTCTTTTCTGTTCCTGCGTTTATTCCACGGAAAGAATGTAGTAGTAAATCGGCTGGCCTCCGGAATTCACTTCCACCTCGCAGCCCGGAAAAGCCTCCCGGATCCGGTCTGCAAGCCTGTCCGCATCCTCCTGGCTGATCTCCCTGCCGAAATAAACCGAAATCAGCTCCGAATCATCCTCAATCATATGTCTCAGGGAATCCATGGCCGTCTCTTCTATGTCGGTGCCGACTGCAAGGATCCCGCTGTCTCCCACTCCCATGATATCACCGGAGTGAATCGTCTTATCCTCGATCTTCGTATCCCTGACCGCATAGGTCAGTTCCACGGTTTTGACGCCGTAAATCTCCTCGCGCATGGCCGCTTCGTTCTCGGCCGGCGACTTCTCAGGCATGTAGTTGACCAGGGCGGCGATCCCCTGCGGGATGGTTCTTGTCGGAATGACGACAATCTTCTTCTCGTGTGTAAGGTTCTGTGCCTGCTCCGCCGCGAGGATAATATTCTTATTGTTGGGCAGAATAAATACAGTATCCGCGTTCACCTTATCGATCGCGGTCAGGATGTCCTGGGTCGAGGGATTCATGGTCTGTCCGCCTTCGATCAGGCAGTCCGCCCCCAGTTCCCGGAAAATGCTTCCGAGCCCGTCGCCCGTCGAGACAGCGATGAACCCTACATCCTTATGGGCCATCATGGAAACAGACGCCTCCGCGGCCTCTTCCTCCTCGCTGTCCGCTTCGGGATCCTGCATGATCTTCTGCAGCTCCTCCTCCTCAAAGAGATGGAGCCTGTGCTCCGGTCTCTCCTCATTGTTGGAGACATGGATTCTGGACAGGACGCCGTACTCCAGCGCTTTTGACAGGGCAGCACCGGGATCGTTCGTGCGCACATGGCACTTCAGACCCTGTTCACAGCGCTCCGCGGCGATATCTCCGCCCATTGATTCGAGGAAGGCGACGAATTTCAGCCGGTCCTCCTTGGAGATGTGCTGGGCGGACTTCACGATAAATTCCGCGTAGTAGGCATAGACAACCTCCGGTACTTCCTCGGCTTCCTCTTCCTCAATTCCAAGAAAACCGTTCAGGCAGCCCTTCATGATCTGGACAAGTCCCTGTCCGCCGGAATCGACCACCCCGGCCTCCTTCAGAACCGGTAGCATCTCCGGCGTCTGGTTCAGGACAATCTCCATATAATCGATCGTCTGACGGAGCAGGTCCTCGATGCTGATCTCCGGATCCTTCTCCACCAGCTCGCGGACTTTCTCGGCTCCGCCCTTGGCAACGGTCAGAATCGTCCCTTCCTTCGGCTTCATGACAGCCTTGTAGGCGGTCTCTACAGCCTTCTGGAAAGCCCGCACCGTATTCTCCGCGTTGATCTCCGGCTCATTGCGCCAGACCTTGCTGCATCCGCGGAAAAGCTGGGACAGAATAACGCCCGAGTTGCCTCTCGCGCCGCGCAGTGATCCCGATGAGATGGCCTTGGAAACGGACTCCAGGCTTACATTCTCCAGGTTCTTCAGTTCTTCCGCCGCTGACATGATCGTCAGGGTCATGTTCGTCCCGGTATCCCCATCCGGAACCGGAAACACGTTCAGCTCATTGATCCACTCTTTTTTTGCCTCAAGATTCCTGGCTCCCGCCTGAAACATGCGGGCCATGAGCTGTGCATCTATCGAATTCGAACTCAAAGCAATATCCTCCGCTTCAATCGATTACTTTCACACCTTCAACGAAGATATTAATCCGCTCCACTTCCATGCCCGTGAAGGCCTCCATCTTGTATTTCACACTGCTGACCAGATTCTCGGCAACAGCAGAGATACTGACGCCGTAGGAGACAATCACATGGAAATCCAGCGCAATCCTGTTGTCATGCATGCTCACATGAATCCCGCGGCCAAGGTTTTCGCGGCCGAGAAGCTTCACGAACCCGTCTTTCATATTCACGCTCGCCATACCTACGATCCCGAAGCATTCCACCGCGACAGAACCCGCGTAAGTAGCAACCACATTCGAATCAATCACGATCGAACCAAGTTTATTGTTCATGCGTACGCTCATTCTCTCCTCCTTCATGAATTAGCCCGCAGTACAGCCGGGCCACTCCATAGTCTTTCCCATTTTAGCAGATGTATGATGAAATGCAAACATCTTTCGTGACTATTCACGGCCATTTTGAAATCAGGTTCTGGTTCGTCG
>DGHP01000003.1:8576-18697 GCA_002392705.1 Lachnospiraceae bacterium UBA3845 | reverse complement strand
GAGAAACAGGCTCTGATTTCAAATAAGGCCTGCGAAGCAGGAACTCCGCACACAGCCTCCGACAGGAGCATCGAAGATGCGGCATACGTGCGCAGCACGGATGGTCTACTCTGTACGCTATTCCACTAAGCAGCAAAGCTGCCAAGTGGAATATGCGGGTGGCCTGATGTGTGGAGGGCCGTGAGTAGTAAACATCTTTCTGAGGGCATAAAAAAATTTGAGATTCGGTCTTGCAAAGGATTGTTTGTTCTGTTAGAATACTAGAGTCGCGGTTTTGTAAAATAATCAGAACCGTATCAATATATTGTATGTTATCCCGCTGCATGGATGGTCGTTTGAGCTGCGACGAATCGCGGGTACAAAAGTATAAGGAGGTGCTCAGGATGGCCAGATGTGCAATTTGTGACAAAGGTGCTCACTTCGGAAACAATGTCAGCCACTCCCACAGAAGAAGCAATCATATGTGGAAGTCCAACATCAAGCATGTTAGCTGCAAGGTGAACGGCGAAAGCAAGAAGATCTACGTTTGTACCTCATGCCTCAGATCAGGCAGAGTCGAGCGTGCTTAAGCGGTCGGACAGAGAATAAGACCTGCTGCATGTCATTCATGCGGCAGGTCTTTTTTGCTGTATAATAACCGGAATCAGCTGGCATGAATTCATGATTTTCCCGGAGCTGAAAAACAGCTGCCATAACCCTGCTGCTTCCCTGGAGCTGAAAAACAGCTGCCATAACCCTGCTGCTTCCCCGGAGACCGAAAATGGCCGCCATGACTCCATGGACAGCCATTTCATGAACTGTATCAGGGCAGACAGACACAGGGCAGCTGAAATGCTTCCCCAGTCTGGCGCCTTACCATCTGTATCCTGCGGTATTACATTCCTGCGAGTATAGCAGCCGCCGCCGGATGACCGCTGAGCCTCCGGCTCCGCTTCCCGCTCAGAAAGTCTCCTCTTTGTTTGCCGCCTCCTTCATGGCGCTCTCTTCCTCGCTGCTTGTCCCGCTCCCTGCACCCGGCATAAAACGGTTGATCAGATCCGGAGCCATGTCGATGAGTCTGGACACACTGTCCTGATTGCGGATATTTACAAGGCGCGTTGTACCGTCCTTAATGATCAGAAGCGCACTGGGGCTGATCTTTCCGCCCATTCCGCCTCCGCCGTTGCAGCGGTCCTTCTCATTGCGCGCGCTGGCCGCCATGCCGAAGGTGACATCAACCAGCGGCAGGATTATGGTATCTCCCACATAAACCGCTTCGCCGACCACTGTCTTCGTGGTTACAAAGTTTTCCATCCCCTTAAACAGAGCCTCTGCGGTATTCTGGAAATGTTCTGCCATCTTGTCTCTCCTTTGTAATGCTATATCCTCTTGTAAAACGGCTGCGGTTCTCCTGCCCTGCTTTATCTGTGCCGGATCTTCCTTATCAGAATCCGGAACTCTTTATCCAGGAGGAGTCTGACCGCCACGACAAGCAGCCGGTACAGCCGGATCACACCTTTTATATCCGTATCTGTCCGGAAAATTTTCTCATAAAACTGAGGATCCACCAGGTACCGGTCTGCGCAGACCGGAAGAAGCAGATAGATCAGCCCGCATAGTTCGCCTGTTGTATCCGGACTGCCTGTGCCGAATCTCACATATCCTTTTACGCTGCGCAGCCTGTAGCCCTTCCAGAGATAACGCAGATGGGACATCATCCTTCCCAGCACATGCCCGGCTTCCGTACTGAAAAATGGTTTCAGTTTCCGGTCCAGGTCATCCAGCTTTCTAGTGATGCGTGCGGCTGTGTCATCTGTCCGGTTATAGACATCCATGGGCAGATTGACAAGCTTCAGCAGCAGGTCGGCCAGACGCTCGATCCCGTCCAGCATCCGCTCAGGCAGGCTGCCCAGGATCTCGCGAATCCTGTCCATGCGGCCATTCCGTTTTTCCGGTCCTGTTCTGTTCTTTTTCTCATCCCTTCCCGGGCTCTTGTCCGCGGCTTTTTCCCTGCCCTCATCTCCGGATTTCTCTCCGGCAGGCTCACCCCCGCCTTCTCCGCTTTTTTCCCCGGCAGGCTCACCCCCGCCTTCTCCGCTTTTTTCCTCCGGCCCTTTATTCGCAACGCTCCCGGAAGACACCTCCACAGGCTCCGGGATCTCAGCTCCGGCAGCTTCACCGGCGGTCTTCTCATCCTTTTTCCCGCTGCTTTTTTCCCCGGAGGGGAAGGAGAATGACTTCAGGGTAAACCTCAGAATCCGAACCGTTGCCTCCGCCTTTTTCTCACAGTAGCGGCAATGCAGCCTGACCATTCGCAGAAACCAGCTGACCGAAATGTCTGCGCTGAGCGGCTCCTCCTCCTTTTTCACGGTGATCCTGTATCTGAGCGGCACAAAGAGCACGATCAGAAGAAGACTGACCAGAATCCCCAGAAGAACGAGGATTACGATTCCTATAATCTTTAATATCGTCAATACTATATGGATCATAGACTGTCCGGTATTCCCCTCATTCTCTCCGCTCTCCGGCCTTTGAATGCTTCTGTACAGACGTTCCGCCGGCAGCCGGCCCAATACGCCCTTTAACTGTTTCTGCGGAGATGCTCCGCCGGAAGCCGGACCGATACGCCCTTTAACTGTTTCTGCGGAGATGCTCCGCCGGCAGCCGGCCCGGATACAGCCTTTAACTGTTTCTGCGGGGATGCTCCGGGGCAGCCGGACCCGGATACGGCCTTTAACTGTTTCTGCGGGGATGTTCCGCCGACAGCCAGGCCCGGATATCCGCATCCCCTCGGTCGCTGTATGCATCCTGCACGATCCGCTCCAGCAGGGCCTCCGCCTCCGCCTTTGTGAGCGCGAGCCCGACGATCAGAAGACAATGCTCCCTGGTATAATCATTCTTCAGTTCTCCCGCAGAATACAGTTCCAGCTGTCTGGACGGATTGTCGGGAACCGTGATCAGCCAGACGCCTGCAGGCCAGTTTCCTGAATCAATTCCGCGGATCAGACTGTCCCTGCGCTTCTGCGCCAGCCGGCCGACATACAGATCCTCGTACCAAACCATATCTTTATAAGCCTCCAGAAGGGTATGTCAGCGGCTCCGGGTTCACTCTTCCGTCTCAGGCTCCCGCACCCCGCAGATCTGAGCGATCTTCTCCCTCATGCCGGGATGCCAGAGATTTCTCCGTTTGAGTTCCTGATACTCCGAGTAAGCCCTCTCCAGAATCATCTTCTCATTTGAGAATTTGAGCAGATGGTAAGCCTCGTGATACTTATAGAATCCCGAATCAACAAAATATTCTTCTTTCTGTGGCTTCGAGTAGTAGCTTTCCCCCAGCATCAGATACCAGTGGACCACTTTTTCCACGGTATCCTGCGGGACATTGAAGGAATACTGACTCTTGCCGATGTAGCGGATTATCTGTGCCTTTGCGCCGGTCTCTTCCCGGACTTCCCTGAGGGCCGTCTCGTAAAACTGTTCTCCGTCTTCGACTGTTCCCTTGGGAAGAACCCAGCCTTCATACCGGTTCCGGTAGCTCTTGTAAAGAACCAGGATTTTCCCCCGGTAAATCACCACTCCGCCACAGCTCGTTGCCTCTATCATTACAAACCCTCCTGGTCTGTGCTTAGAGTGAATCTATATATAGAAACCGTAGCTGTCCAGCACCAGGTGTGTTGAACTGTTACATGAATCTGAACTGTCAAAAGTATAACTCATTCCATTGGAATTATCCACCTTAAAGCGAAATATCCTTCCGCCTGCCGCAGATTCTTCTCTTTACCCGCTGCCTGCCATACAGAAGAAACAGCTGCCCGCTGCCTGCCATACAGAAGAAACAGCTGCCCGCTGCCCGCCGCTCAGCAGAAAACATAATCATCCGTAATAGTAAGTGTCAAATATCTGCTTCGCGATCGGAACTGCCGTGGAGGATCCGGTTCCCCCGTCCTCCGCGATCACAGCGACCACAATATCCGGTTCCTCTGTGTCCGCGAAGCCGCAGAACCAGGAATGCGTCCCTGTCACGCCGTCTCTCGTATACTCCGCGGACCCGGTCTTCCCCGCGCAGGAGTATCCGTTTCCGTAAAGGGCGTAGGCCGTCCCGGAGTTTACCGTGGATTCCATATACTCTGTCAGGACCCCGGCTTCGTCCGGCGTCAGGATTTTTTTATAAACGGACGGATCATTCTTCGTAACCACATCGCCGTCATAGGTCTCGACATGATCCACATAGTAAGGCCGCATCATCACGCCTCCGTTGGCGATGGAAGCAGTGATAAGGGCCATATGAAGAGGCGTCACCAGCGTATCCCCCTGGCCGATCGCCGTCGTCATCTGTTCCCCGACGGATGAATCTTTATCCAGTGAAAATACGCTCCGGGAATGAGGCATTCCCGTAGGCAGGGAATTGTTGAAAAGGAAATCCTCCGCCGCTTTCCTGAGTTCTTTGTTATCCAGTTCCAGGCCGATCTCGGCAAAAGCAGTGTTGCAGGAATTGGCAAATGCGCTCCCGAGGCTCTCCTGCCCGTGCCACTCACCGTTATAGCAGGTGATGGTGACCTCGTTCTGGGTCAGCGACCCCTGGCAGTCCCAGGAAAACTGATCGTAGTCGGAAGGATGCTCCCTCAGATAGGCCAGGGCCGTAATCATCTTAAAGGTGGATCCGGGCGGATAAAGCCCCTGGGTCGCACGGTTTAAAAGGGCGCTGGAACTGTCGTCCGAGACCATGGACTCCCATTCCTCGGAGATCGTGTTCGGATTGAAGTCAGGCTTGCTTACCATGGCGAGAATCTTGCCGGTATCCGGCTCCATGACCACGACCGCGCCCCGGTAGGAACCGAGGGCGTAATAAGCCGTCTGCTGCAGTTTTGCATCCAGAGTCACCACGATGCTGTCTCCCTGCACCTTTTCGCCGTCGTCATTCAGACGCAGCTGGGAAAGCAGCGAGCTGTGGGAGGTCAGAAGTTCGTAGTTTTCTTCCGCCTCCAGGCCGGCTTTTCCGTTGGAGGCATATCCGATCACATGGGAAAAGATATTCTCATAGGGATAGGAGCGGGTCTCCCTTCCGTCTCCGTCGATATTGGTTGTTGCCAGGACCACGCCGTCCTCCGTGACGATATTGCCCCGGATGATATTGGCCGAGCTGGAATCCTTCTTTGTATTGTTGGGATTGCTCCGAAGCTCGTCCGCCATAAAAACATCGATATAGACAAGATATCCGATCAGCAGCAGGAACATGGCCGCGAAAACATATGTGAGAATCACAAGCTCGGTATTGTGCCTTCGGTCCGGCGAAAACCGCTGCTGCGGCTCATTAAGCTCGACCTGTCTGATCCGGACCGGTCCTCTGCTGGATGAATCTCTTCTCTGGCGCATTTTCCTTCACCTCATCGCTTCTGAGCATATACAGGCCCTGCACAATCGCGAACATGGCGAGCGTGCTCAGGACCGAACTCCCTCCGTAGCTGACCAGCGGAAGCGTAACGCCGGTCATGGGGATCAGCTTTATGCCGCCCCCGATCGTCAGAAAGACCTGGATCGCGTACATGCTTCCAAGTCCGATCGCCGCCAGCCGGTAAAAACGGTTTCTCAGCTGCATGGCGACGTTTACAACCATGATGAAAACACTCATGCACACCAGAATCAGGCAGATTCCGAAGATCCCGCCCAGTTCCTCGAGGATGGCGCTGAACATAAAATCTTCCTGCACATAAGGTATGGCGCCGGGACTTCCTTTTCCAAGTCCCGTCCCGACCCAGCCTCCCGCCACGATCGCGAAAAGCGACTGGCAGATCTGATAGCCGGTCCCGGCATAGTCCTTAAATGGATCCTGCCAGATCTGCACGCGGACCCGCACATGGGCAAAGAGGAAATAAGCCGCGACCGCAGCTGCCGCTCCGGCCAGAATCCCCATCAGAACCAGATAGGGGTTTCTGGTGGCCACAAAAAGCATAACCAGATAGGCCAGGAAAAAGATCAGCGCGGATCCAAGGTCGGTAGAGCGGACCAGGATCAGCACATGCACCGCGGCAAGCACCGTCGCAATCACTACTCTCCGGAAACTGTGCTCCTCCGAGAGAAGTCCCGCTACAGCAAAAACAAAGATAATTTTAACAAACTCGGAAGGCTGAAAGCTGAAGCCTGCGACCGTAATCGCCAGCTTCGCGCCATTGGTGGAACGGGCGGCAACCATCACAAGTCCGAGAAGCCCGATTCCGACAAAAACATAAGCCCAGGTCATCCGGGTCAGCACATGAAGCTTCCGTACAATAAAGGGGATCAGCACTGCGATCGCCGTACCCGCGCAGGCAATCTGAAACTGCCGGATCGAAAGGTCGTAGGACAGACGCGTCAGCATGATGAAACCGACCGTCTCCAGCATGCACATATTATTGATCAGGCTTCTGGACGCCCTCGGATACAGATTGCGCAGCAGAACCAGCGTAAAGAGCAGATAGATCACCTGGGCTCCGTAAAAGATCAGAAGGTCAAACTGCATCGTGTTCAGGAACATGGAAGCGAACGCCAGAAAATGAATGGCAAACATGGACAGATTCTGTCTCAGGAAAACCCGCTCCCTGGCCTCCGGGTCCGGACGCCGGAAAACAGTGTAGCTCTGGATGGTATAGACCAGCATCAGCGCAATAATCAGATACTGCGCGGCAGTGGTCAGAGTATGAACCAGACTGGTCAGATTGGTCAGACTCAAAGCGCTATTCCACCCCTTTCCTGTAATGTCCCCGCGTAACCTGCTCCGGCAGGCCGCGATGCCCGATTGACCTGCTTCCCGAAGCGCTTTCTTCCTCCTCCGCCCCTGCCGGAGCTGCAGGCAGGTCCGCTCCCGCCTGCTGAAGGCCGCTGTTCTCCCGGGTCCTTGCCAGAAGCGGTTCCAGCATGTCTACCGCGGCCCTGAGCACCTGCTCTGTCTCCAGGCCCGATTCTGTCGTAAAGCTGAGTCTGAGGGAGCGGAGCGGAAGCTTCAGAAGTTCCTGTGAAAAAGAGATCAGCTCCAGAGGAACCGAATTGTAGATCATGTTGCAGCAGAAGGCGCACTCATTTCTCACCGGAAAAGCGGCCTTCATGCGGTCCGTGAGCGTCATCACGGTACTCTTTTTTGTGCAGCCGGATGTATTCTTCTTCAGGCACTGGGCCGTGACCATCAGAGGAATTCTACCGTAAATGATGCACTCGCTGTCCTGCGTCCCCCGCTCCCTCCATTCCTTTAAGCTGCACTCATAAGGAAGCGTATCGCGTGTCACGCCTGCCAGGCGGAGGAATTCCCGTGCCTCCCTGTTCCAGCTGTAAAGGCCGGCGTCCGCAATCACCTGCGGGCAGTTCCAGTCCTTCAGCCTCTTAAGCTGGTCGAAACTTCTCAGTACGATCCCGTCGTACGCTCTCAGAGTCTGCGGCGGGAAAAGCCGGTCAAAGGTCTTTTCCGTATCGATTCTCCAGATCGGCGGCAGTACGAGAAAAACTGCTTTCTGTGCCTGCCTGCAGGCATCCATGACTTTTTTCACCGGGGGGACCTGCTCATCGGAAAACATGGCGCAGTCCAGGTAAAGTTCCTTCACCAGATCAGAGGAAAGGCATTTCAGCAGCTGTTCATAACTGCGGACCTGGCAGCTGACTGTCATTCGCTGCTGCCCGGCTGCCGCCTCCTTGCCGCCTGAAACTGTCGTCTGCTGCGGCCCGGAGAGAGTATCCGGACTGGAAGCAGCCGTACTTTCTACAGCTTCCCTTCTGCAGGAGGCCAGAATCTGTTCAGTCAGAAGATCCAGTGCTTCCCTCCGCAGGGTGTTGAGATCCCCGACAGGGCAGAAGACTTCCTCCGGCATCTCCAGATCCAGCTTTTCAAATACATAAGGCGTTCCGCCGGTCTTCCGGATCTGCCGCTCAACCGTATCCGCATCCAGCGGTTTTTTCAGCGCATGCTGCACAATGGCGCCCTGCACCTGTACGCAGGCCGCATTTTCCCCGGTCCACACAGTAAGAGACAGCGGTCTGTCCGGATGCAGGCAGATGCGCCCTGATACCGGAATCCTCGCTTCCGTATCCAGATACGCTGTTTTCAGTCCGTCCAGCAGTCTCTGGGCGCGCGTGCGCATGACAGCCCGCCCTTCCTTTGCGTCCCTCAGCCCCTTCAGCCGGAAAAAATCCCCTTTCGGAACATCCCGGTCCAGAGTAAATTCCCTGTCCCCGTATTCCAGCCTGTCAGAGCTGAAAAGATCCTCTTCCGCCTTCAGCCGTCCCCCGGCCTGAATGACGGCAGCCTTCGTGCCGCAGTGGTTCGGCTGGTTCATCGACATCATGGAGGGACCGTTTCTGGTCTCATAATATCCTTCAGAGAAGCCGCCCCGGTTGTAGAGATCCATCAGGGCGCGCAGGTCCTCCGGGTCGACCCGGTATCCTCCCCGTCCCTTCTCCCTGTATAAATCCAGATAACGGCGGTAAATGGATGTCACACCCGCCGCGTACTCTGCCCGCTTCATCCGTCCCTCGATTTTCAGGGATGTGATGCCGGCATCGTACAGGTCCGGAAGCAGATCCAGGGTACAGATATCCTTCAGGCTCAGAAGATATTTCTCCCGCCTGTCTTTCTCATTCCTGTCTTTCCCATTCTCCAGCAGTTTCCAGGGAAGCCTGCAGGGCTGGGCGCACCTGCCCCGGTTTCCGCTCCTGCCTCCGATCATGCTGCTCATCAGACATTGGCCGGAGTAGCAGTAACACAGGGCTCCATGCACGAAGGTTTCCAGCTCGATCCCGCAGGAGCGGTGAATCTGCCTGATTTCCTCCAGCGACAGTTCCCTCGAGAGCACTGCCCTGGCAGCGCCCATCTCCTCCAGCAGCTTCGCTCCGTCCGGGCCCGTGATGGTCATCTGGGTGCTGGCATGCAGGGGAAGAAGGGGAAATTCGCGTTTCAGGAAACGAAACACCCCCATATCCTGCACCAGCACGGCGTCCACACCCCGCTCATAGAGCGGAGCGACAAACTCATAGAGCTGCTTTGTCAGCTCCTGTTCCTTTAACAGGGTATTGACCGTAATATAAAGCTTTGTCCCGTGCAGGTGGCAGTAATCCAGGGCTTCCATCAGCCCTTTCTCGTCCGGATTGTCCGCATAGGCCCGGGCGCCGAACCTGGATCCGCCGGCATAGACCGCGTCCGCTCCCGCATTGACGGCCGCCCTGATCGCCTCCGGGCTTCCGCCGGGAGACAGCAGTTCAATATTCTGATTCAAACTCAGCGCCTCTTCTTATTCTTTCCCTTGTTCCGGTTCGGCCATGACGCACGCTTTTCGGCAGCGGCTTCTTTCCCGTTTTCCCTGCCGGATCCGTCAGTTTCCCCTGCTTCTGTCAGGGAAATCTCTCCGTCCGCTTCCTCCGCGCCGCTGTCAGATATGATATCAGGGCTGCTGCCGGAAACGCTCTCTGCAAAAAAAGCGGACGGCAGTGCCGTCTCCTCTTCCTGAGCGCCTTCCGTCACAGCCTGCGAATAGCGTTCGGTCCAGCTCTCCTGCTGTGCAGAAGCTGCAAAACTGTCTTCAGCAGGCGCCTCCGCCTTCACGGCAGTCTCTGCCGCCTCCGTCTTCTCTTCCTCCGCTCCGGGATCTCCTGCCGGAATCCCCGCGCCGCTGGTCATATGGTGCAGCCGGGTCTCCAGCTCCACGATGCGCTTCTGATAATCCGAGATCTCCTCCCTGTAGGACAGAATCTGCTTTGCCGCGTCCTCCTGCTTCACCTGCAGGGACACCAGCTCATGCTTGATCTGATAGAGTTCCCGGTCTTTGTCGGACATTTCATTTTCCAGACGGTCCGCCTGCTTCTTCACCTTGAAATAATCATCCGCGGTATTCAGATCCAGCATCAGGCTTTTCATGGCCGCGGGAAGGCGGTGATAACCGTCCAGGCTCTTCAGTTCCGTGATCTTGTTATTCAGATAGGAAGCCACCTGGTGGAGGTATTCCTCACTCTCGTAACCGCCGAGCTTGTAGATCTTCCCGTCGATGACTACCTGCGTTACATTTTTCTTTTCCATATCAGCTGCCCCCTGTACTGCACTCTCAGACTCCCCTTTATACTGCCGGTCAGGTCATATAACCTCCCCGTCTGCTTCCATATTCACTTAAGACTGCCCTGCGCGCCGGACG
>DGHP01000003.1:742-8440 GCA_002392705.1 Lachnospiraceae bacterium UBA3845 | reverse complement strand
CTGCCAGTCCCAGATGAAGATAGGCCTGATCCGTGACTGCGCGTCCCTTCGGCGTCCTGACCAGAAACCCGTTCTTGATCAGATACGGTTCATAGACATCCTCGATGGTTCCGGAATCCTCTCCTATGGCGGCCGCCAGGGTATCCAGCCCCACCGGGCCTCCCTGAAACTTGTCAATCATGGTATTCAAAATCTCCCGGTCCAGATTGTCCAGTCCCATCGGATCCACATCCAGAAAATCAAGGGCCTCTCTGGCCGCCTCATCGGTGATTCGCCCGTCATGCATGACCTGGGCATAATCACGGGTTCTCTTCAGCAGGCGGTTGGCCAGTCTCGGCGTCCCGCGGGATCTTTTCGCGATCTCCAGCGCGCCCTGCTCATTGATCTCCACGCCCAGAACATTGGCGGAGCGCAGGACAATCGTCTGCAGCTCTTCCTCTGTATAATACTCCAGGTGATGAATCACTCCGAAACGGTCCCTGAGCGGCGCTGTCAGAAGCCCCGCCCTCGTGGTTGCACCGATCAGGGTAAAGCGGGGAAGATCCAGCCGGATCGAACGGGCGGCAGCGCCTTTCCCGATCATGATATCGATCGCGAAATCCTCCATGGCAGGATACAGGACCTCCTCCACCTGCCTGTTCAGCCTGTGGATCTCATCCACAAACAGAACGTCCCCCTCATTCAGACTGTTGAGCACTGCCGCGATCTCTCCCGGCTTCTCGATCGCCGGACCGCTCGTCACCTTCAGATTGACGCCCATCTCATTGGCTATAATCCCGGCCAGCGTTGTTTTTCCAAGCCCCGGAGGACCGTAGAAAAGAACATGATCCAGACTCTCTCCCCTGTCCTTCGCCGCTTTGATATATATTTTCAGTGATTTTTTTGCCTTCTCCTGGCCGATATACTGGTCCAGGAGCTGAGGCCTGAGACTTGGTTCCAGTTTCAGATCTTCCTCAGTCTCATCTGTAGTGATTATCCTCTTTGCCATCTCATATCCTGTAATCTGAAATAAATGATCCCCTTCTGATTCTCCATCCGCTCAAAGTGCTCTTCCGTACAGGTAGATATGCCTTTCTGCAGGGATCCTGCAATCCGGTAAACATGCCTGTCTGCAGGAATCATGCATTCCGGTAAACATGCCTTTTGCAGGAATCCTGCAATCCGGTAAATATGCCTGTCTGCAGGGATCCTACAGTCCAATAAAACGGAGGGCATTTTTCAGTATCTCCTGTGTGCCCATCCCTTCCTCTATCTTCACCTTCTTTACCGCCCGCAGGGCTTCCGAGCCGGAATAGCCCAGAGCGACCAGCGCCTGAACCGCGTCCGAGACATCGACGTTTCCCCCGGAGCCGGCAGTCTGGTCCGCAGGCGGGATGGATTCCTCCGCCGCATGCGCCAGTGCGTCCTCAAGCTTCAGCTTGTCTTTCAGTTCCAGGATCATCTTCTGCGCTGTTTTTTTGCCGATCCCCGGAGCGGCAGACAGAGCCTTCACATCATCCGAGAAGACCGCGAAACGGATATCGTTGGCACTCATGGCGCCCAGAATCCCGAGAGCGCCCTTCGGTCCTACCCCCGGCACAGCGATCAGCAGCCGGAAAACTTCCAGATCGTCCTCCGAAAGAAAACCGTAAAGCAGCATGGCATCCTCCCTGACGGACAGATAAGTATGAATTAATACTTCCTCTCCCACGGAAGGCAGAATGGCCAGATCCCTGCTGCTGATAAAAAGCTGAAAACCAACTCCCCCGACTTCTATCACCGCCCTGCCTTCCCCGGCAGCAGCGACTCTCCCCCTCAGATATGCGATCATTTTACCCCCTCAGAAACTCTCACAGAGACTGTTGCGTATCAGTATTTTTATCCATGTTGTCTGTCATCTGCCGTTCAGTCCTGCGGATTCTTCCGCTTCTTTCACACTGTCTCCGATAAGCAGCAGCTTTTCCACGCTCTGGATTCCGCCGCCCTTCTCCCACAGTTCCCTGTCAAACTGCAGCGTGAAACCGCCTCCGCAGGGCACATGCCAGTCATAATAGGCTTTGCTCCTGTCTCCGTAAACGGACAGGATGCTCATAATCGTTCCGCCGTGAACCAGTGCCGCTGCTCTGTCAGGCATTCCGGGACTGTGAAGGAAACGGTCCGCGCAGTCTTCAAAGGCATCAGCACAGCGCTTAATGAAATCCTTCGGATCCTCCCCTCCCGGGAATTTTCCCATCCCGCCGGAGTCGATCCAGTCCTGATACTCCTTTTCCCCGCTCATCTCCTGCCAGGAACGGCCTTCAAAGCGGCCGAAATCACATTCCCTGAACCCCTCGCAGATCTCGAAGCAGCCTTCCCGGATCAGGTCCGGATACAGGATCCGGGCGCTCTCCATGCAGCGCTTCATGGGACTCAGGAAGAGATATTCCGCAGGCGGATATACATTCTTTTTCAGCAGTTCCGCGCCCTGCGGGCACAGACTTTCATCCGTCCTGCCTCCGATATAATTGCTTCTCTGATTGCCCGCCGTCATCCCGTGGCGGATCAGGCAGAGTATTTTTATCATCCTTTGATCAGAACTCCTATTCCGCAGCTGACCCGGTAGACTTTCCCGCTGAAGGCCGCAAGCTCCGTGCAGACGCGTCCCGCGCATTCCCTGTAGATCCGCTCTTTTTCATCCATCGGAATGATTCCGCAGCCGATCTCATCCGCGATGATGACCAGGTCCGGATTCTCTCTGATCAGCGCACCGGCCAGTCTCCGGGCAAAAGCACCGGTAAAATCAGCTTCACGCTCCGGAAGGTCCTCCCCGGAACTGCTGCCTGGACTGGGCAGCTGCCGCTTTTTGCCGGCGATGCCGTCCTGCCCGGGTATCTGCCGCTTTTTGCCGGCGTCTTCCAGTTCCCTGCGCACAAATTCATGAAAATCAGATACGCCCCTGGCCTCTTTCAATTCTTCCAGGCTGCAGCTTTTTCCGTCGGCATAATCTTCTTTCCGGTATGCCGTCAGGCTGAGGGCAAAATCCAGTTTTCCCTGGTAGGCCCCTCCCACAATCAGTATCATCCTGCTGCTCCAATTCTTACTGCCCGGCGCCCGCCGTACACAGCCACTGTTTCCGCCTCAAAAGATCCGTCAGACCGCAGTCTCTTCCGGTCAGAACACCGCCAGGCAGAAAGCCATCGCCAGTTCTGTCAGACATAGAAAAGCTCCGGCAAGATCTCCCGTGATTCCTCCGTAGATCTTATAGGACCTGCGGCGGTAAATGAAAAGGCAGAGTCCGGCTGCGATACAGGAGGCAAAACCCGGTCCCGGGGCCGTCAGGATCATTACCAGCGCCGCTCCGGCAAGGAATCCGGTCAGTATGCGGGAGGCACGGTAATTCATGGCCGCATCCGAAAAAGTCTTCAGCAGGCCGCTGTCTTTGGCTTTATCAAAGTTCAGGAGCGCATAGCCGGACAGGCTTCTGCTTACCAGAAATACAATCAGAAGCTGGGGCATCCGTTCCTGAGGCAGCTGGCTGAACACACCGAAAGAAAGAAGCAGGTAGGCACCGCAGCAGATGATGGCAAAAGCACCGCTGCAGCTGTCCTCCATGATCTCAAGGCGCCTCTCCCTGTCCAGATGCGAAGCCTCCGCATCCGCCGTATCCAGAAGGCCGTCCAGATGGATGCCTCCCGTTACGAGAATCGGAATCACGACAAGCCCTGCCGCCCTCAGCGACGGACTGAAAGACGCATGGACCGCAGCCGCGGACCAGATCCATTCCAGGAATCCGATCACAAGTCCGATCAGCGGAAAAGCGCATACTGCGTACTTCATATTTTCATCATTCCACGCAACAAAGGGAACGGGAATTCTGGAATACATGGAAAATGCAACCAGGCAGGTCTCCCACCATCTCTTCATCTGTGCCTGACCCCCATTCATAGATTTCATCCTTCTCACAGACCGGAAAGCATTCTTTATCGTCCCCTGAAACAGACAGAATCCTGTATTCCGTGGGACGCTCAGAGAAAGTCCGGTTTCAGGACATAAATAGCCTCATACATCTTAACACAATCCCTCCCATTTCACCACAGAAAGTTCTCAGTTCCCGGCACATGTTCATAGAGAGTACCAGACAGCAGTTGACTTCAGACAGTGTTTCCCTGTTCCCGGCGCGTATTCATGGAGAACATGCCTGCTCTTCCCGGTTCCCGGATAAAAAAGCATCCCCGGGATTGATTTCCCGGGGACACCCTTAAAAAAGACCTTTCCGTTTATTCAGCTTCCGTTTCGTCCGCTTCGTATTCCGTCCCTGCTTCAGCCTCTATGGCCTCCTCAAAGACTTTTATTATATCATCGACCGTTTCTTCATCAAGAATGGTCAGATTCTCAATTCCTTCCGACGGGATCTCATTGATCTCTCCGCCTTCCATTCTGAAGAAGATCTTATCTCTGTTCTCAAACAGGTCTTTCATCCAGACCAGCAGATCAAGATTTAAGCCAAAGACCGACAGGTTCCCGCTGTCCTCTGAAATTGTCTGTTCAAGAAGTTCCGGATCAAAGAAAAGCTCTGCAACTTCGCCCAGATCGATCCAGTTGTCAAAGATGTAGACACCCAGCCCCAGGGACTTCGGCTGCATGGATCCCGGTTTCGTTTCAAATCTGACCAGAACCGGAATCGTCAGGCCCGGACGGCTGACCATACGGATGGTATGGCCATCGTCACCGGCGGAACCCTGTCCGAAAAAGAGCGCGCTGCCCAGATATTTCTTTGCCCATACCGCCAGATCATAAGTCAGGTCGCCTGTTCCGGTGATATCATCGTCCTCTCTCTGTTCCTCCTGCAGTATCTCCTCTCCTTCAGTCTCCTCCGGGAGAAACTCTTCTCCTTCTGTCTCTTTCGGAAGGAGCTCTTCTCCTTCGGTTTCCTCAAAGAAGGTCTCTTCTCCTTCGGTCTCCTGCTCAGAGAAGATGCTGCTGAGAAGATCTGCGATGAAGCTGTCAGCTTCCTCTTCAGCCTCTGTTTCTTCCGTATCCTGCTCACCGCCGTCTTTAGAGAAGAGAAGATCGTCCGCCAGGATCTGAATCAGATCCGGAAGCGCATCCTTATATTCTTCCGCGCCGCTGAAAAGATCGCCGATATTCCTAAGGACTTTATCTGTGTCAAGGCTGAGGATGAAAAGTCCCCAGTTGCCATCATTGAAGTTCTCGGAATCCGGGAGGGTCAGGGTTACAAGGGCCTGGTCCTCTTCAAAGTTTTCCGGCATCTCCTTCGATCCGATACGGGTATAGGCGATTGCCTCCTTAAGGGCTTCCTGATACTGATCCATTCCCAGATTGCCAAGCACCCAGGGGAGCAGCTCACTCAGCTGGCGGTAATCCGTACCCGGCACCATCGTGCAGTCTGTCGCAAACCAGAAGCTGCGCGCTTCATCCAGCGTCATTCCGCCGTCTTCGCAGAGGCGGTAGGCGATGTGGTTGAGCAGGGAGGAATTGGAATGTACGCCGCCGCGGTCATTGAGGTCCGTGGGCGTCTGAACCTCGGGCATATAATAGACGTCCCAGGTATATTCAGGCTGCTGATAATCCCGCGGGCTGCTCATGCTTCGGATTGATTCGATGTCCTCCCCGAGCCGCCATTCCGGATCATCATCCATTTCATACATCTTTTCGCAGATATTTCCCTGGATGTCGCTGATAGCCTCATTGATCGCGCCGTAGTCGTTCATGTATGCGTTATAGGTCATAACGGAGCCTGTCACACAGTGCGTGAATTCATGTCCCAGCACATCCAGGCACTGGCTGAGCTGGTTGGCCGAACTGGAAAGAAACAGCTGCCAGCCGTAATAACGCCCTGCATAGGCGGCATTGTCGATCGGGGTATGATCTTCATCACAGAAATCCTTCAGGATCATGATCGGCGTTCCGAATCCGTCTCCGCCATTCCATCCGATCTCATTGTAATAATCCCAGGCACGGCAGTAGTTGTAAAGAGCGAGCAGGCAGTTTTCATCCCAGCCGCTGTTGTCCGGACTTGCTTCCATGACAACGCTGCCCTGGTTGTAAAGGAATTCGTAGCAGTCCGCCACCGCGATCCTCCGCTCGATATTGCCCAGGTAATACATCCCGGTCCTGCTGTCGCGCATCAGATCGATATTGATTTCCTTTTCGCTTCCGTCTGCGAGCATTACAGTGCCGCTGTATTCTGCCGGCTCCATGAATTCGAACACGTAGGAAGCATCATAGCCGGCTTCCGCAGCTTCATCGCCCGGCATAATAGTGGGCAGGCTGTAAAGGTATTCACCGCCGGTTGTCACATAGTGCGCAAGGTAAGGAAGATCAGAACCGGTCTCATGGTTTTCCCTGCTGTTATTGCTGTATACAGCCCAGACAAAACGGCTCTCCTCTTTCTCCTCCTCCGAATAGGGATCCAGGTCTTTGTTCACCGGAAGAATGATCTTCGTGGTCATGCCTTCCAGAATCTCCGGAAGCATTTCCCCGTTCTCCTCTGCATGTTCGCGTACTATCTCTTCCGCCTGCTCAGCGCTGATTCCCTCTGCCGCTTCAACCTCCGGAAGCTCCGTTTCCATGCTGCAGGTCATTCCAAGCATATTTCCATCGGCATCCGTGATGATCTTGACTGCCCCGCCGGAAACGGTTGTGTCCGCGTACATCTGGAAGAATATATAGTAACAGTTGCCGGCCGGGTCTGTGACCATGCGCCAGGGTTCGAACTGGATCTGGTCATCTCCTCCCAGAAGACCCGTCAGGGAGGAAAGCACTTTTTCCGCGTCCTCCATATTCTTCACAGGAGCTGAGCTGCAGTTTCCTTCTACAAAATAGACTCTGCCATTATCAGAATGTACCAGAGCACTGTTTCCGTTCGGAAGCTGTATCGTTTCCGCCGTAAACTGTCCGGCAGACAGATCCTTCTGTCCCGGAACCGGCTCCTGATCTGCCTCTGTAAAGATCTGCGCCTCTTTCGTCTCATTCAGGGCTTCTCCCGCGTATGCCGCGGCGGAAGAAGCCAGCATCGCTGCTGCAAGCAATGCGCATAATCCCTTCTTCATATTCATTTTTGCCCTTTCCTTTCTGTTATATTGATTCCTTTTCTGTTGATTTCCTTTTTTCTCCCCTCTTCCGGATCAGATCGTCCGCCGGGAAGTCCGGAAATGCTTCTCTTATTTCTGTTTCTGTATGATTCTGTTTCCTCGTTTCTCGATTCAGTGCCCTCCGCACATCAGGCCGCCCGCATATTCCAGCCGGCAGTTTTGCTGCTTAGTGCAATAGCGTACAGAGCAGGCCATCCGTACTGCGGACGCATGCCGCATCTTCTATGCTTCAGCATTTTCAGCTGAGAATCCGGAAATCTTTCCCTGCACCCATATGGAGTGCCTGGACCGGCTTCCTGTCTATTATACGGATTCCGCCCGGCGGTTCCATGCCTGCTTCTTCAGACATTCCATGTATATTCTGTGAATTTGTCCCTCATCCGGCAGCAGACCTTCCGCCTGTCTCAGATGCCGGGAACAGGCTGCTCCTGACAGACACCGCGTCAGCCTGCCCCTGGCGGCATTATAATACATGGATCCGGCGCCCTGACAGACACCGTGTCAGCACAAAATGTAACGGCAGCAGATGAAGGCAGAAAATGAAAATGCCCTCCGCGTCCGGTTCAGGATACGGAAGGCCTTTTCTGCTTCTGTGTTCTTTGTGTTCTTTGTGTTCTTTATTTGT
>DGHP01000003.1:0-686 GCA_002392705.1 Lachnospiraceae bacterium UBA3845 | reverse complement strand
TTTGTGTTCTTTATTTGTTTTCTTTATCTGTCTGCAGGCGGCTGCAGCAGCATCTTGGCAGCCTCCCTGTCCCCCTTCAGAATCAGAGGGATACCGAACACTATTTCAAATGAAAGATCCGCCCGGGATACAAATTCCCGGTTCAGCATTCCCGCCGCGCGCAGAAACTGATCCGTCTGCGGGTCATAGCGGATTCCGTCTGAAAAGATCTCATTCATCACCAGAATCAGATGCTCCGCCCGGGAAGCCAGATAGAGAATCCCTTCGCGGATCTCAGTGCAGGCACGCCCGGCCTTCGGGGACAGAAAAGCATCCCCCGCCTCCGTACCCTGGCCGCATGCTCCCCCGGCAGGATTCTCTCCGGTGAAGAGCTCATTCGAGATCAGGTTTGACAGATCCTCCACCAGCACTGTTCTGCCCAGGATCTCTTTCTCCGGAATAGCGGTCAGCTGCCTCTGTCTTTCGATTGTACGAAAGCCTTTTCCTCTGCGCATCGCCCTGTGGTGCTTCACGCGCATCCGGCCCTCCCGGCCGGCAGGGTTCATGGCGGCAAGATAAATAAGACTGCACTGTCCGGAGTTTTCCTCTTCCTCTGTATCCGCAGCGTCATACGTCTCTGCCCCTTCAGATGAAAATACCTGAGAGAGGGATGCTCCGCCCGCATCCGCATGGGCAAGCCGCAGCGC
>DGHP01000124.1 GCA_002392705.1 Lachnospiraceae bacterium UBA3845 | reverse complement strand
CGGACGGGAGCATCAAGACCTTCTCACGCGGCGGTTCCGATATCACGGGCTCCATCATCGCCCGGGCGGTGCGTGCCAATGTCTATGAGAACTGGACCGATGTGTCCGGATGTCTCGTGACAGATCCGCATCTTGTGGACAATCCGGAGACCATCGAGACGATCACCTACCGCGAGCTGAGAGAGCTTTCCTATATGGGCGCTTCCGTGCTTCACGAGGACGCCATATTCCCGGTGCGTTCGGAGGCGATTCCCATCAATATCCGCAATACCAACCGTCCCGGCGATCCGGGTACGATGATCGTGGAATCCACGGTGCGGAGCCCCCGGCATGTGATCACCGGCGTGGCAGGCCGGAAAGGCTTCTGCGCGATCAACATCGACAAGGCGATGATGAACTCCGAGATCGGTTTCGGCCGCAGGGTGCTGCAGGTCTTTGAGGAAAACCGGATCTCCTTCGAACATACCCCGTCGGGGATCGACACCTTCTCCGTCCTGGTACACCAGGAGGAATTCGCCGATAAGGAACAGGATGTGATCGCGGGTCTGCACCGCGCGGTCAATCCGGATAATATCTACCTGGAGACGGACCTTGCCCTGATCGCGATCGTGGGGCGCGGCATGAAGAATGCCCAGGGTACCGCGGGACGCCTGTTTTCCGCTCTTGCGGGTGCCGGCGTGAATATCAAGATGATCGACCAGGGATCCTCCGAGCTGAATATCATCATCGGCGTGCGCGACGATGATTTTGAGCGGTCCATCCGTGCGATCTACAAAGAATTTATCACCAGCGGAAAATAAACGCCGTATTTTCCGGCAATCTCAGACAGCGCGCCCTCCGGGCGTGCTGTTTACAGATGGCGGCAGCTGAAGCAGGAACTCTGCACACAGCCTCCGACAGAAACATCTAAGATGCGGCATACGTGCGCAGCACGGATGGCAGGCGGACTGATGTGTGAAGGGCTGTGAACAGCAGTATGCAAGGTTCGGCTGTACGGGGCGGAATCGATAAGGAGTGCCTGTATGAGTACAATGAAGCTTACTCTTCTGACAGATTTCTATGAGCTCACCATGATGCAGGGCTATTTTAAGAACGGGATGAATGAGAGAGTCGTGTTCGACGCCTTCTACCGCAAGAACCCGGACAACGGAGGCTATGCGGTCTGCGCGGGCCTTGACCAGGTGATTGATTATGTGAAGCGTCTTACCTTCTCCGATGAGGATATCCGGTATCTTGGCAGCCTTCATGTGTTTGATGAAGATTTCCTGGAATATCTGCGCAATTTCCGCTTCTCCGGCGATATCTACGCGATCCCGGAGGGAACGGTCGTTTTCCCGCACGAGCCGCTGGTCAAGGTGGTGGCTCCGATCATGGAAGCCCAGCTGATGGAGACGGCGATACTGAATATCATCAATCACCAGTCCCTGATCGCCACGAAGGCAGCCAGAGTCTGCTACGCGGCAAAGGGCGACGCGATCATGGAGTTCGGCCTGCGCCGGGCCCAGGGACCTGATGCGGGAACTTACGGAGCCAGGGCTGCGGTGATCGGCGGCTGCATCGGCACTTCCAATGTGCTGACCGGCCAGCTCTTTGACGTACCGGTTCTTGGAACCCACGCCCACAGCTGGATCATGAGCTTCCCGGACGAGTATACGGCTTTCCGGACTTATGCCCGCATGTATCCGGACAACTGCGTGCTCCTTGTGGATACCTACGACACGCTTCGCTCCGGCGTTCCGAATGCTATCCGTGTGTTTAAGGAGATGAGAGAAGAAGGGATCAGGCTGACCAGGTACGGAATCCGCCTGGATTCGGGAGACCTTTCCTACATGTCCAAGAAAGCAAGGAAGATGCTGGACGAGGCGGGATTTACGGATGCTTCGATCGCGGCGTCATCGGATCTGGACGAATATCTGATCCAGTCCCTGAAAAACCAGGGAGCGGCGATCAATTCCTGGGGCGTGGGGACGAACCTGATCACATCGAAGAATACGCCGGCTTTCGGAGGAGTCTATAAGCTGGCCGCGATCGAGGACAGCGAGGGCCATTTCATCCCGAAGATCAAGCTCTCCGAGAACACCGAAAAGATTACCAACCCCGGCAACAAGACGATATTCCGGATCTATGACAGAGAATTCCACAAAGTCCGCGCCGACCTGATCTGCCTGGTCGGGGAAAGCTTCGACCCGGAAAAAGACCTGATTATCTTCGACCCGAAGGAGACCTGGAAGAAGACAAAACTCAAAGGCGGCAGCTATGAGATGCGCGAGCTCCTGGTGCCGGTCTTCGTCGGAGGGGAGTGCGTCTATGAGTCTCCGTCCGTTATGGAGATCCGGGATATCTGCTCGAAGGAAAAGGAGACCCTCTGGGATGAGACAAGGCGTTTTGTGAATCCTCACGAGATGTACGTCGACCTTTCAGACAGACTCTTCCAGATCAAGTCGGATCTTCTTGAGGAGATGTCGCTGAAGTCCCTTGAGAAATAATAATACTGCGTTAAAACAGAACTTTTTCGGCATAGCCTGTATTGACTCATAAATATTCAGGTGGTAAACTCACTTTTGTGAATTTATTCCCGCCGCAATGGGCGCCGCATACGCATGTGCGCCGCCTGACGCTGCGGGGACGGAAAAGGCCCTGCGGGGCAGAGCAGGTTAAGATGTCCCGCTCCCGGCGGGCTTATTTTCCTGCATGCTATAGCTTTAAAGAAAAGCTGCAGGATGATGGAAAGGATGGCGGATTAGGATGGGAGAAAAGAAGAATATCGACTGGTCCTCTCTTGGATTCGGTTATATCAAAACAGACAAGAGATTTGTGTCCAACTATAAGAACGGTGCCTGGGATGAGGGCGTCCTGACGGATGATGATGAAGTCAGGATCAGTGAATGCGCAGGCGTTCTGCAGTATTCACAGTCCTGTTTTGAAGGCCTGAAGGCCTATACAACCCAGAAGGGCCAGATCGTCTGCTTCCGTCCGGACCTGAACGCGCAGCGCATGGCTGACAGCTGCAGACGCCTTGAGATGCCGGTCTATCCGGTTGACAAATGGGTGGACGCGATCGTGGAACTGGTCCGTGCAAACAGGGACTGGGTCGCACCCTACGGCTCCGGCGCGACGCTCTATATCCGTCCCTATATGTTCGGCAGCAGCCCGGTTATCGGCGTGAAGCCTGCGGATGAGTATCAGTTCCGCGCCTTTACGACGCCTGTCGGCCCCTATTTCAAGGGCGGTGCAAAGCCGATCACGATCCGCGTGTCCGATTTTGACCGCGCGGCGCCGCACGGTACAGGCCATATCAAGGCCGGCCTGAATTACGCGATGAGCCTGTATCAGATCGTGGATGCGCACAAAGAGGGATTCAATGAGAATCTCTACCTGGATCCGGCGACCAGAACAAAGGTCGAGGAGACAGGCGGCGCCAATGTGATCTTCGTCACAAAGGACAACACGCTGGTTGTTCCGAAGTCCCCGAGCATTCTGCCGTCCATCACGCGCCGCAGCCTGGTCTGGATCGCTGAGAACATCCTTGGCATGAAGGTCGAGGAGCGCGAGGTCCTGTTCAGCGAGGTGAAGGACTTTGCCGAGTGCGGACTGTGCGGCACCGCTGCCGTGATCTCCCCGGTCGGAAAGATCTATGACCACGGCGATGAGATCTGTTTCCCGAGCGGCATGGAGAAGATGGGACCGATAACGCAGAAGCTGTATGATACCCTGACCGGCATCCAGATGGGCCGCCTTGAGGCTCCGGAAGGCTGGATCAAAGTAATCGAATAAATATTCCGGAGATGGGATGGCACAGCCTGGCTGCGGATATCTTCTGAGAGAACCGGACAGGGGGATGAAGGTCTCCCTGTCCTTTTTTACAATTCCGGATGTTGTCTGAACATATTCATGCTATAATCTGAATAAATGGTTACAGCGCCGGGATATAAGATTTTTAGCGCAGACAGGAGGTTGAAACTATGAGACGAATCAATACACCCCAGGTCCAGCAGTTCGAGCGGGATCACATCAGCGCGGTGAGGGCTCTGGCGCCGGAGTGCATGGTGCTTCTGAAAAAGGATGGAAAGCTGCCGCTCGAAGGCCCCTGCAGGATCGCAGCCTTCGGAAGGGGCGTCCGCCATACGATCAAGGGCGGTACCGGGTCGGGGGATGTGAACAGCAGGGAGTTCGTGACGGTGGAGAAAGGCCTGGAGAACGCGGGCTTTACACTGACATCGAAAGAATGGCTGGACGGCTATGACCGGGTCCTGGAGGACGCCTCCGCCCAGTTTCAGAAAAAACTGCTGAAAATTGCCGAGGAGACCGGACAGCCGATCTTTATGGTGGCGTTCGGCGCTGTTATGCCGGAGCCCGAATATGAACTTCCGCTTGATCTGACGGCGGACTGCGCCATCTATGTCCTGTCGAGAATTTCCGGAGAAGGAAATGACCGTGGGGAGGGCAGGGGAGATATCGGCCTGAGCGATACGGAAGTGAGAGATATTCTCACCCTTGCCGGAGCTTATGAGAACTTTGCCCTGATCCTGAATGTAGGCGGCATGGTCGACCTTACTCCCGTGGAGAAGGAGGTCGGGAATATTCTTCTGATGAGCCAGCTGGGGGCCCCCTCGGGAGACGCCCTGGCGGACGTGCTTCTCGGGAAGAGCTATCCGTCCGGAAAACTGACCATGACCTGGGCGCCGATCGCCTCTTATCCGTCCACGGAAGGCTTCGGGGATCCGAATGATACCCTTTACAAGGAGGGAATCTATGTCGGCTACCGCTACTTTGATTCCTTCGGGGCCGCAAAGACCTATCCTTTCGGATACGGCCTGAGCTATACGGAATTTGTCTCCCGGGTCGTCTCTTTTGAGGCGGATGAGGAGGAGATTGCGGTCAGCGTAGAAGTAGAAAACACAGGAAGCCGGCCGGGCATGGAGGTCGTGCAGCTCTATTACAGCGCGCCGGCGGGCAGGCTCGACAAGCCGGTAAAGGAGCTGGCGGTTTACTGCAAGACAGATGAGCTGGCGCCCGGGGATTCCCAGGTGCTGAAGCTGCTCTTCAGCCCTTCCGACATGGCCTCCTATGATACTGAGAAGGCCTCCTATGTGCTGGAAGCCGGGACCTATACCATCCTGGCCGGTTTGGACAGCGACCGGGCTGTGGTCGCCGGAAAGCTCGTTCTGGACAGAGAAGTCGAGACCTGGAAGCTTAAAAATGTCGGCGGCAGCTGCGGCTTCGAGGACCTTAAACCGCAGCCGGAGAAGGTGGCTGCTGTACTGGGCAGCTATACGGACAGGGCTGAGGGCATCAGCGGACCTGCGGAGCCGGTGACGGTCGGGCTGCGGGCAGACCGCATCGGGGAACTCGGGATTGACTACTCGGATCTTCCGGAAGAGATGGAAGGGAAGGCAGGATCCCTGGAGGATGTCCTGCTGGGCCGGATCTCCATGGAAGAATTCACCGGATCCCTCAGCGATGAACAGCTGGCTTATCTCTGCGTCGGCGCATTCAAGCCGGCCGCTCCGGACGCGGATCTTCTGGAAGTGATCGGCAATGCTTCCTTCCATGTTGCGGGGGCCGCAGGTGAGACAACCGGCCGCCTGGAGGAACTGGGCGTGGAGTCGATCATCATGGCGGACGGGCCCGCCGGGCTCAGGGTGAGCCAGGAATACCGGATGGAAGGGGAGAACGCGATCGCCCTGACCAGCAATCTGGATTTCAGCTTTGCAGAGGAAAGCGGGGAGGAGGAAAAGGCAGCCCCCGCGAAAGATGCGCCGGCAGATTATGAAGTCTTTTATCAGTACTGCACCGCCATTCCGATCGGCACGGCTCTTGCCCAGTCCTGGAATGATGAACTGTGCAGCAAATGCGGCGACATCGTCGGGGAGGAGATGGAGCTGTTCGGTGTGAACCTCTGGCTTGCCCCGGCCATGAACATCATGAGAAATCCCAGGTGCGGCCGGAATTTCGAGTATTTTTCGGAAGATCCCCTGATCAGCGGACTGACCGCGGCGGCAATCACCGACGGCGTCCAGAAGCATGAAGGCTGCGGCACGACCATCAAACATTTCTGCTGCAACAACCAGGAGACAAACCGCTACTTCTCCAACAGCCTCCTGAGCGAAAGGGCGCTGCGCGAGATCTACCTGAAAGGCTTCGAGATCTGCGTGACATCCTCGCAGCCGCGCACGCTCATGACCTCCTACAACCTGATCAACGGGGAGCACGCCTGCAGCAGGCGGGACCTGGTCACGGATGTCCTCCGGGACGAGTGGGGATTCGACGGCTTTGTCATGACAGACTGGCTGGTAACCGGCGGCATGGGACCGAGAGGAGAGAAGCATCCCTGCGCCTCCGCGGCGGGCTGCATCCGGGCAGGCAATGATGTGGTCATGCCCGGGATCCAGCCGGACTACGATGATATCATGAAGGCGCTGAAGGATGAGAACCATCCCTATCACCTGACCCGCGCCATCCTCCAGCAGGATGCGGAGCGCGTGCTCCGGATGAGCCTGCGCTGCTGAGACGGGAATCAGATAAGCGTCTGCTTTTCCGGCAGGCACGTCGGACCGGAACTTATCTTTAAGGCGGCCGTGGACAGCAGCGGCTTTTGCAGTAACGGTTCAGGGCCTTCCACACATCAGGCCGCCCGCATATTTCACCTGGCAGCTTTGCTGCCTTAGCAGAACAGCGTACAGAATTTTTTTGAAAAATGTGCTTGCATTCCTGACGGAACTCTACTATAATGATGTTCGTCGCTGAGAGTTACGGCGGCGGACATCATAAAGGGGTATAGCCAAACGGTAAGGCAGCGGACTCTGACTCCGTCATTTCAAGGTTCGAATCCTTGTACCCCTGCTTAAAGGACATCGCGTATGCGGTGTCTTTTTTTATGCGGTAAAGCCCTCAAATGTCTGCCAGGCATCTGAAGACTGACGGATATCAGGCAGCTCTGCTGCTGGATGCCCGCTGTTATCGCGGAAGCGGACAGGGGATGAACTTCCCCTGTCCGATCATCAGGACGGTACGTTCAGGCTGACCGGAAGAAAAACCATTGACAAAAAAATGACGCTCAGGTACAGTGGACTTGTTTCAAGCAATTTTCATCTGATGAACAGGAGGGTATTATGAAAAAGATTCTGATGGCCGCACTGTCAGCTGCCGTGGTTCTGACCATGTCATCCTGCGTATATGCGGAAGCACTGCCGGAGGAGGACTATGCAGGTTCCTACACCGGCGTCGCCCAGGGCCTTGGCGGAGATGTCACAGTAACGCTTACACTGGATTCGGCCGGCGTGATTACCGACGTTCTCGCGGAAGGACCCGATGAGACGCCCGGAATCGGTTCCGTCGCCATCGAGACCATGCCTGTTGAGATGGTTGACGCGAATTCCCTTGATGTGGACGGCATCTCCGGAGCAACCGTGACCAGCCAGGCGATAATCGATGCTGCCACTGCGGCGCTTGCGGAAGCAGGACTCAGCCCGGATGATCTTGAGAAGGTCGAGATCGCCGAGACAGAAGCGGAAGACATGGTTCTGGAAGCGGATGTTGTCATCGTCGGCGCAGGCGGCGCGGGTATGACCGCGGCTGTTACGGCAGCTGATGCGGGCGCTTCCGTTATCATTCTGGAATCCCAGAACGCGGCGGGCGGCAATTCGGTCCGTTCCACCGGCGGCATGAACGCAGCGGATACGCCTTACCAGGACGAGAATGAATTCGCGGAAGCAGCCGGCGTGGAGAAGACCCTCGCCACTGCGGCAGATGAGGAAGCTCTGGCAAAGGCCCTGGATGAATCCGTACCGGAAGAGACGGTTGCCTATATCAGGGAGCTTGCACAGACGGTCCAGGAACAGTATGACGCCTATAATAAGAATCCGGAAGGATATTTTGATTCTGTCGAGCTGATGGAGCTTGATACCATGATCGGCGGCCACGGAACCAATAAGCCGGAACTGGTCAATACCCTCTGCGAAGGCAGTGCGGACGCCATCGAGTGGCTCAGCAGCATCGGAGCGGACCTCAAGAACGTCGGCGCGTTCGGCGGCGCTTCCGTCAAGAGAATCCACAGGCCTGTGGACGCGGACGGAAAGGTTGTCTCTGTCGGCGCCTATCTTGTGCCGATTCTGAAAGAAAATGTTGAAGCAAAAGGAATCGATGTCCTTTACGACACCACAGCTACAAAGATCCTGATGGCGGACGGGAAGGCAGTCGGCGTTGAGGCGGCCGGAAAGAGCGGTAATACCGTCACAGTCAACGCGAAGGCAGTACTCCTTGCCACCGGCGGATTCGGCGCGAACTTCGACATGATCGCGGAATACCGTCCTGACCTTGTTGATTACTGCACGACGAATGCGGCAGGCGCCCAGGGGCAGGGTATCCTGATGGCTACGGCAGAGGATGTCGGAGCCAATACCGTAGAGATGGATCAGATCCAGATTCATCCGACCGTACATGTGGACGATGCGGGCGCGGCTTCCCTGATTACGGAAGGCCTGCGCGGCGACGGAGCGATTCTGGTCAACGCGGATGGCGAGCGCTTCTATGATGAAGTGTCCACCCGCGACAAGGTTTCCGCAGCTGAGATCGAGCAGCAGGCGGCAACCGGAACCGATTATGTCTGGCTGGTAATCGACCAGGCGATGGCGGATGCCTCCAGCGTTATCCAGGGATACATCAACAAGGGCTTCACCGTGATGGGTGAGAGCTATGAGGAACTGGCGGAAGCCATGGGCACCGACCCGGCAGTTTTCGCGGCAACCATGGAAGCCTGGAACGCCTGCGTTGAGGCAGGGGAGGATACGATGCTTTCAGAGAATGCGCGCACCAGCTTCGCCAATCCGCTGGATACCGCTCCTTTCTATGCACTGAAGGTAACGCCCGGCGTGCACCACACCATGGGCGGCGTTGAGATTGACTCCGCGGCGGAAGTGATCAGCACGGAAGGAGAAGTAATTCCGGGTCTGTTCGCGGCAGGCGAAGTCACCGGCGGTGTACATGGACAGAACCGTCTCGGCGGAACCGCGGTTGCGGATTTCGTCGTATACGGCCGGATCGCAGGCCAGTCTGCGGCGGATTACGCGGCGCAGTAAAAGCTGCGGTGTATTTTCCAAAAAGCTGACCGGGGACAGGAGACTTTGTGAAAGCAGGGACTCCTGTCCTTTTTTACATTGCTTTTATTTTTCCTGCTCTCTCTCTGGATTATTTGGCCCGGATAGGAGATAATAATTCCGGATCGCACGGCAGCGCAAAGTCTGCGGCAGCGCCGGCAGGCAGTACAGGGCATGCAGCGGCAGGCCCGGCAGGCAGGAGGGTTCCTTATGACGGCGCGGCGCTGAGAGGCCTGTCATGTGCGGAAAGAGACGGAAAGAGCTTTTGCGAAGAAAAACAGGCTCCGGAAGGAGCAGGAGGAGAGACAGAGATGAAGCCGGAACAGATTCTGGAGCAGTTTCTGCCCGCGGGGCAGACTTATACATACCGGCCGTTTGGCAACGGGCATATCAATGATACATTTCTTGTAACAACCCCGGCCAGGAAACTGGTCCTGCAGCGGATCAACAGGGAAGTGTTCAAAAAACCGGAAGAGGTGATGGAGAATTTTGTGCTTGTCACGGATTTCATCCGCAGGAAAGTGCGGCTCATGGGGGGCGATCCGGACCGGGAGGTTCTGTCCCTGTTTCCGACCCTCTCAGGAAAGCAGTATTTCATGGATCCGGACGGGGAATGCTGGCGCATGACGGTCTTTATTGAAGGCGCCGCCAGCTATGACCAGGTCAAGAACGAACGGGATTTTTATGAGAGCGGCTATGCTTTCGGCCATTTCCAGCATCTGCTGGAGGATTTTCCGGCCGATGAGCTTCATGAGACAATTCCGCGCTTCCATGATACGCCGAACCGGCTTGAGAATTTCCGCAGATCGGTGACGGCAGACGTCTCGGGCAGGCGGAACATGGCGGAGGATATGATCGCGAAGGCGGAAGAATATGCTTATCTCGCGCCGATATTTATGGATGCCCTGAAGGAGGGACGCATTCCGCTCAGGGTGACCCACAATGACACAAAATTCAACAATATCATGATCGATGACGTCAGCGGGCGCGGGATCTGCGTCCTGGATCTGGATACGGTCATGCCCGGCCTTGCCATGAATGATTTCGGAGATTCGATCCGCTTCGGGGCCAATACGGCAGTGGAGGATGAACCGGATACCGGAAAGGTATCCCTGAGCCTGCCCCTCTATGAAGTCTATACGAAGGGCTTTCTGAAGGGCTGCGAAGGCTCCCTCAGCGGGCAGGAAGTGCGCTGGCTGCCCATGGGAGCCATGATGATGACCTATGAGAACGCAATCCGTTTCCTGGCGGATTTCCTGGACGGGGATACCTACTACAAGACGGATTATCCCGAACATAATCTGGTCCGTACCCGGGTTCAGTTTGCGCTTCTGGATGATATGAAAAAGAAAGAAGACGAGATGAACCGGATTACCGGGCGGTATATCTGACCTGCGGCAGAAGGATCGAAGATGCGGCATCTGTGCGCCCGCGGCATCCGCCGGGCTGCTGTGCCCTGTTTAAACAATTGACGGATTCCCCTCCAGGTTGTACAATTAAGACAATTGCAGGCATCTTTCCCGGAGATTTTTAAGGGAAAATGTTGATGAAGTCAGGTTTTTCGCAGAAAAGGAGGAGAAGAGATGAAGAAACAGTTCGCACTTGCTCTTACGCTCGCAGCCGCGTTCGGCTGCATGACCATGCAGACGCAGGCTTCCGAGAAGACCAGCGTATCTGTGATTGCCGCACAGTACGGAAACAACACGGCTGCCTGGTGGGCTGATTTTGAAAAAGACTTTGAAGCGGATAATCCGGATATTGATCTGGTAGTGGAAGTTGTTTCCTGGAATGATATTTACACCAAAGTGAATACCCTGCTGCAGAACGACCAGGCTCCGGACGTACTGAATATTGACACTTTCGCGGACTATTACGCGGATGATCTGCTGCTTCCGGCGAAGGATTATGTATCTGAAGAGACTTATGCGAAGTATTATGAGGCCTTCCTCGGCCAGAGCGAGATCGACGGGACGGTATGGGCAGTGCCCGATCTGGCGTCTGTCCGCACCATGTTCTACAATAAGGACCTGCTGGAGGAAGCAGGCGTGGAAGTTCCGGCAACCTGGGATGAGCTGAAAGAAGCATGCAAGGCCCTGAAGGATTTCTACGGCGATGACGTCTATCCCTGGGGCATCGACATGACAACCGATGAAGGCCAGGCGGCATTTGCCTACTATACCTGGAACAACGGCGGCGGATTTGTCGATGAGAACGGCGACTGGGCCCTCAACAGCGACGCGAACGTGGAAGCGATCGAGTTCGAGATGAGCCTTTATAATGACGGCTACACCAACAGCGATCCGGCCAACCAGACCCGTTATGACCTGCAGGATCTGTTCGGCCAGGGCAAGCTTGCCATGATGATCGGCCCGAACGGAATTCCGACCTATCTGTCCGACGGCGGATATGAGATCAATTACGGTATTGCCTCCATTCCGAGCAACACCGGCGATTCCATCGCCATGGGCGTTATGGACCGTTTCATGTGCTTTGACAATGACTACAGCGATGAGGAACTTGCGGCCATCACCACCTTCTTCGATTATTTCTTCGATGATGAGCGCTATGCGGCCTGGGTCAAGATGGAGGACTTCCTCCCGGCTACGTCCACAGGAGCGGAAGCGATCGCTGCCATGGATGAGAGCTATGCGAACTGGATCGACATTCTCGGAACCTGCCAGTTCTATCCGACTGCGAAGACCGAGTGGATCGATGTCAAGCAGGGATCCATCGACGTGGAGCAGCAGGCCCTGCTCGGCGAAGATGTGAAGACCCTTCTGGATGCGCTGCAGGAAGATGTGGCAGGGTAAGTTCATAATTTTACCGCGCCGGTTCTGTACCGCGCAGATCTGATCCGGCAGCCAAAGCTGCAGCCCGTCGGGCTGCAGCTGCTTTTCGGGAGACGGGCTGATGCAGAAAAAGAAAAAAAACGCAAAATCCTGGAGAAAAGCGCTGACGCCCTATGTCTGGCTTCTGCCAAGCTTCACACTGATGACAGTGATGGTGCTTCTGCCCATCCTGACGGTTTTTTACCGGTCCTTTCAGAAGTTCAGTAAAGCGGGAAAAATCAAGGGCTTCATCGGCGCGGAGAATTTCAGCAAAGTGCTTCACTCCGCGAAGTTCTCCCTTGTCCTGAGGAATACCCTTGTCTGGACGGTTCTTGTCGTCCTGATCTCCACAGTACTGGGCATCATTATCGGCATGGTGCTGAACAGTGAATTCAGGGGGAGGAAGATCGCCCGCGCAATCGTCGTATTTCCCTGGGCAACCTCCCTGATCATTCAGGCTTCTGTCTGGAAGTTTGTCATCAATACGGATCACGGCGCCCTGAACGCGCTCCTGATGAAGCTGGGCCTGACGAAAAGCGCCGTAAACTTCACATCGTCGCCGGAGGCATGGTTTGCCTGGGAGATCTGGGTCGGCATATTTGTGACGGTTCCTTTTGTTGCCTTCTGCGTATTGTCCGGCCTGCAGTCGATCGACAGCGGCTATTATGAGGCGGCAGCCATCGACGGAGGGGGATTCTGGCAGCAGACCTTCTATATCACCCTGCCTCTGATCCGGCCAAGCCTGACAGTTTCCACTGTGCTGAACATCATCTATGTTTTCAACTCTTTCCCGATCATCTGGGCGATGACGAAAGGAGATCCCGCCAGCAGGACGGATACTCTTGTCACCTACCTCTATAAGCTCGCGTTTATCAACGGAGAGAACGGGCAGGCTGCCGCGGTCTCAGTGATCAGCTTCCTGATTCTCTGCCTGGCGTCCGCGGCCTATCTGGCCATTTTTTCGGGAGGAGGCGATGAATCATGAAGCAGGATAATAAGCGGAAAGCCGTCCGCAAACCGGGGAACCGCCCGGCGGCACGTATAGCTCTTTATCTGTTTGTGATCCTGATGTGTGCCGTGATCCTGTATCCCTATTTCGTCATGTTCACTTATGGTGCAAGAAATACGGCGGATATCATGTCGGGAAATGTCTTTCCTGAAAAATGGATCTGGGCCAATTATGCTTACGTGCTCTTCAGCGACCGCAGCGTGGTGCGCTATCTCCTGAACTCGGTCTTCATCTCCTTCGGAGCGACAGCCATCGCGATTGTGTGCGGGATTCCGGCAGCCTATGCCCTGGCCCGCATGCGGTTCAGGGGGCGGAAGGTCTTTATGGCCATCGTCATCCTGTCCCAGATGTTTTCCCCGGTTGTTCTGCTGGTCGGGATTCAGAGAGTGCTCCTGACCTTCGGCCTGAATAACAGCGACCTGGGACTGATCCTGATCGACTCGGCATTCAACCAGGCCTTTGCCATCTGGCTGCTGCAGGGCACCTTCCGGTCGATTTCCCCGGAGATGGAGCAGGCGGCCACGATAGACGGCTGCTCGACGATTCAGTCTGTAACCAGGGTGCTTCTGCCGATGGCGGCTCCGGGTATCGTCACAACGCTGATATTCGTTTTTATCAACGCCTGGAATGAATATACCATCGCCTTTGTGATGATATCCGATGACAGGCTGAAGCCGATCACGGTCGGGATCAACCTTTTCAACGGCTACAATATGATAGAGTGGAATTACCTGTTCGCGGCTTCCGTATTTGCCACGGTACCTGTTGTGATCCTCTTTATCTGTATTGAAAAGAACCTTGTGTCCGGGCTGACGTCCGGCGGTGTAAAGAGCTGACGGTTTCTGTTGACAGCTCAGGTATATTCTGACGGAAGGAAGAAAGATGGGATTTTACGAAAAAGTGGAACATGCGTTCCAGGTCATTATCTTATACTCCTCACTTGCGCTGGAGATCGTCGGCGTCTGTATTCTGATTATCAATGCGCTGAAAGCCGTTCTGGGACTGTTCCGGAAGGATCCGAAGGTCCAGCTGCAGCTGTCCCAGGGCGTGTCCCTGACCCTTGCCTTTTTTATGGGCGCTGAGGTCCTGCGGACAGTAATCGCCCACGAAAAAGGTGCGCTGATTACGCTCGGCGCGATCGTTGTACTGCGTGCGGCGATGACGCTTCTGCTTCACTGGGAGATGAAGAACGAAGCCCACGAAAACGCGTAAACGCGGGATTGCCGCACCCGGCCCGGGAAGAGCAGCTCCCGCCGGGGCAAAGACTTGGGAAAATGGAGAAGGATGAGTTCAATACAGAGAAACTACAGGGAGACAGCAAAGGATTACGCCTACAGAATCATCCGGGACAGTATCGTTAATTTCGAGAAAAAGCCGGGGGAGACCATCAGCGATATGGAGATCTCCAGGCAGCTTGGTCTCAGCCGGACACCGGTCCGGGAAGCGATTATGAAGCTGAAGAGTGAATCGGAGATTATCGATATCTATCCGCAGCGGGGCATGCGTGTTTCACTGATTGATATGGATCTTGTGCGGCAGGCCAGGCTTCTGAGAATGACGCTGGAGAAGGAAGTCGCCATGGACTGCTGTGATTACGTCACCGCTGAAGATCTTACAAAACTGGAGGAAAATCTGGCGCTCCAGGAATTTTACTGTCAGCGCGGGATGCTTCCGGAACTGATTCAGAAGGATAACGAATTCCATCATCAGCTGTTCTGCATCAGCCGCAATGAGATGCTTTACCGGGTCGTGCATGCAGTCTCGATTCACTATGACCGGGTAAGAAACCTGGAGGCGGCGGATCTGGAACATTCCCAGAATACGATTGCCGACCACAGGGCGATCCTGGATGCCGTGCGGGCCGGTGACCGTGCGCGCGCGGGATACGAGATCGAGAACCATCTGGGGCGTTATCTCACGAATGTGAAAGGGCTGATCAAAAAATATCCGGAGTACTTCGTTCCTCTGGAGGAAGGCAGCAGGTCTGCCGGCGAACTGTCGGTCAGCTGACGTGGGAGAAGGGAAAAGCGGAGCGGCAGGGAAACGATTTGTCAAATCAGCAGACAGCCGGAACAAATCTGCCTCCCGCCCTTCGTCATTTTCAATAATGTTTTTTTATTATCAAGCTTTTTTTTGGCCAGGCTATTGACAAGAGAGAGGAGGTACGTTACAGTAAGGTTACGGAGTAATATATTAGTATTTTAAAGGCAGTTCCCATTCTCCCTGCGGATGGGGCAGGGCCGGTTTTTCGGAAGTATTTCCGCTTTTGCAGGGGCAGTCAGATAACAGGTTCCAGGTAAAGGAGACAGATGCGTTATGGAAATGACATTAAGGTGGTACGGATCAAAGTTTGATACGGTTACGCTTGAGCAGATTCGTCAGATTCCCGGTGTGACGGGAGTTATTTCGACTCTGTATGACACGCAGCCCGGAGAGCTCTGGAGCCAGGAACGGATCCATGAGCTGAAGAGCGAAGTGGAGGCTTCCGGACTTCGTCTTTCCGGCATTGAGAGCGTCAATGTCAGCGATGCCATCAAGGCGGCGACCCCCGACAGAGACAGGGACATCGATACTTATATCAAAACACTGGAAAATCTGGGAAAAGAAGACATCCACATGGTATGCTACAACTTCATGCCGGTCTTCGACTGGACCAGAACCGAGCTTGCAAGGGTGAAGGCGGACGGCTCCACCTGCATGGCCTACAGACAGTCTGCAGTGGACGCGATCAATCCGGAGAGCATGTTCGAAACGATCGCCGGAGATATGAACGGAACGGTCATGCCCGGCTGGGAGCCGGAGCGCATGGCGCATGTAAAGGAGCTTTTTGATCTTTACAGCGGAATCGATGAGGACAAGCTGTTTGAGAATCTTCAGTATTTCCTCGAGGCGATCATGCCGGTCTGCAACAAGTACGACATCAGGATGGGCATCCATCCGGATGATCCGGCCTGGTCCGTATTCGGACTTCCCCGCATCATCATCAGCCAGAAGAACATCAACCGCATGATGAAGATGGTTGACGACGTACACAACGGCGTGACCTTCTGCGCGGGTTCCTACGGCACCAACCCGGAGAACAATCTGCCGGAGATGATCCGTTCTCTTGAGGGAAGGATTCATTTCGCCCACGTCCGCAATCTGCAGTTCAACTCCTTCAAGAGCGCGGAAGGAAAGGCGGTCACCAGCTGGTCCGGAATCGAGATTCCTTACGGAGAGAGAGATTTCGAAGAAGCGGCGCACCTGTCTTCGGACGGAACCTTTGACATGTATGAGATTATGAGAGCCCTGTATGAGACTCATTTTGACGGACCGATCCGCCCGGATCACGGCCGCGCGATCTGGGGCGAAAAGGCAATGCCGGGCTACGGTCTGTATGACAGGGCGCTCGGAGCCACTTATCTGAACGGTCTCTGGGAAGCGATCGACAAAAGTCACAGGAGAGGATGAGAAGCGATGAAGGTTAATAATCAGGGTTTAGTTGAGAGCAGGGACGAATTTCTTCAGAAGGGCTACAGGCTTCCGCAGTTTGACCGGGAGCAGATGATTGCGAAGACAAAGGAGAACCCTTTCTGGGTCCATTTCGGAGCCGGCAATATTTTCCGCGCCTTTCATGCCAACCTGATGCAGAGGCTTCTGGATGACGGGATCATGGACCGCGGCCTGGTGGTCGTTGAGGGCTATGATTATGAGATTATCGAGAAAATGTACCGTCCGCATGATGACCTCGGCATCTTTGTCATGCTGAAGTCGGACGGCAGCATGGAGAAGACGATCATCGGCAGTGTAGCGGAGTCACTGGTCCTGGATTCGGAAAATGAAGCGGAATTCGGCCGTATGAAAGAGATCTTCGCTTCTGACAGCCTCCAGATGGCTACATTTACCATCACGGAGAAGGGTTACAGCCTGGTCAACGGCAGAGGCGAACAGCTGCCGGACGTCACCAGCGACCTGAAGGAAGGCCCGGCGAAGCCAAAGAGCTATATCGGAAAAGTCGCCGCTCTGCTCTATGAGCGTTTTGTATCCGGTCAGAAGCCGATTGCCATGGTCAGCACGGACAACTGCTCCCACAACGGGGACAAGCTGTACGACGCCATGCATGCCTTCGCCGCGGCATGGGAGAAGGCGGGCCTTGCGGAGGCAGGATTTGAAGCGTATGTGAATGATAAGAGCAAAGTATCCTTCCCCTGGTCCATGATCGACAAGATCACACCCAGACCGGATGCCTCCGTCGAGAAGATGCTGGCGGAAGACGGAATCGAGGAACTCGCGCCGGTTATTACCACAAAGAAGACCTATGTCGCTCCCTTCGTCAATGCGGAGGAGACCGAGTATCTGGTCATCGAGGACGCTTTCCCGAACGGCCGCCCGCCGCTTGACAGGGTCGGCGTGATCTTTACCGAGAGAGAGACCGTGGACAAGGTGGAGAAGATGAAGGTCTGCACCTGCCTGAACCCGCTTCATACCTCCCTTGCGATCTACGGATGCCTGCTGGGCTATACCAAGCTGAGCGATGAGATGAAGGACAGCGAACTGAGGGATCTGATCATGGGCGCAGGCTACAGAGAAGGCCTTCCGGTTGTTATCGATCCCGGCATCCTGGTGCCGAAGGAGTTCATCGATACGGTCGTGAACATCCGTATCCCGAATCCCTTTATGCCTGATACGCCGCAGAGAATTGCCTGCGATACCTCCCAGAAGCTTCCGATC
>DGHP01000050.1:6924-13888 GCA_002392705.1 Lachnospiraceae bacterium UBA3845 | reverse complement strand
TCCGGATCCCTGGTCACAGACAGCTTAATGGCCTTGAAGATATCCTTCTGAATGAAACCGGTACGAACCGTCATAAAGATATGGGTTCCGAACAGCATGATGATCAGCGGCCATCCCCAGAGAAAATTGTCCACCGCTGAAATGATTTCTGAAAAGCTCATGATCTTTTATCTAAATGATGCAGCCGGAAGCAGGCGCACCATATTCCCTTTCCTTTCCTTGCATAATATCAGACTGCTTCTGTACCGCAGTCATCCGCTCCTGTCTTAAAAGCTGCGAATGAAAGGGTACTGCGCGGCCATCCCTGTCCGCGTTTCCGGATGACAGCTTCCGGCCGCTGCCCCGATTCCGGATCTTTCCCCGGAGGACAGTTCATCATCCGTTACGCTTCGACGGCCTGATACGGTTTCCTGCTGAAGCCGTAAACTTTTTTAATTGTACCACTCTTTCTCCCGCTGTTCCACAAAAAATTTCTTTAATTCTGAATTTTCGCAAAATTTTTAAGTCTTCTTGTTTCAGTTATTCTATGTTATTATTGGTGCAGTGAAACGCCGGTCTTAAACCGTCATATACTCAGATGCAGAATGAATCAGCCTTCCACAGGCAGAGTCTTCCGATTCGGCAGAAGGATTTACCATATCATGAAAGAGAATAAGCGAAAAGGCGGAATCTTCCTGCATGTCTCGATCCTGTTTTTTATCAGCATCCTGACGACAGGATTATTCACTTTTATAACAGAAAAACAGCTTTCTGACAGAAGCGTCAAAAGGGGCATGGAGCGGCACGCAAAACAGATCTCCGAAGAAGTGCGCCGCTCTGTAACGGAATATCCGGCATATGACTGGTTTCTCAGCTACTGGTATGATCACGCCGGAGAGCTTGAGATCGAATATGACGCGGAATTCAGCCGGGACAGCATCACTGCGGAAAAAAGCAGGCTTTTTTCCGCCCGGCATCCGGACATCCAGCTGCACTACGCGGACGATTCGATGCTGAAGGAACTCCCGGAAGAGGATCAGAAGCTCTGTGCCGAGATCGTATACTCCTGGCTGAACACAAGACTGGATCAGATCAAACAGGCCTACAGGATCGACTACCTCTTCTGCATAGCGGCAGAAGCTCCGTATGACACGCAGGTCTTTCTGCTCAGCGGGGCAGACGCAGATTCGGTCCGCGGAACGGACTATGAGCAGGTCTATCCTCTCGGGCATACCGTAACTGTCACGGAAAGCCAGCAGAATGCCATGCGGAGCGCCCTGGCAAGTTCCAGCCATCTCGCACAGGCAGGCAATTATATGGATTATTACTCCTTCCTGTGTTCGGTCGGCAGGACGCAGATTCTGATCGGCATGACCTACGACCTTTCCGGCCTGCGCACCAGCATCAGGACCCAGACGCTGGCGGGTACGAACCTTGCCATGATCAACCAGCTCGTGCTCTCCCTTCTCTGCCTGCTGCTTATTTACCTGTTTGTCCTGAAGCCGCTGAAAAAGGTATCGAATAACATCGATATTTATAGAAAAGAAAAAGACAGCGTAACTGTCACCAGAAACCTGTCGAAGATACGGTCAGATAATGAAATCGGCCAGCTGGCGGACGATTTTTCAGAACTTGCAACAGAAATCGATGCTTATCTGGAAGAGATAAAACATATTACATCGGAAAGAGAACGGATCTCAACAGAACTGTCTCTGGCCACCCGGATTCAGGCAGCCATGCTGCCCCATGTCTTTCCGGCCTTTCCGGAGCGGAAGGAATTTGACATATACGCCT
Organism: Lachnospiraceae bacterium UBA3845; assembly: GCA_002392705.1. Taxonomy (GTDB): domain Bacteria; phylum Bacillota; class Clostridia; order Lachnospirales; family Lachnospiraceae; genus Porcincola. Next base: position 12,115 of record DGHP01000050.1, on the reverse strand, counting down.
CCATGGTTCCCGCCAAGGAAGTCGGCGGCGATTTCTATGATTTCTACATGATTGACGATGACCATCTGTGTCTGACGATCGCGGACGTATCCGGCAAAGGCGTTCCCGGCGCTCTCTTTATGATGGTCTCCAAAATCACCCTGCAGAGCAACGGGATGCTGAGCCTTCATCCCTCCGAGATTCTTTCCAAGGTCAACGATTCGATCTGCGCCAACAACCAGGAGCAGATGTTCGTCACGGTCTGGCTCGGCATCCTGGAAATCAGCACCGGTATTATCACCGCATCCAATGCGGGCCATGAATACCCGGCTGTGATGAAAGACGGCCGCTTCAGCCTGATGAAAGACAAACATGGATTTGTCATCGGCGTCATGGAAGGGATCAGATATCCGGAATACAGCTTCACCCTGAAACCCGGCGACAAGCTGTTCCTGTACACGGACGGTGTGCCGGAAGCAACCGACGCCCGGAACAGGATGTTCGGAACCGGCAACATGCTCGTCGCCCTTAACCGGGACCCGGGAGCCGATCCGCAGAAACTCCTGGCAAATGTAAGCAAAGGCGTAAACACCTTTGTGAAAGACGCCGAACAGTTTGACGATCTCACCATGCTCTGCCTGAGCTACAAAGGGCCGTCCTGACATTTCCCGGATCAGCGGGGCTGCCGGAGGATCTGCGCCAGTCTTGTACCCGGATCCTCATGACCGCCTCGGCCGGGAAGAAGGGTTCCCCCTGCCATCAGGAAACAGGACCTCACATCCAGCGTGACGCTGCAGCTCTTGTTCCTGGCATAAGGCGCATTTTTAATCTCAAAAAATGCATGCTTCTTCCGGCTGTAGGTATAGCCCCCGACACTGCACCCGCTGCTCACAGAACCTGCAGCAAAACATGCCGGCACCCCTGTCAGATCCCCGCTTTTTCTCTTCAGAAGGATTCTTTCCTGACCAGCAGCTCTGTCCCTATGCCGCCCACCGTATTGCCGGCGACAATCACAAGCCATTTCAGGATGGACCCGCCGACGGGCAGGTAGCCCGCGTCCGCAATGGAATGCTCGAAGGTGCAGAGAATAAAGCACATGATGCACAGAACGGTAATCAGTTCTCTTTTTGCCGTAACCGCTATGTGAATCAGGACATTGCACAGAATTCCGGCAGCAAAAAGTGTAAGATAACTCTTTGAATACTTGGCCGAGCAGACTGTCTGCAGCTTTTCCAGATTGGCAGGGTCCATCAGAATAAAGAGCCCGGTTGGAATCATCGCCCCCAGCGCGTTCAGGCAGAGCATCAGAAGCAGTTCGGCAGGGTTTTTGTTTGTCAGGACTTTCCCGATTCTTCCGGTATAAAGGGGCAGCTGCAGCTCAATGATGGACAGAAGCGCCACCGAAAACAAAAAAGCCCCGACATACCGGTCCGTTGAAATGATTGCCAGATTCCCTATGCCGATCAGAAAACCGGCCAGAACAGAATTCAGATATTTCTGCATACTGTCATCCTCTCCGCAGCATACGCTGCATGCATCCCATAGAAATGATTTGAAGTTCAAAATCTTCCGCCGTTCCCGGCTCTGTCCGCAGCTGTAACAGACTCCTGCAGCTGCTGACCGCTTCCGGCGTTTTCAGGCGTAGCTGTGGATTCCGGGCAGAAGGGTGTTTACACCGATATAGGTAAAGATAACGCAGATGAATCCGATTACGGCGAATAGAGCGGCGCTCTTTCCCTTCCATCCTCTGGAGATCCGCAGATGCAGGTAGATGGCGTAGATGATCCAGGTGATCAGGGACCAGGTCTCCTTCGGGTCCCAGGACCAGTAGCTGCCCCAGGCCCGCTCCGCCCAGATCGCTCCGGAGATCATGACAAAGGTCAGGAAGAGAAATCCCAGGGAAACCGCCCGGTAGCTGATCAGGTCCAGCCTTCTTTCGTCCGGAATATGCTCCTGCCAGAAGGGGCTGTCCTCCTTTTTCTGCCGGAGCAGGAACATCAGGGAGACCGCGAAGGATACGCCGAAGGCACCATAGGAGATAATCGCCGAAGACACATGGATCGCAAGCCAGTGGCTTCTGAGGGCGGGCATCAGTTCACGCACCTCCCTGCTCTGCATCGCCGCATACCCGATCACCAGAAAGATGACCGGCGTTACAAAGGCGCCAAGAGCACGGAATTTATATTTCCACAGAAATACCAGATAGCAGGCGCAGATTCCCCATGCAAAGCTGGTCGCGAACTCATACTGGTTCGAGAGCGGGAACCTGCCCGCGCCGATCCCTCTGGTCACCAGCGCGCCCGTATGCAGCAGAAATGCCGCGGCCGCAAAACAATCCGCGCATTTCCCCACCATATCCTTTTTCAGCACAAAGAAGAGCCAGTACAGGACCATGGCAGCGAGATATCCGATCATCGCTATCGTAAATAAAACATTCTCAATATTCAAAAACTGTCCGCTGCTCATCCGGCACTCTTTCCTCCTTCTGTTTCTTTCTGTTTCTGAACAAGCAGATCCGTAAATTCCGCTCCGCCTTTCCTGCTGTATCCCGACACCGACCAGACATTCCCATCCTTCTGCTCCGCATACACTTCCTCGGTACGCAGATAGAACGCGAGAATCAGGCCGGCCATCACGACCACGGCGCCGATGGCGGCAAGCCAGGTGAAGGGATCTCTCTTTATCTGGATCAGGGTATAATTCTGCGGGTCCGTGAAGATGATCGTATAGGCATCCACCGTAATCGCTTCATTTGCCGCAAGGACATTCATTCCGAGGATCTCTCCGCGGTAATAAAGGCGGTAGAGATATGCCGGATTCTTCAGGCCGGAGCTGGCCGTCCTCGGCATGCCGTCTTCCCCCTCCTCGTAATCCGGGTAAAAAGCTGCGAACACCAGCGTCAGGCCTTCCTTATCCTCCACATCCATCTGCTCACCGGCGCAGAGAATCTCTTCCTGGACCAGGCTGTCCTCCTTATAGACCTGAACCTTCGCCGCCCAGCCGGTGGAATTCTGGTAACAGCGCATACCGAAAAGCGTTGCCGGGTGGTTGACGCTTGTCTGTCCGCTCCGGCTTTCAGATGTTCCGGTATCGCGCATCGTGATGGAGGCCGTGTACTGCTCCACGGTATCGTCCGGGCGCAGATCCACCTCGAAATCATCTATCGTCAGTTCATATCCTGTTCCTTCGACCGGCTTTGTCTGCCCGGGCACTCCGTACACCGCGAAGCTGACCTGCTTCATCTGTCCGAGACCGAAGCCCAAGATAACAATCAGCATGCCCAGATGGCAGAACCAGGCTCCCCAGATGCCGGGCCGGTTCTTTACCCCGTAGATGCAGTCTTTCCCGTCCGCGCTGTTCTCCCTGACGAGCCTGTGAAAGCCGCAGGCCTGAAACAGTTCTTCCGGAACGCTGCTTTCAAAGAGTTCCTTCGCGTGTCCGGAACGCCTAAATCTGTCCGGGCTGAAACCGTTTTTGCTGCGCACAGCAAGCGAGGGGAAATGCACGATATTACAGCCGGTCAGATTCAGGCAGAGCACGGCGGCGAGCGCCACAAACCAGCTGCAGTGGAACACGTCATCAAGTCCCAGCGCCAGGATCGCTCCGCCGGCCTGTTCCGAATACTCCGACAGATAATAGGAGGCGTCCTTTCCCTGGGGGATGACGCTCCCCGCCAGGCAGGCAGCCAGCAGGATCCCCAGCAGGACCAGCGCAAATTTCATTGAAAAAACAATCCGGGCAATCTTCTTCATATGATACCGCTCCGATCATTCCGCAGACGGACAGGGAAGATTCTATTCTTCCCATCCGATCCCGCGCAGACAATGCGCAGGAAAAAAGGAAGCCGCCAGAAAATCCGGCGGCTTCCTGACATTTACCTGTTCGTTATGACCCCAGTCTGCCCATCGCTTCATCGATCACCGATTCCGCAGTATCCAGGCACTTCTTCGCCAGTGTGGAGTTGTGGGCGCCTTCACTGTTCTCTACGTAATCGTAATCAAAGAACCACTGGGCTGTACGGTGGAGCTTGCGGATCTCGTCCAGTTCCTCCTCCGAATATTCCCCTCCGGCAACTGCCTCCGCAAGCTTGTCCTTCAACGCGGAGAGCTTCTCACCGACCTCGGTCTCCCTGGCAGTGACTTCCGCCTGCACGGCATGAACCTTTTCGGCCATATCCGTATCCTTATGGCAGGCAGCGCAGGTCTCCAGGATCGCTTCGCTGCTCAGCGGGCTCTGCAGATAATGGCTCTTATAGCCGCTGCCGTCCTCTGCGGAAGCTTTCTCCATGTGGCAGTCCGCGCAGCTCAGGCCCATCTTCGCGTGAACGCTGCCCTCGCCGAGCACCGTCTCGATCTCCGGATGCTGTGCCTTCAGCAGGGGCGTACCCGTGCTTTCCTGCACCCAGTCCGCAAAACCCATCTCATCATAATAGGCAAGTTCCGCAGCCGGATCCATGCTGGCGATATCCTCATAAGGTACATTGGTCGCCTTGTTTTCCGGCTTGAAGTAGTACTCGGTATGGCACTGTCCGCAGACCGCGATCGCCGGAGCGATGCCGTCGCCCATCTCATCACCGATCGCCGCCAGCGTATAGTCATGGGTCAGGACAAGTGTGCCGTCGGCAATCTTATCCTCATGGCAGGTGTAGCAGCCGACATTCTCATGCATATCCGGAAAGATACTCTCAAACTCAAGGGAGTATGCGTCCTCTCCGAGATCGTTGACCAGCTTCGTGAAATCCGCGGTCTTGCAGGTCAGGCAGTTGGCCAGGGCATGCGGACGCTCGGTCTTGCCCACGTCCTCAAGAACGTACGCGTGTCCGCGGGCACTGCCGTAATCCTTCGCAAAACCGTAACCCTCATAGATGTTGACCAGATACGGATCTTCCTCCAGATAGCTGACCGAATAGCTGTTGTCAGCATTCTTCTCATAAGACTCCATAACAGACGGCAGCACGCTGTCCGCTTCCGCTGTCATACAGAAACCGGCCAGCGCAGCAGCAGCTGTCAATGCAAAGCACAGTTTTCTCATCTTGTATTCCCTCCTGAGCAGAAGTTTAACAATTTCTTATCAATTACAAGCATATCATACGCACATGCGCTTAGGCAAGAGCAACCTGTGCATTCTCTGTTACTATTCACGGCCGATTTGAAACCAGGTTCTGATCCGTCGTGCTTGCACGTAAGGAGCAGGTTCTGATTTCAAATAAGGC
>DGHP01000050.1:0-6805 GCA_002392705.1 Lachnospiraceae bacterium UBA3845 | reverse complement strand
GGATGGTCTACTCTGTACGCTATTCCACTAAGGCAGCAGAGCTGCCAAGTGGAATATGCGTGTGGCTTGCTGTGTGGAGAGCCGTGAATAGTAACTGTTCGCCTCAGCTCTGTTCCTCCACCAGAGCCTGCATTTCATCCCAGAGGCCGTCCAGGCATTCTATGGTGCGCAGATAGAGATGATACTTTTTATCATAGATCTCTTTGCGCTTCGGATCCGGCAGGACGGGTTCCGAGATCACCGTCATATTCCCGATGGCTTCGGACAGACTTCCGTACTCCCCTGCCGCCACAGCCGCCGCGATCGCGCATCCGAGGGCGCCGGCCTCATCAGCCGCCACGGTCTCCACCGGAAGCTGCATCACGTCGGCGAACATCTGCGTCCAGACCGGTGATTTGGCGGCTCCGCCGGACAGACGGATGGCTCTGGGCGCTTCCTGCCTGGTCGCCAGGAGCTTTTCGGTATGATAGCGGTGGCAGAAGGCAATTCCCTCATAGATGCTTCTGGCCAGATGTTTGCGGGTATGAGAAACATTCATTCCCACAAAAGCGGATTTGGCGTTCGGGTGTACATTGGATGCCATCAGGAAAGGCAGGAATACCGGAACAAAGCTGTCCGGTCCGACTTCCTCCACCCAGCCGTTCACAATATCATAGATGCTTCTGCCGCTCTCCTTCGCCTCCCTGCGTGCCTCCGGCAGCAGCTGCTTTACAAACCATTCATTGTTGCCGGCGGAGGTCGCGCTGGACTCCTCGATCAGATAGTATTCCGGCAGGCAGAATAAGGAGTTCATCTGCACTTTTCCGTCCAGCACAGGTTCTGTCCTCACATATTCATTGATGGACCAGGTTCCCGCGATCATGCAGAGAAGATCCGGAGAAATCACGCCGGAGGCAACCGCGCAGGCGTTGATGTCAAAGAAGCCTCCGACTACCGGCGTTCCCTCCTTCAGTCCGCATTTTGCCGCGGCCTCTGCCGTCACATATCCGGCGATCTCATCCGCCCTGCACAGTGGCGGCAGCGCCTGCGCCACTTCCCCGATTCCGAACAGCTCAAGCAGGTCCCTGTCATAGGAGCGGGTATGCAGGTTCATCAGATTCGCTCCGGAATAATCCGTAATCTCGCCCCTGGCCTCCCCGGTCAGGCGGAAACGCACATAATCCTTGCATTCAAAGACATAGCGGATATTCGCATAGCTGTCCGGCTCATGGTCCTTCAGCCAGGCAAGCAGGGCAACCGGCTGGCAGTTCATGATATGCTGGCAGGAGAGGGCAAAAACCTTCTCCTCGGTGCCGTCAGCCCTCCATTTATCGACATAACGGTATGCGCGGTTGTCGGTGGAAATAATGCCGTTCCGCACCGGTTTTCCGTCCTTTCCCCAGAGATAGAGCCCTTTCCCGTGCCCGCAGACCCCGATGCCAGCCACATCATCGGGAGAGATGCCGGTCTTCTCCAGCACCCCTTTTACCACGCTGCAGTTGGCATCCCACATCTCTTCCATGTCCCGCTCTATAAACTCAGGCTTTGGAGTGAGCATGGCCGTCTCCATGCTGCAGCTGCCCAGCTGCTTTCCTCTGCTGTCAAAGATCGCGGCTTTCGTGGTTGTTCCGCCATTGTCCAGTCCGATGTAATAGCGCATAATAAACTCCTTCCTCTGTCTTTCTTCTTTCACACCTGCAATATGATACAGCCGCCCCCCTGAAGGAGGACCTGTTCTCAGCTTCCTTCCTCTGTATTTCCGGCATTTTCTGACAGTATGCTGCGATTCACAGGCCTTATTTGAAATCAGAACCTGCTTCTTCTGCAAGCACGGCGAACCAGAACCTGATTTCAAACAGACCGTTAATCGTAACGTCAGTATAACATATCCGGGCTTCAGAAAGAAACAGCCGGCGGGGAATTCTCTCCCTGCCGGCTGTTAATATATCTGTTTTGTCTCCGCGCTTCCGTTTTTCCTGATCAGCGGCCGATCATGCTGCCCGCGATCCATCCCGGATCCGATCCGCTTGCGAGCGTGATCTCATACCAGGTGATCCCGTCCGCCACAGCGACTCTTCCGGTTGTGTTGATCAGTGTGCCGTTGGGCACTTCCGCAAGAATCAGGCCCTTCAGGCCGGGGGTCTCGCGGATATTGGTTCCGTTGACTGTATAATTCTGTACGGGTAGAATCTCTCCGCCGACTGCCTTCTCGAGTTCATCCATGCTGAGTTTCTTCATCTTTCTGTCCTCCTGATATATTGTTTAAGTGCAGGAAACCTGCGTTTTTCCTCAGTGATATTACCATATACGCAGGCCTGACTGCAAATCTACGTACAAATTGATATGCCGGAAAAATTATTTTTCCGCCTGTTCCCCGAATTGCGCCTTGTAGGCATCGATCAGCTCATCCTCCCGGCGTTTGTGAAGGCGGTCAAGGATGAAGGTCCGGATCAGGTCATAGATCACGGCAAAGAGCGGCGCGCCGATCAGCATTCCCGCGATTCCCCAGAGTTCGCCGGCTATCAGTATGGAAAAAAGAATCCAGAAACCGGAAAGTCCCATCTGATCCCCCAGGATTCTGGGACTGATCAGATTGCCGTCAACCTGCTGCAGGACAATCATGAAAATCACAAAGAAAATGCATTTTCCGGGTGAAACGGTCAGGATCAGCAGGGCCGAAGGGACGGTTCCCAGATAGGGCCCGAAAAAAGGAATGATATTCGTGACGCCGACCACGACGCTGACCAGTACCGCAAAAGGAACGCCGGCAATTTTCAGGACCAGAAAACAGAAGCATCCCACAAGCAGGGAATCCATCAGATTGCCGATGATAAAGCCGTTGAACATCCGGTCCGCATAGTGTACTTCCTTTTTGATCCAGTCCGCCGTTTTCCCGGGAAATACCGCATATACGGCCAGCTTTGCCTGAGCGGCGAATTTCTCCCATCCTGAAAGAAGATAAGCTGCCACAATACATCCAAGTCCGAAGTTTTTCAGCAGAGAAAGGATGCTCTGGAAACTCGATGTTACACTGCTCACCAGGGAGCCCAGCATCGGCAGTACATCGGTCTGCAGATAGCTCTGCAGCTTTTCGGTAATGGTATCGACACTCTGCTGGAGATAGGAGACAATCTCATGGGAGGTTCCGCCGTTGTCCAGATTCCTGATCCAGCCGCGAAAGGATTCCACCGCAGCCGGGAGCTGGGCAAGGAGTCCCGAGATGCTAGAGATCAGCTGGGGCAGAACTGCCAGAATCAGCAGAAACAGAACCGTGAACAGAAACAGCAGGGAAAGCAGGATGGAAAGAAGGCGAATAAACGCCGGTCTTCTGTGCTTCGTTATCCCTGCCTCCAGCTTTCCTAAATATTTCTCAAGAAAAAGGCTCACCGGCCGCAGAAGATAGGCGATCACGGCGCCATAGATAAATGGCATCAGGATATTGATCACATGCCGGAGGCCTTTTGTGATGACCCCTGTCCTGAAAAACAGAAACCCGATCATGCATACAACCACCGCAATACAGGCAACCGCCATAAGAACCCACCTGAACTGCTTTTTTTCTTTCTCGGTCATACTCACATTTCCTTTCTGTACAGAGGCATTCATGAACCGGTACAGACAGCATCAAGTTCACGCAGCTTTTTCGCCCCTTCCCGGCGGGCATCCGGACTGTCCAGCGTGATCGTTCTGATTCCGAGTTTCTCCGCCTGAAGCGTATTATCCCTGCGGTCATCCAGAAAGAGGCATTCCTCCGACCTGAGACCGTACCGGTCCAGCAGAATCCGGAAGAAACGCTCCTCAGGCTTCTTACAGTGTTCCGCATAAGAAACGGCTTCCCCGTCTGTCCGGCTGTAGAAGGGCTGTCCTGTCACATGACTGTTCCACAGCCTTTCCGAATAATTTGACAGAAGGTAAACGCGATATCCCTTCTCTTTCATCAGCGGGATCTGCTCCGCCATATCGGGAAGGACCTCCGCCCAATCGGACGGATTGTCAAAGAACCACTCCAGGGTCCGGCGGTACTCCGGATATCTGCCAAAGCATTCGGCACGGATCTCCTCGTCAGTGACTTCTCCACAGTCATCTTTCTCCCAGAACGGCTTTAATCCGTCCGGAACCCCTTCGCCGAACAAGGCTCCCGCCAGCTGCGTCACTTCCTCCGCGCTGAAGCCGAAGCGGAGAAACTGCTCCTTCCAGGAATAACCGATCAGAACATATCCCACGTCAAATATAATATTTCGTATCATTTCCGTCTTCTTTCCTGGCGCTTCTCCGAATAATGCGAAAACTTTTTCGTTTTTATCGATATATGGACCACAAAAGCCTGTTCCTTTCGCTTATGCGGAGAATTTCATATACTCTGTGACCGGATTTGTCCTTATACTAACACAGCAAAAAAGTACGGTCAATTTAGCCGCTGCCTGATGTTTTCCCTGAAAAACCGTTCCCGGAAGCCATCCAGATTCGGGAATTTAGCAGACCGGCGATCAATTGCAGATGTGGACATCCTTGCAATGAACATGGTCAACCCACAAAGATCGGTCCGCCGTTTACCACTTTATATCTGATTTGCTTTACTCCAGCTGTCATCTCGTCCAGTTCTACCACTAACGCATTCGGTTTTCCCTTCTCCAGCGCCAGCTTCTCATATTCCCATTCGCTCTCATCTTCAGACACATACAGAAACGCCAGTTTATTTTCAGTGGAATCCATCAGAAAATAGAGCTTCATCGGCACCTGCTTCTGCAGCATTTCCAACAGCTGTATGTTCTAAGGACTGGTTGATATACGATTGACAACACCGACCGGTGTACCAGGGACTGGCTGCAAAAGACTACAGCAGATTTCTCTCTCCCAGATATATATTTTTGTAATATCAAGGTCTGACAAGAGACCGGCATTTTTCAGAATCTCCAAACGTTCCGTAATCTCTGTGTCCAGTGCTGAAAGTCCGCTCGCATAAGCATCACTTCCGGGCATGGAAGAATATACTGTATCATTGCTTCTGTACAAGACGCCCTGAATGACTTCATCCACGCGGATGAATCCTATTATACTTTCATGGGTATCCAAGTCCACGACCTGTGCCATGACGCCGGATGATGTCGGTCTCTCTTCCATCCAGTGATTATAATCATCGCTGACGAACAACAGTGATATCGTGTCACCACGCTCAATTACATGATAAACCAGATAAGAGGATTGCTCTTCGAAAGACTTAACTGCTTCCACATAGCGCTTATCATAATTAATGTTATCAATACTGCCCAAAAATCCTCCAGGGATATAGGAGTAGTACCGTTTTCCTTCACTGGAGTATTTTTAATATTGGGATTTATCTCATATATATTTTCCAGCGTTGTAAGGCGCTCCATTGCCTCCTTCATTTGTTTGTTTCTGTCCATCGTCTCAGAAAGGTTTTCCTGATCCATATATCCCTGCAGCACACTCTGAACTTTTCCCATGATTTCATCCTTTGCCGCACAACTCACATCATCCGGGATCTCATATTTTTCCGCAAAATCTTCCAGATTATCCGGATTCTTTTTGATAAACGAAAGTATCCTCTCCTTCTCATAATTATAACGCCCCGGATGTTTCGGATCATGCTCTGAACCACAGCAGAGCATAAATGCAATAAGGCCAAAAGAATCCTGTGTTATCCTCATAAAATAGAGCCAGGGAATCCCGGCCTCTAATGACTGCTCGATCCAGTTGACAACTTCTGGTATATCCGGTATCTCACGCGGGTCATCATCATAGCCCATGAAGAATACTTCCCATCTATTTCTCATTTCAAGCAGCTTCTCTCTGGTGTTAGTATCAAAATAGCTCAAGTTAAAATGAGATTTCTTCAGTGATCAATGTTATGATATTAGTTGATCTCAAAGGAGGATCCCATCATGTCACGAAAAGGTAAACAACACGATAAACAGTTTAAGATTGATGCTCTAAAGTATGTCCGTGAACATCCCGACCTCACTCAGGAGGAATGCTGTAAGAATCTTGGCATTGGACTCAGCACCCTGTCCCGCTGGAAACAGCAGTACCAGAAGAACGATGGTGACATACCTGTCCGTGGTTCCGGCAACTACGCTTCTGACGAACAGAAGGAAATCGCCCGTCTCAGGCGTGAGCTTCGTGATGCACAGGATGCCCTTGAGGTCCCCAAAAAAGTCATCGGCATTCTGGGAAAAGACTGACAACCACCATCTATACGGAGGTTGCTGCCAAGGTGGAGTCATCCATAATTACCAAGTGCCGTGTCTCCATCTCCGGAATGCTAAAATACTTAGGCGTTTCCCGTTCTGGCTATCGTGCTTTCATTCGACATAAGCCTTCTGCCAGTCAGCAGTGGAAGGATGTTATTAAACAGAAAATCCGGAAGATCTACGATAAATCCATGCAAAACTACGGAGCTCCAAAGATTACTGCCGAGCTTCGCAAGGACGGTGAAATAATCTCTGAACGCACCGTTGGTAAATACATGCGCGAGATGAGCATCCGTGCCCAGTGGTCCAGGCCATGGATTTCCACTACTAAGGATTCCGAATTCTCTGAGAAACTGCATAACGTGTTAAATGAACAATTCAATCACGACCGACCTAACCGCCGTCTGGTGTACGAATATTACCTATATCTGGACTTACGACAGCTTTGTTTACCTTACCAGCATCATGGATCTGTACTCCCGAAAGATTATCGCATGAACCCTCTCAGACAATATGGAGGTCTCCTGCGTACTCGACACTGTAAAAAAGGCAAAAACCCGTCGAAATACTGATCAGCCATTGATTCTTCATTCAGACTATGCCGAAGAAAAAAC
>DGHP01000027.1:2007-7911 GCA_002392705.1 Lachnospiraceae bacterium UBA3845 | reverse complement strand
ACCAGAGCGGTCTTTGCCGCCCTCTCCCGGCCCTGTGCCCGGAAGCTGCTGACCGCAAGGCCTCCTCCCCATGAAATCAGGATCGAAACGATCATCAGAACCACATAGACCGGCTCGCCCCAGGCATAGAATACCAGGCTGACCAGCAGAAGAACCAGATTCCGAAATCTTGGGGGTACGATAAAATAAAAGAAAAGCACCGCCGGTAAAAAGCGGAACAGAAACAGCAGGCTGCTGAATACCATATTGATAAACCTCTTAAAAAACGGCGCCCGAAACGCCGTCCCGTCGGTCTGAAAAGTGACGATTCACGGCTTCTCTGAAATCAGAAGCTGTTTCTCCCGCAGGCACGGCAAACCGTAACCTGATTTCAGACAGGCTGTGAATCATAACATCGCGGATATAATATTATTAAAGAAATGAAAAGTCAACAATGCCGCTGTACGGGCTTGAAAATGTACCTGTTTTAATATAATATTAGATTGTTGTGCGCGGCTGTTCTATTTTCACACTATATATGGTGTGTTTTTGAGATATAGAAGACAATGGCAGAGAGAAAAACGCAATCCGGACGTTCCGGCAGCGTAAAGAGAAAAAGAACGCAGAGAAGGCGCTCTGTTCCGGGGAAATATATGATCCCGCAGCTGCTCCTTCTGGTTTTTGTGGTCCTGGCCGTATTTGAAGGCAATGTGATCTACATGCTCTTCACTCACAGGATGGGATCAAGGATTGAAGTCGTTTCCGACAGCGGTACGCAGGGCACTGCGGCAGAAGGCACCACGGCCGTCTCAGCTGACAGTTCCATCGCAGACACGGTTCCGGCCGTGGACGTATCGGATTCGCTCCAGAACGGAACCACTCCTGACGCGGGCCTGGCAGGCCTTGCCAGCACAGTCGTCAGTTCGCCCGTCAAGGAAGAAGAGACGGTAACAGATCCCTACCGGATCTCAGAGGAGATCGATTCTCCCGCAGTTGTAGAAGAGACGTCTCCGCCGGTGGATGACTCCTATTTTGCCAACGCGGTATTTATCGGAGACTCCCGCATGGAGGGCTTCCGGAACGCGTCCGGCATCACCCAGGGAACCTTCCTGACCGCGATCGGCCTGAACAGTTCCGATATGGGCAAGCAGATCATCTCCACCTCGGACGGCATGATCTCCGTCTACCAGGGTCTGAGCGGCCGGCAGTACGACCGCATCTACCTGATGCTCGGAGCCAACGACCTGGGGTATTATCCCTGGGAGGATTTCCAGCCGGCCTTTGAAAATGTGCTGAATCAGTTCCACCAGCTGCAGCCCCATGCGATCGTCTATGTATGCTCCGTCATCTATGTGGACGAATCCAGGATTGCCGCCGGCTACGAATACGACAACAACAATAACGTACGGACGATCAACGGTTATATTCTCTCCGCCTGCGAGAATCTGTGGTTCGCCTGGTACCTGAATCTGAATGAGATCTTCACCAACGGATACGGCGCTCTGATTCCGGAGGCTTCCAACGACGGAATCCACCTTTATCCGAAGTACTGTGAGCAGATGCTCTCCTATCTGAAGGGGCATTACCTACCGGATACGGTGTGGGCCGACACGCTTGCGGCACATGGAGAGACGGGGACTTCTTCCGCGGCATCCTCCGCGCCCGCTGCGTCTTCGCAGGAAGAAGAAACAGAGAATACAGCGGCATCCGTGATCGCGGTCAACTGATCCGGCGGACTGCCGGGCAGGCAGCGACATAAGGGGTTATTACTATTCACAACGAACCAGAACCCGATTTCAAACAGGCCGTGAATAGTAATCATAATCAGCTATGGGGGTAAGAATAGCTATGAAAAAATTCGGAAAAACGATCCTTACTTTTGCGGCAGCCATGATTGCGGCATTTTCTCTCACAGCCTGCCAGGGCGGGGGCTCCAAGTCCACCGTCGATGTCGCCGGTCTGGCGGATGATCTGAACGCGAAGACGATCAAGTCTGACGTACTCACCGAGACAAACCCGGATATGCTCCCGACGATCTATTTCTTTGAGGACGGACAGGTGAATGAGAGCAAAACCTATATGAGTTCCGGTGCGACGGCGGACGAGATCTGTGTGGTCAAATGCGTGGACGAGAACGCCGCAAAAGCCGTGACAGAGCTCTTCCAGACCCGCGTCAACAACCAGTCCAAGCTCTACGAGAGCTACAACGCCGACGAGGTCGGAAAGCTGGCAGACGCGATCATCAAGAGCTCCGGCAGCTACGCCGTACTGGTCGTCTGCGACGACTATGACGAGGCCGGCGATCTTCTGAAGGAAGCCGGATTCTGAACTTCGTTCTGATACAGAGAGGCCGCGGAAAGATGAAATGTTCATCTCTCCGCGGCCTTTTTATCGTCTTTTCCCTGCTGCTCCGTTCACGGCCCTCAACAGATCAGGCCGTGAACAGTATCTTTTTCTTAACATGCAGAGGCGCAGGCACTCTTGATAAAGTATAAGACGGATGCTTTGTTTTTCCTTACATGCAGAGGCGCAGGATCGCGTCCGCGAAAATCTTGGCGCTCATCACCATGATGGAAATCTTCATGTACTCGTCATCTCCGTGCATATGGGTATCCACGCCCTCCTCCGCGCATCCGAAGGCGACTCCGCGCTCCAGCTCATGAACGTAGGTCCCGCCGCCGATCGCCAGGGTCTTCCCCTTCCGGCCGGAGTATAGTTCGTAGCAGTCAAGGAGCGTACGCACAAAGAAGGAGTCCGCGCTGACCGCATGGGCGGGTGTCATGCCGCCTTCCTCCATGGAAAATCCTGCTTCCGCAAGGGCCTTCCGCATGACACAGGTCAGATTCTCCTCCGTCGCGCAGAGAGGCGCCCGGCAGTCAAAGATTCCCTCAATCTTTCCGTCTTTATAATTCAGCACATCCAGGCTGAGCGTGAGACTGCCGCTCTCCTCGTCGCTCATGGCGACCTTCAGAGCCTCCCCGCGCCAGTCACCGTGCGGGAACAGCCTCGCCAGGGCATGCATCCTATCCGCGGCCGGGCCGGCTGCAAGGGGAAGAAGCTCAATCAGTCTCAGGAGGGCTGTAAGGGCATTATTGCCCGCTGCCGGGCTTGCCGCATGGCCGGCGGCACCTTTCAGTTCCACGCTGCAGCGGCCCCCGTCCGATGTACAGCTGACCGTCACGCCGGTCTCTTCCTCCAGCTGCTTCACCGCTTTTGCCAGATCCTCTTCCTTCAGGCCCTCAAATACCGCTTCCGCCTTGCCCGGAACCACGTTCGCCTTGCTGCCCGCCTCGATGCTGACAAGGGCCGGCCTTCCCTCTCCCTGCGCAGCCTCAGCGCAGAAGCTCCTGGAAAGACGTGCCTTCTCGATATTGATCAGCGGGAAATTCGCGTCGGGCGAGAAGGTATATTCCGCCTCTTTCTCTTTGCTGTAGTAATATTCCAGATCCGAGGAGCCGCACTCCTCGTCGGAGCCGTAGACCAGCCTCACACCGCGTTTTAAAGCAAATCCCAGCTCTTTCACTGCTCTGACGGCATACAGGGCCGCCACGCCCGGTCCTTTATCGTCGCATGTTCCGCGCCCGTAGATCCTGTCCCCGACGACCAGGGGCTCAAATGGCTTCGTCACGGTCCAGTCTTCAGAGACCGGCACCACATCCAGATGGGCCAGGATATCCAGCGCCTTCTCCCCGGCACCATTAAGGTCGCCCGTCACACAGTAATTTTCATAGTTGGTGACAGACAGGCCGTAGGACGCCATCAGTTTCTCCATGGCCGCGACCACTGCGGCAGGGCCTTCCCCGTAGGGCATCCCTTCCTTCGCCTCACCTCTCACGGAATTAATGCGCACCAGGGTCTTCAGATCCCCGATCATCTCATCTGTGTGCGCGTCGATCCAGGCGTCCAGTTTCTGTTTATACTCCGGCTCTTTTCCCATGTTTTTCTTTCCTCCGTATCCTTTATCTTTCCAGTCTGCCCTCTCCAGCAGGCCATAGAATGAACCATGCGCCCATGCACCCGGCTTCCTCACGGCGGGCCCGTTCCGGCAGGCCATTGAATTACCTGCAAAGCGTTTATATTTTAGCATCGCAGCGCCGCAATGTCCATGAAGATCTGCCCCTCCTGCTGCCGCCTGTTCATCTGCAGCCGCATCTGCGTGAAACTGACTGCCAGTCCCGTCCGCTGCCTTCCCTTCAAGGACCTCTCCTGACGGAAAATATAATTTGAAATCAGAACCTGTTTCCCCTGCAGGCACGACGAACCGGAACCCGATTTCAAACAGCCCATGAATAGAGTAACGAAGGGGCAAAAACATGTTCCCACTTGTAAGCGGATGAAAAATATCGGATAATTGCCGGGAATAAGGAAGAGGAGGATCCGATATGAAAATACACGGCCTGCAGAAAATGACGCTGCTTGATTTTCCGGGGAGGGTTGCCTGCACGGTCTTTCTGGGACAGTGCGATTTCCGCTGCCCCTTCTGCCATAATTATGAACTGGTTGACGGTTCCGCCCCCGCACTGATGGAGGAGGAACAGCTTTTTGATTTCCTGAAAAAAAGGCAGGGTCTTCTGGACGGCGTGGCAATCACGGGCGGCGAGCCCTGCCTGCACAGGGACCTGCCGGAAATGCTGAAAAAGATCAGGGCGATGGGCTACGCAGTCAAGCTTGACACAAACGGAAATCATCCGGAACTCCTGCAGAGGATTCTGGAGGAAAAGCTCGCGGATTATATCGCGATGGACATCAAAAACAGTCCGGCCAAATATGCCCTCACCATCGGCCGCTCCGAATTTGACCTGAGCAGGATCCGGCAGTCGGTCTCCATGCTTATGAAAGGGGACACAGACTACGAATTCCGGACAACGGTTGTCAGAGAATTCCATGAAGACAGTGACTTTGAAGAAATCGGCAGAATGATTGCCGGTGCCCGCCGCTATTTCCTTCAGTGCTTCACGGACCGGGAGTCGGTCCCCTACGGGAACCTCCACGCCCCCTCCCCGCAGGATCTCGAGCGCTATGCCGGGATCGTACGCAGCTATGTCCCGGACACTAGCCTGCGCGGCGTTGGCTGATCCTGCTGTGTTCTCTCTGTCTGCTTTGCCAGTGACCGGGTACATCACGGCCCGGCCCCGCCGGCCCTATATATGGGAGGACACCAGCTCCGCCAGAGCAGCCCCGGAAAGCCGGAAAGCGCATGGATGCTGGGTTTCCGTGAGTTAACAGACTATTCTGAAAACACCATATCTGGTATGTTTTTAAATTAACAGCAAGAAGATATTGATTTATTCTCCCTCCGGTGCTATCATTGATTCTGCACGGCTGAGGTCAGTACAAAGATCATAACGCCGTGCATACACATGGAAGGGGGCTATTCGGCTTTGTATAAAGTAGTAAAAAGAGACGGTCAGATTGTAGAATTTCAGATCAGCAAGATAACGGATGCCATCACCAAGGCATTCCGCGCACTGGATAAACAGTATCATCCGAGCGTGATCGAACTGATCGCGCTGCATGTGACATCTGATTTCGAGAGCAAGATCATCGACGAGCAGATCACGGTTGAGAACATCCAGGACAGTGTGGAGAAGGTACTCTCCGAGTCCGGTTATTCGGATGTCGCCAAGGCATATATCCTGTACCGCAGACAGCGCGAGAAGGTGCGCAATGTCAATTCCGCGCTCCTGAACTACAAGGAAGTCATCGACAACTATCTGCAGATCAATGACTGGCGCGTCAAGGAGAATTCGACAGTCACCTACTCCGTGGGCGGACTGATTCTGTCCAACTCCGGCGCCATCACGGCCAACTACTGGCTGAGCGAGGTCTATGACGATGAAGTCGCCAGGGCGCACCGCAGTGCGGCGATCCATCTGCACGACCTTTCCATGCTTACCGGATACTGCGCGGGCTGGAGCCTGAAGC
>DGHP01000027.1:1737-1857 GCA_002392705.1 Lachnospiraceae bacterium UBA3845 | reverse complement strand
GGCATCATGCAGAATGAGTGGGCCGGCGCGCAGGCATTTTCCTCCTTCGACACCTACCTTGCGCCTTTTGTCAAGGTGGATAATCTGTCCCAGAGGGAAGTCAAGCAGTGCATCCAGTCC
>DGHP01000027.1:1500-1692 GCA_002392705.1 Lachnospiraceae bacterium UBA3845 | reverse complement strand
GCATCCAGTCCTTCATCTACGGCGTGAATACGCCCAGCCGCTGGGGCACGCAGGCGCCTTTCTCCAACATTACCCTGGACTGGACCTGCCCGAACGACCTGAAGAACCTTCCGGCCATCATCGGCGGCAGGGAGATGGATTTCACCTACGGCGACTGTCAGAAAGAGATGGATATGGTGAACAAGGCCTTCA
>DGHP01000027.1:823-1430 GCA_002392705.1 Lachnospiraceae bacterium UBA3845 | reverse complement strand
TCGAAGGCGACGCCAACGGCCGCGGATTCCAGTATCCGATCCCGACCTACTCCATCACAAGGGACTTTGACTGGAGCGAAACCGAGAACAACAAGCTTCTCTTTGAGATGACAGCCAAATACGGCACTCCGTATTTCTCCAACTATATCAATTCGGACATGGAGCCCAGCGACGTCCGCTCCATGTGCTGCAGACTCCGCCTCGACCTGCGTGAGCTGCGCAAGAAGTCCGGCGGCTTCTTCGGTTCCGGAGAGTCAACCGGTTCCATCGGCGTCGTGACCATCAACATGCCCAGAATCGCTTACCTGGCGGCGGATGAGGCCGATTTCTACGACCGTCTGGACAAACTCATGGATCTGTCCGCCCGCAGCCTGAAGACCAAGAGAACGGTCATCACCAAGCTTCTGGAGCAGGGACTTTATCCCTATACGAAGAGGTACCTCGGAACCTTCAGCAACCATTTCTCCACCATCGGCCTGATCGGCATGAACGAGGTGGGACTGAACGCCAAGTGGCTGCGCGCGGATCTGACGGACGCCCGGGTACAGCGCTTCACGCGCGACGTGCTCAACCATATGCGCAAGCGCCTCTCCGACTATCAGGAAAA
>DGHP01000027.1:0-749 GCA_002392705.1 Lachnospiraceae bacterium UBA3845 | reverse complement strand
ACGCCGGCAGAGTCCACCACCTACCGCTTCGCAAAGCACGACAAGGAGCTGTTCCCGGATATCATTACCGCGAATATGAACGGAACGCCCTACTATACGAATTCCTCCCATCTTCCGGTGGGATACAGCGAAGACATCTTCTCCGCTCTGGATATTCAGGACGACCTGCAGACCCTCTACACCTCGGGAACCGTCTTCCACGCCTTCCTTGGTGAGAAGCTTCCGGACTGGAAAGCAGCTGCGAACCTGGTCCGCAAGATCGCGGAAAACTATAAGCTGCCTTACTACACCATGTCCCCGACCTATTCGGTCTGCAAGGACCATGGCTATCTGACCGGCGAGCAGTTCACCTGCCCCATCTGCGGCCAGAAGACAGAGGTTTACAGCCGCATCACCGGTTATTACCGTCCGGTCCAGAACTGGAACGACGGCAAGGCCCAGGAGTATAAGGACCGTCTGGTGTACAATATCGGCCATTCTCACCTGACCCATACCGGACCGCTTCCGGCGCCGGTGGACAGTGAGCCGGCGGCACAGGCAGCTCCTGCTGAGAACGCTGCGACATCAGTGCAGACAGCTCCTGCGGAGAACGCAGCGGCAGCACAGGCAGCTCCTGCTGCGGATGCACAGATGCAGCACTCTGTTCCTGCCGGGACTGCAGCAGCGCAGTCTGAGTCTGCAGCGACTGAAAACGCAGCAGCTGAAGATTCTCTCCGGGACGCTTCCGGACTGACCGGCTCCACGATCCT
>DGHP01000126.1 GCA_002392705.1 Lachnospiraceae bacterium UBA3845 | reverse complement strand
TGCAGTATTCTGATGATTATCAATACCGCCCTGACACAACTGCGCCCGTGGCTCTGTGTTCCGCTTCGGGCAGCGGACAAAGGAAAATGATGGAAAGACCGGATCGGATCAGATCCTGAAAGGAGGAGGGCATGAGCTGCGCAGACAGGATATTTATCGACATGTGCAGGGATATTCTCGAGCACGGTACAAGCACGGAGGGGGAGAAAGTCCGCCCTCACTGGCCGGACGGAACGCTGGCCTACACAATCAAGCGCTTCGGCGTCTGCAACCGCTATGACCTGAGACAGGAATTCCCGGCGCTGACTCTGAGAAGGACGGCGCTTAAAAGCGCCATGGATGAGATCCTCTGGATCTGGCAGAGAAAATCCAACAATATACATGACCTGAAGCCGCACATCTGGGATGAGTGGGCGGACGCGGACGGTTCGATCGGCAAGGCCTACGGCTACCAGCTGGGCGTCAAGCACCGCTATAAGGAGGGAATGTTCGATCAGGTGGACCGTGTGCTCTATGACCTGAAAAACAATCCCTACAGCAGGAGAATCCTGACCAACATCTATGTGCATCAGGACCTGAGTGAGATGAATCTCTATCCCTGCGCTTACAGCATGACCTTCAATGTGACGAAGGATCCGGATTCCGGCAGACTGGTCCTGAACGCGGTCCTGAACCAGCGCTCCAACGATGTGCTGACGGCCAATAACTGGAATGTGGCCCAGTACGCGATTCTTCTGATGATGATCGCACAGGTCTGCGATATGATCCCCGGGGAGCTGGTCCACATGATCGCGGATGCCCATATCTATGACAGGCATGTTCCGCTGGTGCGGGAGCTGATCAGCCGGGAGCCGCTGCCGGCCCCGAAGGTGTGGCTGAATCCGGAGGTGAAGGACTTCTATCAGTTTACGACGGATGATCTGCATGTGGAGAATTATGAGACGCATCCGCAGATAAAGAATATACCTGTGGCGGTCTGAGACGGAAGGAATTTCGCCATGGTACAAAACTCTGTTTTGGAAGGAGGACCCGGTATGAAAATGATCGCGGCAGTGGATGCCAGATGGGGAATCGGCAGGAAGAACCAGCTTCTCGTATCGATTCCGGCAGATATGAAAGCCTTCCGGGCGGCGACGACCGGACAGGTCATCGTGATGGGCAGGAAGACCCTGGAAAGTTTTCCGGGAGGAAAGCCTCTGAAGGGGCGCGTCAACCTGGTTCTGACCGGGGGCAGAAATTACCGGGCGGAGGGGGCGACGGTCCTTCACAGCGTGGAGGATGTGCTGAAAGAACTGGAAAAATATCCGGACAGGGAAGCCTGGTGCATCGGGGGCGGAAGCATCTACAGACAGTTTCTCCCTTTTACAGATGAAGTGCACGTGACAAAGATCGAGCATGTCTACGAGGCGGATACCTTCTTTCCGGATCTGGACGCGGATCCGGAATGGGAGATTACGGGAATCAGTGAAGAGCAGACTTATTTTGACCTCGTCTATCATTTTGTAAGATATGAACGCTGCCGTTCACGGGCAATTTGAAATCAGGTTCTGATTCGTCGTATCTGCAGGTAAGAAGCGGGTTCTGATATCAGATATGAACGGCGCCGGGAACGGCGCCGCTAAAGAAGGAGCAGACTGACTGTGGATCATCTGCGCTGCGTTGTGGAACGCATTACCTATCAGAATGAAGAAAACGGCTACGCGGTGATCAAATGCCGCGCCAAAGGGTATCCTGAACTTGTGACGGTTGTAGGCTCCATGCCGGACGTCCATGTGGGTTCTGTCCTGACCATGGAAGGAGAATGGAAGATTGACCGCCGCTTCGGCAGGCAGTTTTCGGCCATGAAATGGGAAGAGAGCCTGCCGGCCACAGCACTCGGGATTGAGAAATATCTGGGCTCCGGACTGATCAAAGGGCTGGGGCCGAAGATGGCCAGAAGGATCGTCGAGGCCTTCGGCGATCAGACCCTGGAAGTGATCGAATCCGATCCGGAAAAGCTCAGCAGGGTGCAGGGCATCGGGAAAAAGCGGGCGGCCCGGATCCTCTCCGAGTGGGAGGCCCAGAAGGAGATCCGGAATATCATGCTGTTCCTGCAGTCCCATGACGTGGCGCCGGCGCACGCGGCCCGCATCTATAAGGCTTACGGAAATGACGCGATCCGGATCGTCAGGGAGAATCCCTACCGCCTTGCGGACGATATATGGGGCATCGGCTTTAGGACGGCGGACCAGATCGCTGCGAAGATGGGGATCGGGAAGGACCGCTTCATGAGGCTGCGCAGCGGCATTCTTTATACCCTGCACCAGTTCTCCGATCAGGGACACTGCTTTGCCCGCCGCACCCCGCTGATTGAAAGAGCATCGGAACTCCTGGAAGCGGAGAAGGAGCTTCTTGAATTTACGCTTGACGATATGATCCGGGCCAAGGATGTGATCGCAGAAAAGGAAGAGGAATCGACGGAAGGCGATCTCTGCATCTGGCTCCCGGCCTTTTTCCATGCAGAGAGGGGAGTGGCCAGGAGGATCCGGACGATTCTTTCCGCTGCCAGAGAGCGGACTGTCATGGAGGACGGGGGACTGATCAGCAGGATCGAGAACCGGATGCAGATCTGCTATGATCCGATCCAGAGGGATGCGATCCTTACGGCCATCCATTCCAAACTGATGGTCCTGACCGGGGGACCCGGGACCGGGAAAACCACGGTGACCCGGGCGATTATCGCCGCATACCGGGAGTCGGGTTTCAGGGTTCTTCTGGCGGCCCCGACCGGACGCGCCGCCAAACGGATGAGCGAGGCGGCAGGCATGGAGGCCTGCACGATCCACCGCCTTCTGGAAGCGCAGCCGCCGGGTGCCTATAAGAAAAATGAAGAAAATCCGGTCGAGGGAGACGTCCTGATTGTGGATGAGTGCTCCATGATCGACCTGATCCTGATGTATAACCTGCTCAAAGCCCTGCAGGATTCCATGACCCTGATCCTGATCGGGGACACGGACCAGCTGCCGAGCGTGGGCGCGGGAAATGTGCTCTGTGATATCATCTCCTCGGGGGCGGTCCCGGTCATCCGGCTGGAGCGGATCTTCCGCCAGGCCCAGGGCAGCCGCATCATCATGAATGCCCACCGGATCAACCGGGGAGAGCCGCTGGATCTCAGGGGCGGGAAGGAGTCTGATTTCTTCTTTATCGAGGAGGAGGACCAGGATGCGGCGGTGAAGAGGATGGTATCCTACTGTGTGAAGAATCTCCCTGATTATTACAGGGTGGATCCGCTCCGGGATATCCAGGTCCTGACGCCCATGCAGAAAGGGGCTGCCGGGGCGGTGCATCTGAACACGCTCCTGCAGCAGGCCATGAATCCGGAGGGACCCTGCCTGATGAGGGGCGGCATATCCTACCGCCTTCACGACAAGGTGATGCAGATCCGGAACAATTATGATAAGGAAGTTTACAACGGAGACATCGGCCTGATCACGGCAGTGAATACCGGCGACCGGGAACTGACCGTCTCCTTTGACGGCAGGAACGTCGGATATGATGTCTCAGAGCTTGATGAACTGGTCCTGGCCTATGCCACGACCATTCACAAAGCCCAGGGCAGCGAGTATCCGATCGTGGTCCTGCCCCTTCAGATGAGCCATTACATCATGCTGCAGCGCAACCTGCTCTACACGGCTGTCACAAGGGCAAAGAAGGTACTGGTCATCTTCGGCGAGCGGAAAGCCCTTGCATGCGCGGTCCGGAACAACCGGGCATCTGTGCGCAACACCCGCCTGTCCGCAAGGCTTGCGGGGGAGGCGGCAGCAAAAGCTGCTTCCGGACAGGCACAGGCGCAAGCGGCCGGTGAAGCTGTTCGCACCGCCGCGGGGATGGCTGGTGAAACTGCAGTCCACACCGATGCGGGAATGGCCGGTGAAGCTGCAGTCCGCACCGCCGCGGCAATGGTCGGTGAAGCAGTCCGCACCGCCGCGGGGATAAGCGGCGGGTCTGCGGCCCGTCCTGCGGAAATTCCGGCACAGACCGGGAATACGCCCGCGGCGCGCACATTTGCTCCCGTTGTAACAGTCCGTCGCCTGACTCTTTCCGGTGAGACCGAAAGGCGCCTGAGGCACAGATTTATCGCTTTCGATACGGAGACGACGGGCCTGAGCCCGGAAAGGGACCGGATCTGCGAGCTTGGCGCGGTCCTGTTTGAGAACGGGACTGCGGTAAGGCGTTTTGAGACGCTGGTCAATCCGGACGTGAGGATGAGCTACGGCGCCACGAAGGTGAACCACATCACGGACAGGATGCTGTATACGGCGCCGTCCGAGAGAGAGGTGTATCCCAGGCTCATGGATTTTTTTACCGGCGCCGGGGAAGGCGGGCAGGAGGAGATCCTCCTCTGCGCCCACAATGCCCGTTTTGACATGGCGTTCCTGAAAAGCGCCCTGGAGCGAAACGGGATCGAGGGAAGGCTGCTTTTTGTGGACACGCTGGAGCTTTCCAGGCAGTTTCTGAGACGGTCTCCCGACTACAGGCTCGGCACCGTCGGGGACTTTTTCGGGATCGTAAACCGGGAGGCGCACAGGGCTGCCGCAGATGCGGAAGTATGCGGACAGATTCTCTGCAGGCTTCTGGAGTACAGGAGAAAGCTGAAATAGTATATTCATTTTTCCTGTGAAATGGTGTATATTCAAAGCAGATATTCGAAATCAGGGTTTTGTCTTACATGAGTTCTGCACGCTGCATCCGGGAGATTGACATCATAGAATTGCGAAAGAGTAAGGCAGATGGATTAGTGGGAGGCAGATTTGATCTATACGGTTACATTCAGCCCGACTCTGGATTACATTGTCGGGGTGGAACATTTCAGAACAGGAAGCATCAACCGTACGACTTCGGAGACGATCTATCCGGGCGGCAAGGGAATCAATGTTTCTCTTACTCTCAAGCGGCTGGGCTTCGAGAATACTGCGCTCGGATTTACGGCCGGCTTTACGGGGGCGGAGATCCGCCGCCTTCTTCGCGGCTATGGGGTGGAGTGCAACTTTATCTCGGTCGAGCAGGGGATGTCCCGCATCAATATGAAGATTCTCTCGGATGAGGAAACTGCGATCAACGGACAGGGAGCCCGGGTGACGCCGGAGGATATCGGCACTCTCTATGCCCGGCTCAGATGCCTGGTGGACGGGGATTTTCTTGTCCTGGCGGGACATATTCCGGATTCCCTTCCCTCCAATATGTACGAGCAGGTGCTCATGATGCTGGAGAACCGCAGACTGAATGTGATTGTAGACGCGGAGCAGGAGGCTCTTACGGACACACTGAAGTATAAGCCTTTCCTGATCAAGCCCAACAGGGATGAGCTTGGCGACATTTTCGGCGTACAGCTTAAGAGCAGGGAAGATGTGGTCCCCTATGCCAGGAAGCTGATGGAAAAAGGAGCGCGCAATGTTCTGGTGAGTCTCGGAGCGGACGGAGCAGTCCTTCTGGCCGAGAACGGGCTGATTTACAGTTCCCCCGCCCTTCAGGGCGATGTTGTCAGCACCGTGGGCGCGGGAGACGCCATGGTGGCGGGATTTCTGGCCGGTTATCTCGGCTCGGACGGGGATTATCTGAACGCTTTCAAGAAAGGCCTCTGTGCGGGAGCGGCGAGCTCGTTCAGCCTTGTGGTTCCGGACGGGAGGGAAGTGGGGCGCCTGATGCGCACCACCGATTTCCAGATCGATATAACAGAAGCCTGAACCGGTCAGGCTTTATTCGGGGCGGCTGCCTGCGGTTTTAAGCAACTGCGGGTACCGTCCCCTTTCGTTTCAGCCGGGACACCGGATCGAGTTACCCGTTGTTTGAAAAAGGAGGAGGGAGAATTATGAATTACAGAGAAAAGTATCAGATGTGGCTTGAGAAGGTTCCCGCGGAGGATCCCCTGCATGAAGAACTGGTCTCTCTTGAGGGGGACGAAGCGCTCATGAAGGAGAAGTTCGTCAACGACCTGACGTTCGGGACGGCAGGCCTGAGAGGAATCCTGGGGGCCGGTACCAACTGCATGAATGTTTATACGGTCGGGCGCGCGACACAGGGAATCGCTGATTTTATCTGTGAAAAGGGCGAGGATGCAAAAAAGAAAGGCGTCGTGATTGCCCACGATCCGCGCCATTTTTCGAAGGAGTTTTCCCATCTGGCAGCAGGCATTCTGGCAGAGGCCGGAATACGGGTTTATGTATTTCCGGATCTGAGACCGACCCCGGAGCTTGCCTATCTGATCCGTGTGCTCGGCACGGTGTCGGGCATCAATATCACGGCCTCCCATAACCCGAAGGAGTACAACGGCTACAAGGCTTACTGGGAGGATGGATGCCAGGTGAGCGCGCAGATTGCGGACGGAATGACGCAGAAGATCATGGCCCTTGACTATTTTGACGATGTAAAGCGCGGGGACTATGAAGCGGCCCTTGCCGACGGCAGGATCGTCATGCTGGGGGAGGAATATGACCGCATGTACCTTGACGCGGTAGAGTCTCTGTCCATTCATTCCGGCGACGAGCTGAGCCTGGATATCCCGATCGTCTATACGCCGCTGAACGGGGCAGGTTCCATTCCTTTCCGCACCATGATGAAGGACCGCGGATTTACGAATTTCCATATTGTAAAGGAGCAGGAGCTGCCGGACCCGGATTTCACCACGGTCGGCTACCCGAACCCGGAATCGCCCGCGGCATTTAAGATGTCTGAAGAACTCGGACATAAAGTAGGCGCGGAACTCCTGATGGCGACCGACCCCGATTCGGACCGCTTTGCCATAGAGCTGCTTGGGGACGACGGTGAGTATGTGCCCCTGAACGGCAACCAGACCGGATACCTGCTTGTCAATTATATTCTTGAGGGCAGAAAGAGCGCGGGAACACTTCCGAAGAACGGCGCCATGGTCAAGTCGATCGTGACTTCCAGCATGTCTTCGGAGATGGCGGAAGCTTACGGCGTGAAGATGTTTGAAGCCCTTACGGGATTCAAGAATATCTGCGGACGGATCCCCTTCCTGGAGGAAAACGGCTATCAGTACCTGTTCGGATATGAGGAGTCGGTCGGCTACGCCGCCTGCCCGCAGATCCGTGACAAGGACGGAATCAGCGCCGGCATGCTGGTTGCCGAAGCCGCGGCCTACTACAGAAAGATGGGAAAGACCCTCTGGCAGGTGCTGGAGGAACTCTATGAGCGCTACGGCTTCTATGCGGAGGACGAGCCGAACCTGATTCTGAAAGGCCTGGAAGGCGCGGAGCGGATCAGCAGGATGATGGTCAGCCTCAGGAATAATCTTCCGGCAGAGGTAGCCGGTTACAAAGTATCGAAGGTGATCGATTACAAGGACGGCTATGAGGATATTCCATCTTCCAATGTGCTGCGTTTCTTCCTGGAAAATGGAAGCTGGTTCGCG
This sequence comes from Lachnospiraceae bacterium UBA3845, assembly GCA_002392705.1. Lineage (GTDB taxonomy): Bacteria > Bacillota > Clostridia > Lachnospirales > Lachnospiraceae > Porcincola. The sequence goes on along the minus strand of DGHP01000126.1, from coordinate 11,954 downwards.
GTGCGCCCGTCCGGAACGGAGCCGAAGATTAAATTCTATTTCTACACAAGGCAGGACAGCCGGGAGAAGGCCGTGGCCGTGAATGCCGCGATCCGCGATGAGGTTCTTAATCTCGTCAGTTCCGTGGAGTGAAGAAGTGCATTGAACGAAGAAGAAATATAGTATAGAGAAAAGATAGAAGAAGACAGAAGAGAAAAGACAGAAGAACAGAGCCAGAAGAGAAAAGTCAGAAGAATAGAGCAAGAAGAGAAAAGACAGAAGAGAAAATAAAGATGGAGGACGGGCGGATGACGGAAAAAAGGAAAATATTGATCGATACCGATCCGGGAGTGGATGACGCGCTGGCCATCGCCTTGTGCGCCTGCGATCCCGATACGGAGATTGAAGCCATCTGTGCAGTGGCGGGAAATGTGCCCCTGGAGCACACCCTGAAAAATGCCATTTTTCTGAGAGACCTTCTGGGACTGAAGAATGTTCCGGTTTCCCGGGGCGCGGACCGCTCCCTTACACGCGGTGCAGGCAGGACCAGCACGGTGCACGGCGGAAACGGCCTGGCGGATATCTCCTATACCCTGGAAAGCCGCGAGGATGAGCTGCCGGCCTGGGAGCGCATCTATGTGGAAGCGAAGCGCTTCCCCGGTGAACTGCTTCTTCTGACCCTCGGCCCTCTGACCAATGTGGCGACTGCCCTCCGTCTGCATCCGGACCTGAAGAATCTGGTCCGGGAAATCTTCATCATGGGCGGAAGCGCTGCGGGCGGCAATATCACGGACGCGGCGGAATTCAACATCTGGGTGGATCCCGAGGCCTGTGAGGAAGTGTTCCGAAGCGGGATTCCGATCTCCATGTGCGGGCTGGACGGTCTTGATGACGCTTCGCTGAAAGCGGAGGACATCCGGGGTCTGTCCGGCTGCGGAGGCAGGGTCAATGAGCTGCTCGTGCGGCCGATCCTGCGCTTTCTGCTGAACCGGAAACTGAGGAATACGGGCTGGGGCCTGAAAGGGACCGTGATCTATGACCTGGCGACGGCAGCCTGCCTGCTCCATCCTGAGATCGCCCGCTGGGCGCCCTGCAGTCTCTTCTGTGAGACAGAAAAAGAGGAGGAGATCGGCAGAACCTATGTCCGTGAGGCACGCGCAGGGGAAAAGGTCCGGGTACTGACCGGGATGGACAGGGACGCCTATGTCCGGATTCTCCGGGATATGGCTGAGAAGCTTGAAAAGATCTGAATCCGGAAGAATGATTCTTTTCGAAATTTGGTTAAAACCGGAAAGATGATCCTTTTACAGGAAGCGTTCCCGTGTTATAATCTTTTAAACAAGTCTCCTCCGGGAGACTTTTTAGCGGCGGACCTGTTTTGAAAGAGCGTGACGGCGGGCTGCCGCGGTAACTCATCACACATCATTATTATTTCATTCAGCAAGGAGGGATAAGATGAGAAAAGTTTCAACACTGCTGCTGTCGCTCTCCCTGGCAGCGATGCCGTTCTCGGCTTTCGCTTTTGAAGCGGGCGAGTATACCGCTTCCGCACAGGGCATGGACGGACCGGTTACCGTAACGGCGACCTTTGACGAGTCCGGCATCACGGACGTCAGCGTTGACGTCAGCGGAGAGACAGCCGGGATCGGAGCGGAGATCGCGGACGAGGTCCAGAAACAGATTCTGGAAGCGCAGAGTGCGGAGATCGACGGAGTCGCAGGCGCGACTGTCAGCTCCCAGGCTGTTGCCGAGGCTGTGGCGGACCTGATCGCGCAGGCATCCGGTGAGGCCGGCGATGCTGACGCGCCGATCAGCTTCACGGAAGGAACCTATACCGCGACGACAGACGGCTACAACGGCCCTGTCACCTTCGGCGTCACCTTCAGTGCGGACGCGCTGACGGACGTAACTGTAACAGAGAGCGCTGAGACTGCACATGTAGGAACTCCGGCTTATGAGATCGTGATTCCGGCCATGATCGAAGCCAACGGAACCGGCGTTGACGGACTGAGCGGCGCCACCTTCACGACCAGAGCGATCCGCGAAGCAGTCAACGACGCGGCGGAGCAGGCAGGCTGCACCAATCTGGACGCTTTCAAGAAGAATACTGTGGAAGTCGAAGCCCAGGATCCGATCGAAGAGACCTATGACGTGGTCATCGTCGGCGGCGGCGGAGCAGGTATCGCTGCGGCAGCTCAGGCAGCCCAGGACGGCAATACGGTTCTCCTGATCGAGAAGAACGCGGAAGTTGGCGGCAATACCCTGGTTTCCGGCGGACAGTATCAGTCCGTTATGCCCTACCTGGTATGGGATCCGGAGGATCCGGATGCTGAGACTGGCGTGGGATTCGACGGCCAGACCTACAACAAGGTGAAGTCCGTACAGGGCTGCATCGACGAGCTCAAGATGATCCTGAACTGGAGCGAGGAGCCCTTCGATGAGGAATTCTATGTAGAGAATGAATTCGTGGCGGGCGACGCGGCGGAGCTGTCAAAGCACGGCGTGCATGAAGATTATCTGCCGACCCTCCAGGCTCTGAAGGAAGAGATTCAGACCTATCTTGACTGGGCACAGCCGCAGCTTGACGCGGGAACTCCCGAGAATCAGCTGACCCTGTTCTCCACCCTGAATCTGCATATCTTCCAGACCTATTACGGCGGACTGCGCCAGAGCGCGGACAAGAGCGAATGGATCTACGGAGACGTGGATCTGGTCAAGCAGTTCATCGAGGACGGCCAGGATCTGAAGCCGTGGCTGGAATCCATGGGCGCCACCTTTATCGAAGATACCCAGCCGACCCTGATCGGGGCTCTGTGGTACAGAGAGAATGAATTCATCGGCGCGAATGTGGATACGGACGGCGACGGCGAGACCGAAGAGTACGGCGGACGCTGGGGCACCTATTTCATGGCTCCGATGACTTCCTTCCTGCAGGCCAATGAAGCCAACAAGGTTATGACCCGCACCACCGCGACCGGGCTGATCGAAGAAGACGGCCGCGTGACCGGCGTCAAGGCGATGATGTATGACGGAACTGAAGTGACGGCGCATGCGACCAAGGGCGTGATCCTCTGCACCGGCGGATTTGCGGCCAACATCGACATGGTTCTGGATTACAACATCTACTGGTCAGAAGAATATCTGTCCAAGTCGACCAAGACCACGAACCGCAGCTCCCAGCAGGGCGACGGTATCGTGATGGCAGAAGAAGTCGGCGCTGACACCACAGGCCTCGGCTTCACGCAGCTGATGCCGATCTCCTGGGTCGACAACGGCAACCTCGCATTCGGCGGCGGCAACTACGCCTGCTGGATCAATCCGACCACCGGTCACAGGTTCGTGGACGAAGGTTCCGAGCGTGACGTTCTGTCCCTGGCTGAGTTTAAGAACGGTATCGAAGTGAACGGCACCAAGGGTGTCTTCCTTGAGTTCTACAACGCAGAGCAGATGATGCCGGCTCCGATGCAGCTGGCCGACGGCGATTACGAAGGCCGCTACTACAGACGCACCATCGCCGAACTTCCGGAGCTGTTCGAGAAGCTCGGTATTGAGGCTGATCCGGAAGTCGTCATCCAGACGATCCGCGATTATGACATGGCTGTCATGACCGGCAGTGACTTCCCGGATGTGGGCAAGGCAATCGCTTCCCGCACCATCGGCAATGTCGAGCAGAACGAGGACGGCAGCTACAATGTCGATTCCTATGATCTGGACAATACACTGATGACCATCCGTCTGATGGCTCCGAGTACGCATCACACCATGGGCGGCATCAAGGTCGATACCGAACGCCACGTCCTGAGCACAGACGGAGAGATTATCCCCGGACTGTATGCTGCAGGCGAGGTCACCGGCGGAATCCACGGCGGCAACCGCCTCGGCGGAAACGCGATCGTTGAGATCTTCGTATCGGGCCGTACCGCTGCCAAGGCAGTGACTGCAGATAACGAGTGAGAAGCAGAAGCTGACTTTCATGTCATAAGTAATTAAGGGAAACGCTGATCTGTCCGCAGTGCCGGTTTCCGGCAGCCTGGAAAGCGGTCTGGATCAGCGTTTCCTTTTTGGTTTTCTTACGGCACACAGTACGCTCAGGGCCATGTGCCGCACAGGCATGACGGACCGGAAGCTGATCTGAGTCAGGCCGTGAATCGCAACTTTTATTTATAAAAAGCTGTATGCTTCTCTTGCAAATTCCCTTATGTTTGGGTATACTTGGGGAAAGAGCGGCTTGTTTGCCCGCAAATATTTGTCGATTTGCACAAAACATCCGGCCGCCTGAGCTGGGCCTCCTGTCCGACGACAGAGGACCGTCACATAATGGTTTCATAAAAAGGAGGTAGTCGTATGAACAGAAAGTTTACCACTATACTTGCAGCATCCGTGACTGCGGCCCTTGCACTTGCGGGAAGCATGGCTGTTATGGCGGAAGAGCCGGATTTTAAAGGAGAAGGTTCCATCGCTTATATCGTAACAGGCCTTGGTGACATGTCTTTCAACGATTCCGGTGAAGTTGGCATGAACGTCCTCCGGAGCGCCGGCTATGAAGTCAAGACGGTTGAGACCGGGGATGATGCTGCGGGCTATCTGGATACCATGTATGACCTGCTTGACACGGGTTACGATTATGTAATCGCCAGCTCCACCTATCAGGAGATGGTTGAGACAGTTGCTCCGGAGTTCCCGGATACGAAGTTCGTTCTCTTTGATATCAACTCTGATACGCCGGTAGCCGCTGACAACATTCTGTATATCTATTTCAAACAGAATGAGTCCTCTTACCTCGGCGGTATCGTGGCGGCAGGCCTGTCACAGAACGGAGCCATCGGAGCGATCGGCGGAGTTGAGAATCCGGTTATCAAGGATTTCATCACCGGTTATGTGGACGGTGCGCTTTCCTACAATCCGGACGTCAAGGTCAGCACAGGCTGGGTCGGCGACTGGAGCAACACCGCAAAGATGAAAGAGATCTGCAATACCCAGAACTCCAGCGCGGGCGTAGACGTATTCTTCCCGATCGCCGGTGGAGCAGGCACAGGCGCTTTCGAGGCGGCTACCGAGCTTGACGGCGTGTGGACCCTGGGCGTTGACTCTGACCAGTATGCGGCATTCATCGACAGCAACGAAGCGTTTGCGAAGGTGATCGCTACTTCCGTTACCAAGGAAGTCGGCAATACCATGATCTCCCTGTTCGCTGATCCTTCCACCATCGAGTGGGGAACTCTGAAGGCCATGGGCGTTGCTGAGAACGCTGTAGGACTTTCCCAGAATGACTACTATGCGGAAGTTGTTCCGCAGGAAGTTCAGGATGCGGTTGATCAGGCGATCGAAGACATCACATCCGGCAAGATCGTTGTGAAGTCCTATTTCGACGGGACTGAGGATGACTATCAGGCTCTGATCGGTTCTGTTAAATAATATTCCCGGCAACGGCGGATAACAGACGGGGGATCCGGCAGCTTCTGCTCCGGGCTCCCCGTTTCTGCAGTTAATGAGGAGGAACCGGCCCGGAAGATGCGCCTTCCCCCGTCCGGTCTGATCACAGGCCGGAAAGGGAGAAGAGAGCTGTCCGGTTCAGCAGGACGTCTGAGGACATCGCCGCGCGAGGAAAACAAGTCTGCTTTATCTTAGAGAAGGAAAAGCTTATGGAAGCACTGAAAATGGAAAATATCACGAAGATCTATCCAAACGGCTTCGTGGCGAATAAAGGCATTACGTTCTCTGTGCAGCAGGGTGAGATCCATGCTCTGGTAGGGGAGAACGGGGCCGGCAAGACGACCCTGATGAAGGTTCTGTTCGGAATGGAGCAGCCTCAGGAGGGCGCGATCTATGTAAATGAAAAGAAAGTGAAGATCTCCTCGCCGCTGGAGGCGATCAGCCTGGGCGTCGGCATGGTGCATCAGCATTTCATGCTTCTTCCGTCCATGACGGTGGCTCAGAATGTGACGCTGGGCATGGAACCCAGGAAGAACGGACTGGTGGATACCCAGAAGGCTGTCCAGATGACGCAGGAGATGTCGGATAAGTACCGCTTCGGGTTGGATGCATCTGCCAGAGTGGGAGACCTTTCCGTAGGACTTATGCAGAAGGTTGAGATCCTGAAGGCACTGATCCGCGGAGCGAAGGTCCTTATCCTGGACGAGCCGACCGCCGTTCTCACACCACAGGAGACCCGCGAGCTGTTTGAGCAGCTCAAGCTTCTCAGAAAGGAAGGGCATTCCGTAATCTTCATTTCCCATAAGCTGGAAGAGGTTATGGAACTCTGCGACAATGTTACGGTGCTCCGGCACGGCTACTGCAACGGCACGTATCCCATATCGGAACTGGATGCGGCGGGGATCTCCCGTCTGATGGTAGGCCGCGATGTCGTCCTGAAGATTGATAAGGAAGACCCCAGGCCGGGAAAACCGATCCTGGAAGTGCGCAATCTGACCCGGACGAATTCTGAGGGCAAAAAGACCCTGGACGATGTATCCTTTACCATCCGTGAAGGGGAAGTTCTCGGAATCGCAGGCGTGGAGGGCAACGGCCAGAGCGACCTGTCCGATTCCATCAGCGGTATGGTTTCATATGACGCAGGGACCGTGAAGCTGAACGGAAAGGATCTGAAAGGGATGAAGATCGCGGATATCCGCTCAGCGGGCATGTCCGTCATACCGGAAGACCGTATGACGGTGGGCTGCGTGAATGACCTTTCGGTGCGGGACAATGCGATCGCTGACCGCTTTGACAAGAAGGAGAACATGAGCGGCATCTTCCTGGACAAGAAGAAGGCGAAGCGCATCACGGACGAGCTGATTGAGGAGTTTGAGATTGCCTGCGACAGCCAGGATGAAGCGATCCGCTTCCTTTCCGGCGGAAATATCCAGAAAGTGGTCGTTGCGCGTGAATTCACCAGCGGGGCCAATTTCGTGGTGGCCAACCAGCCGACCCGCGGTGTTGACGTCGGTACAGCTGAGATGATCCGCAAGTATCTGGTACGCCAGACCCGCGAGAAGGGCATCGGATCCCTGCTGATCTCGGCAGACCTGAACGAGATTCTGGAAGTGAGCGACCGGCTGCTGGTCATGAGGCAGGGCAGGATCGTCGCCGCCTTCCCCAAGGCCAATGTAGTCGATGTCGATGTGCTCGGTGAATATATGCTGGGCATCCGCACGATGACTGCGCAGGAAATGGAGGGTGTACTATGAATAAAGCAAAAACAATCGAGACCTGGTTTGACCTGGTCCGTATTCTTGTCGCCGTCCTGGTTGCCTATGCGATCGCACTGGTTATCCTGGCGCTGATTTCGGACGACCCTCTGTATGTCATCCAGCAGTTCATCGTGGGACCGTTCTCGTCCTTCCGGCGGTTCGGCAATATCCTTTCGACCATGATACCGATCATCTTCACCGGTATCTGCATGTGCTTTGTATATGCAATCAACAAGTTCAACCTGGTAGGAGAAGGAGCGGTCAATCTGGGCGGATGCCTGTCTGCATGCGTTGCCATAGCGCTCTCAAACAAGGTTCCGGCCTGGCTTCTTCTCATCATCCTTCTGGCGGTCGGCTGCCTGGCCGGCATGGCAGCGTCCCTGATTCCCGCTCTCGCGGATCAGTATTTCCACGCGGATGTCTGCGTCGTTTCCCTGATGATGAACTACATTCTTCTGTATCTGACCAACTATATTCTGAAGTATCAGATCAAGGACCCGGGTTCCTCCATCACAGCCTCCTACAAATGGGCACCGGAGCTGAAGTTCCGGAACATCATTCCCAAAACTTCGGTTCATGCCGGACTGATTGTCGCCCTGCTCTGCGTGCTTGTCGCGGGGATTCTGTTCTATAAGATGTCCTTCGGCTTCAAGATGCGCATCGTCGGCCTGAACCCGGTCTTCGCGAAATACATCGGTATTCCGGTTGTTTCAACCATCATCCTTGCGCAGGTGATCGGCGGCGCGTTCGCGGGACTCGGCGGAACCGTACAGGTTCTGGGCATGTTCTCCAGCTACCAGTGGACCGCGCTTACAGGCTACGGCTTCGACGGACTGATGATCGCGGTTCTGGCGAGAAAGAATCCGGCTCTGGTTCCTCTGAGCGCTTTCCTGATCGCCTACATCCGTACCGGTGCGGACATCGTCTCCCGTACGACCGATATACCGCCGGAATTCGTCTCCATTATCCAGGGCATCATCATCGTCCTGGTGGCGGCTGAGATGTTCCTGAGCGGCTTCAAACGCAGGCTGATCTTTAATTCCGCGAAGAAAGCGCTTGCAGAAAAGGAGGGGAAGGCATGAATGTCAGACTGATTACTTCATTCGGATTTTCCGTACTGCGTCTTTCGACTCCTCTGATTTTCGCGGCCCTGTCCGCGGCGGTCTGCCAGAAGGCCGGCCTGTTCAACATGGCTGCGGAGTCCATGATGCTCTGGGGCGCCCTGATCGGCGTTATTGTCAGCGGAGCCACTCACAGCGCTCTGGTCGGATTTCTTGCTGCCGTTCTTGCGGGAGCCGTCACAGGCGTACTGATCTGGGTTGCCACGGTAAAGGGAAAGGCAGATCTGATGCTCGCGCAGATCGCCATCAACCTGGCGTCCTCGGGCGGAACGATTTTCCTGCTCTTTGCGCTGACAGGTGAGAAATCCAATTCCGCTGTTGCCATCAAGTCGCTGGCACTGCCGAAGATTGCGATTCCGGGGCTGAAATCGATTCCGGTAATCGGACCGATCCTTTCCGGCCACAATATCCTGACCTACGGAGCGGTGCTCGCCGCGATTCTCCTGAGCATCTTTATCCGCAGGACCAAGACCGGCCTTCATATCCGTGCGGTCGGTGAAAATCCGCACGCGGCGGAATCTGTCGGTATCTCCGTGTCGAAGATCTATCTTCTGGCCTGGATCCTGTCCGGCATTCTGGGCGGCATCGGAGGAGCTTTCATGTCCATGGGCTACCTGACCTCCTTTACCAAGGACATGGTTGCCGGACGAGGCTACATCGGCCTTTCAGCATCCTCGATGGTAGGCGGGGCTCCGCTCGGGTCCATGCTCTGCGCACTGATTTTCGGTGTCGCGGACGCCGTCTCCAACCAGCTGCAGCTGACCAATGCGCCGGCCGACCTGGTGCTGATGCTTCCCTATATCGTAACAATCGTGGTTCTGGTTGTGATCTCCGTGATCAATTACAACCGCGCCACGCACAAGTCGAAGGCATAAAAATGCGGGGTTCCCTCATCCGGGAACCCCGTTTTTGAGCGATAAAGCCCGAAAGTAGCTGCCATGCCTGCATTTATTCTGCGGCCACAGCCGTCTCAAGCGCGACCGTCATCATGTTTGTGAAGGAAGTCTGGCGGTCATAGGCTGACATGGCCTCGCCGGTTACCAGGGAATCGGAGACGGTGAACATGCTCAGGGCTTTTGCTCCGCCCGCGGCCGCGTTGCAGTAAAGCGCGTAGCTTTCCATCTCGCTGGCCAGGACGCCCATCTTTGCCCAGGCTTTATCCGGGTTATCTTCACGGTAGAAGACATCGGTACAGGAGACGTTGCCGACCGCATAGCGGTATCCGTGCCGGTCAGCGGCTTCCTTTGCCATGATCAGAAGACCGAAGTCCGCAATGGCGCTGTAGGTGCCCGGAAGATTGTACTGGCTCGCGTAGTTGCTGTCCGTGCAGGCGCCCTGGGCCATCACGATGTCGCCCAGCTTCAGCTCCGGCTGAAGCGCTCCGCAGGAACCGATCCTGATCAGGTTTTTGACATCGTAGAAATGAATCAGCTCATAGGAGTAGATGCCGATGGAGGGGATCCCCATACCGGTAGCCATGACCGATACTTTGACGCCCTGGTAATCGCCGGTAAAGCCGAGAATGTTGCGGACCGAGTTGAACTGGACCGGATTCTCAAGGAAATTCTCTGCGATGAATTTTGCCCTCAGGGGATCGCCGGGGAGAAGTACGGTTTTTGCGATATCGCCTTTTTCAGCGCTGTTATGTGGTGTAGCCATAAGAAGTTCCTCCTCTTTTGATAATAGATGATTTGCCTGTCAGAACAGAATCTAATCTGATCTGACTCAATTTCAAAATGGCCGAGAACAGTAACTGTTAAGTCCATAGTATAGTGAAAATGACTTTTTTGCAAGGACTTTGGCAAATACAGTTATGCATCATGCCTGAAAAAGCAGCCGGGAGCAAGGACCTTTTCCTTCCTGATCCATAGAATTTCTTCCCGCCGCGGGGCAGCTGCGGCAGCCGGATCTGCTTCTGAGGCCGGAAAGTCTTCCCTGTTTTTTTCTTGACACTGGAATAACGGGATGCTATCGTTTAATTGTCTTTTTTCTTAACTGCCCTTCAGAGGGCTGTCTTGTGTCCGGGAGCGTCGGAAGCCCCCGGCCATATCATCCAAAATCCACAGGAGGATCAACATGAAATTCAAACAGTTCAGTGCCCTGATGGTTGCCGCAGCTCTTGCGGCTGGAAGCCTTACCGCAACTGCGTTCGCGGCTGAGAGACCGGCTCCTGCCGAGAGCGGATCGAAAGAGATCGATACCCTTGCGCTTCAGTTTGTTCCGTCCAGAGATCCGGAAGAGATCATCTCCGGAACCAGCGACCTTCCGGAACTCCTGATCGCAGCTATGGCTGACAAGGGATATACGATCGGCAATGTTGAGATTACCGTATCCGATTCCTATGAAGCGGCAGGCGAAGCACTGGCAGCAGGCGCGATCGACGTCGCATGGCTTCCGGGCGGAACCTATGCCCTGTATTCTGATGAGACAGATGTTGTTCTTACCGCAACCAGAAACGGCCTTTCCAACGACAGCGAGACACCGGCTGACTGGAACGGCGAGGCAAACGCTACGAAGAAGGACGGCCCGCAGGTTACTTTCTACCGCGCCCTGATCTATGCTACCCCGTCTGAGTACGGCAAGGAGCTTGCCGCGAAAGTGAACGCGGGCGAAGAGCTTACCTGGGAAGACCTTGATGCCGCTCAGTGGGCAGTCATGAACGTCTCCAGCTCTGCCGGATATATCTATCCGACTCTGTGGCTGATGGACAAGTATGACGGCAAGATGATCACCGACCTGTCCAACGTTACCACACTTGACGGCTATGCATCCGCTTTCAACCAGGCAGCTTCCGAGGCAGTCGACGTGATCGTCTGCTATGCTGACGGCCGCAACGACTATGAAGAGTCCTGGAGCATCCCGGCAGATGAGACCGATTCTACCGGAAAGCAGGGTCTCGGCCGTGAGGACGTAATCTGGAACGAACTGAACGTTATCGGCGTTACTGACAAGATTTATAACGACACCGTAGCCATTACCATGGCAGACCCGGATGTATACAACTCCGAGTTCATCAAGGATTTCCAGGATGCCATCATCGAGATCGCCGGAACAGAGGAAGGCCAGGCCATCTTCGGGATCTATTCCCACACCGGATACGCGGCTGCTCAGGATTCTGATTATGACGTGGCACGCGAGGCGCTTACCGTTGTCGAGAACTGATTGCTGATGCATCAGCCTGAGGCGGCGCCGGCAGGTCTGTTTTATGAAGAGCGGGAGAGTGCCGGTCTGTCCGATCGCTGCTCCCGGCTGAATCTCTGACTGCAATGCGCTCAGAGCCGCGCGCGGCGCGGACTTCGAATGCCGGTGCGTCCCCGGAGAATATCTCAGAGAACAATCATGGGAGCCGGACGAATTCCATAGGGAATTTCGTCCGGCTTCTTTTACGCAGGGGAACAGTCATTATGATTGAATTCAAAGATGTATCGAAAACTTACCCGAACGGGACAAAAGGCCTTCAGCATGTGAATCTGACCATCGATCAGGGAGAGTTTGTGGCGATCATAGGCCTCTCCGGAGCCGGAAAGTCCACGCTGATCCGGACCATCAACCGCATGATTGATATCACGGAAGGACACCTGATCGTGGACGGAACCGACGTCATGACCCTCAAGGGAAAGGAACTGCGCCGCTTCCGCCGCAAGATCGGCATGATCTTCCAGTC
>DGHP01000108.1 GCA_002392705.1 Lachnospiraceae bacterium UBA3845 | reverse complement strand
GAAACATGACGCGGACTGTATTCGGCACCGACAGGTCGGAGAACTCCTGCGCCATGATATCAATTCCCTGCTTCATCGAAGAACTGTCCGGCAGATATCTGGTCATATCTGTATTAACCCTGACCTTGGGGATCAGGGCCGCACTGAGAATCGCAAGCAACATCATGAAGAAGAAAATCGCCCTGCGCCGGTCAACCAGAAATTCTGCAGTTTTTTTCATGAAGTATCCTTCCTTTCACTTAAGGAAAACCTTACCGCCTCAGAATGATGCTGGCTGCTGCCCGTATCCGGCGTGCACCTGACAGGCAGCTATGCCTGCATATTACCATGCGATCGTCCGGAAGGAAAGACTCTGTGAAGTCCGTTTTCGGGCAATTCTGTGCTATAATCCTTTCATAAAAGGTTATTATTCACAGCCGACAGCAGCATCAAAGATGCGGCATACGTGCGCAGCACGGATGGTCTACTCTGTACGCTATTCCACTATGCAGCAAAGCTGCCAAGTGGAATATGCGTGTGGCCTGGTGTGTGGAGGGCCGTGAATGTAACAACGCAAAAGGAGAATAACCGGATATGAAAAAAACTGCCAACAGATATGAATACCTGACACAGACCCCTGTTCCGCAGCTGATCTGCCGGCTGGCCGTTCCTACCATCCTCAGTATGCTGGTAACCGGATTATATAACTCAGCGGACACCTTTTTTGTGGGACGGATCTCCACGCAGGCAACAGCCGCTGTAGGGCTTGTTTTCTCCGTGATGGCCATGGTTCAGGCGCTGGGCTTTTTCTGCGGGCAGGCGCAATTTCTCCGGAGCAGAATGGATTTAATCCGAGCAGAATGGATTTAATCCCGGTATAGCAGCCATGTTTCATCAAAGATGCACGAAGGTCTCTTTACAAGCCGGGTACTATTATGTATATTGAACAAAAAAACGGGTGTTTACGCAGATACATTTGCTGAATCAGAATGCAGGAAAGGATGTGATGTATTGAAAAAGATAACTTTTATCGGAGCCGGATCGCTGGGCTTCACGAGGGATCTGGTGAGGGACCTGATGACATTCCCCGCATTTGACGCATGCGAACTGATGCTGATGGATGTCAATGAAAAACGTCTGGAATATGCAAAGAAAGGTGTGGAACGGATCGTCAGGGAAGGGGGACATCACGCGCTTGTGAAAGCCACGACCGACCGGCGGGAAGCCCTCAAAGACGCGGACGGCGTACTGATCACCATCCTTCAGGGCGGCGTCGATGTCTGGCGCTATGACGTTGAGATTCCCATGAAATACGGGATTGATTACTGCGTCGGCGATACGAGAGGGCCGGCGGGAATATTCCGTTTTCTCCGCACGGCGCCTGTCATGCTGGAGATCGTCAGGGATATCGAGCAGCTGTGTCCGGATGCTGTCGTACTGAATTATACGAATCCCATGGCGATGCTGGTAAGTTATCTCCAGCGTCATACGGATATCCAGATCACCGGTCTGTGCCACAGTGTGCAGGGCACCGCGCAGATGATCGGAAAATGGCTTGGACTGAAAGAGGGCGAACTCGACTATACCTGCGTCGGCATCAACCATCAGGCTTTCTATCTGAAGCTGCAGCATGACGGCAAAGACATGTATCCTGCCCTGGCGGAAGCGGTCAAAAGACCCGAAGTGGCAGCCGAAGAGCCGGTCCGCATCGAGATGTTCCGGCATCTGAAGTATTTCGTTACAGAGTCTTCGGGCCATAATTCCGAGTATGTTGCCTGGTTCAGGAAAAGGCCGGATCTAATTGAGAAATACTGCACCCACGGTACCGGATGGAATCCCGGCGCGCACGCGTACATTCTGGATGAATATCTGGGAAGAGAAGATACCTGGGAGAAAGAATACACCGACTGGCTGGAGAACGGAAAGGTTGACCTGGCAAGAGGCGGGGAGTACGCGTCCAATATCTTCAATGCAATCTTCGGAGACCACACGCCGTATCCTTTCAATGCCAACCTGCGCAACAAGGGGTATGTAACGAACATCGACAGGGATGCCTGCGTGGAAGTTCCCGTGATTGCAGACAAAACCGGCATCCATACCATCGATATCCATACGCTCCCGCAGCATCTTTCGGTTCTGGTGAACAACTCCGCCAAAATCGAAGAACTGGCCGTGCAGGGCGCCATCGACGGGGATCCCGAAAAGATATTCGCCGCCTGCCTGTTTGACCCGCTGACAGCTGCTGTATGCAGCATGGAGGAGATCCACAGCATGGTGCAGGAGATGCTCGACAGGAATGCAGCCTATCTTACATATTTCAGGACCCTGAAGATCTGACGGCCGGAAGGCCTTAACAGAATCTTTAAAAGTCAGAACAGAATCTTTCACACACAGTCTGAAGCGCAGATCCGGGTCATCCCGACCTGCGCTTTTCCATCTCTATGTTTACACCATTTAAGCGGTAATCAGATTCTCTTTCAGAACCGCCTCTGTCAGTTTCTTCTGTTCCGGGGTCAGTTCCCTGAACGGACGGCGGAGGATTCCCGCATCGATTCCCATTACAGAAAGCACATACTTGATCGCAGGAATCAGTCCCACATTGCACAGCGTGTTCATGATATTGTTGGCCTTTACCTGCAGGGCCAGCGCTTCCTCGTACCGGTGATCCAGAAACAGGTCATAGATTCTGCGGTAGTGGGGATACATGAAGTTGAAGGTGCTGCCGATGGATCCGTCAGCACCCAGTGCCAGACCGGCCACCATCGTCTCATCAAATCCGTTCATGACGACCAGCTTCGGATTCAGATGCTTGATCCGTTCCAGCTGATACACGACCTGATTTGTATGCTTCACGCCGAAGATAAAATCACTCTGGAACAACCGTTTCGTGACAGGATTTTCCAGGTCAAAGTTTTTCCCGGTATTCCCCGGGAAATTGTAGATCATGACCGGCTTCCCGGCTGCCTGGGCAATCGCTTCATAGTAGGAATATATCTCCTCCGGGCCAAAGCCATAGTAAAAAGGAGGCGTGGCCGCAATCGCGTCAAAACCCAGCCTCACGGCACAGCGGGCGTACTCCTGGGCTTCTTTCACAGATACCGCACCTGCATGAGCGACCAGATACGCGCGCCCGGAAAAGCTCGAAGCAGCCTCAAAGACCTCCATACGCTCTGAGGGACTGAGCAGAAAACATTCCGCGGAGCTTCCTCCTATGAAGAAATGTTCCGCGCCCTGGCTCATGTTCCATTCCATCAGCCGGAGCATCGCCTCTGTATCCACGCTCTCATCCCTGCGAAACGGCGTGACAGTCGCCGGTACGATACCGCATAGTTTATCCGGTTTAGACATTTTTATCATCTCCTGTAATCCTGTGTATATGCCTGCAGATAATTCCACTTCATCATAACACAGCGGCCGGAAACCGGCAATCCGGCAGTCTCCGTAGAGGCATTGACTATGTTATCCCATCTGATAAAAGGTGATCATTCACGGCCCTCCACACACGGGCCGCACGCATATTCCACCTGGCGGCTTTGCTGCCATAGTGGAACTGCGTACAGAGTGGACCATCCGGGATTTACGATACGCCGAGCCAGACCAGCATCTCTCCCACGCCGCGGTTATTCCAGTATGGATAGGGAACTGCCGTAAAGCTGACTGGCTGTTTCTCCGGCGGCGTTTCGGAATACAGGGGGCTGTCCGCATCTGCTTCATCACTGCTGCGGACCAGTCTTGTGCCGCTTCCGCGAACGACCTTGCATCCTCCGAACAGATCCGAGTCTTCCACAGTCAGCGGAGCCTGAATATCCGCAGTGATCTCCGGCAGACGCGGTCCGTTGTCGCATTCCTCCAGGCAGTAGACCAGAGGGCCGCGCATAATAGCCGTTTTCCCTATATCCGCCCTGACATTGCCGTTGGCGAAAACATAGCGGGCAGGCATGTCAAAAGAGGCTTCAAGCTCCGTATCTGTATCCAGATGAATCTTCCGGTAGCCTTTTCCGTCATCTTTTCCGGCCTGGCAGGCAGCTTTTTCAGCTATCGTCAGGGAGAAGTTCCGGGCGTATTCCGGAATCCGGACATACAGGTCCATGCCTCCGGCCGGTATGTCTGTCAGCCGGATCAGAATCCTTCCTTCATACGGGAAGCGGGTCTGCAGGCTTACTCTGGCGCTTCCGGCTTCGAAGGGTACTGAACTTTCACCGGAAACGAAAAGATTGACATACAGGGCCGGATCCTTCAGGTCTGCAGAATAGATATACTGGCCGAGGGATGCCAGGGTTCTGGCAATATTGGGCGGACAGCAGGCTACGCCGAACCATTTCTGACGGACATTCTTCACATGACTCATAGAAGTGGCGGGCATGCATGCGGGAGGCCAGACCTCCAGCGGATTTACATAGAAGAAACTCTTTCCATCCAGCGCGATCCCTGCCAGCACCGTGTTATAAAGCGCCTTCTCCACAACATCCATATACCTGGCTTCTCTGCTGATCTGGTTCATGCGCAGCCCGAACATGGCAAGGCCGACCGAAGCGCAGCTCTCACAGTAGCAGCTGCTGTTGGGCAGGTCATAATCCGTGGTAAAGCGCTCCAGATGGCCGGAGGATCCGATTCCGCCCGTAAGATACATGCGCTTTTTCACGATATTATCCCAGAGGGTCTCACAGGCTCTTTTCAGGCTTTCATCCTCACAGGCCTCAGCCAGATCCGCCATGGCGCTGTACAGATACAAGGCGCGAACCGCATGTCCTTCCGCGGTCTTCTGCTCCCGTACAGGCAGATGGGACTGGGAATATTCCGGGGAATAATCCCTGAATTCCGGAAAGATCCGCTTAAAGCCGGGACGTGAGAGTTCCTTCATGAAATAATTCTCCCCCACGCCGCGGGCGTCAATAAAATACTTCGCCTGATCCAGATATTTCCGTTCCCCTGTCACCTGGTAAAGCTTGATCAGGCCGATCTCGACCTCCTCATGACCGGGGTACCCGTGAATCTTGCCTTCCTCCTCCCCGAATGTGTCGATAATCAGGTCGGCAAAGCGGCACATGCAGTCAAGGAATTTTCTTTTTCCGGTCCCGA
>DGHP01000072.1 GCA_002392705.1 Lachnospiraceae bacterium UBA3845 | reverse complement strand
TCTGCAGGAAGCGGAAAGCCCAGGCCGGAATCTCCTCGTCCGGTCTGAGCGCCTTCAGCTGCGCTTCATAGCCGGAATCCAGTCTGGCCAGTTTGCCGCCGCGGAGAGGCTCCATAACCCATACCGGAATGTTCTGCTGATCCAGCAGTGCCACCTTCTCCCTGCCATTCTGGAAGGTCCAGTCCAGATAGTTCAGCTGCAGCTGGCAGAACTCCATATCCCTGCCATAGGCATCCAGAAAGCGCTGAAGCACAGGCATGTTTCCGTGGCAGGAAAAGCCGAGATGCCTGATTCTTCCGTTCTGTTTCTGCTTCATGAGATAGCTGTAGATCCCATACTTTTCATCGTCCAGATAGGCGTCGATATTCATCTCGCATACATTATGGAAGAGATAAAAATCGAAATAGTCAACGCCCAGTTTCTTAAGCTGCCGCTCAAAGATCTCCTCCACTCTGCCCCAGTTGGAAGGGTCATAACCGGGAAACTTCGTGGCCACATAGAAACTGTCCCTCGGATAGCGTGACAGCGCTTTGCCCATAACCAGTTCTGAATTCTCTCCATGATATCCCCACGCTGTATCATAGTAGTTGATACCATTCTGCATGGCAGTATCGACCATACGAAGCGCCGCTGCTTCGTCGATTCTCCCGTCATCACCGTCAATTACAGGCAGACGCATAGCGCCGAAGCCAAGTGCGGATAACTTCATCCCCTGAAAATTTCTGTAAATCATATGCTGTGCCTCCTTTTACTCCTTCACTTTTCCTGCACGGGAATCAACTGATCATACGGCAACCCCGCGCCGGCTTTCGTACAGCTCGTCTGCAAACTCTCAGCGCGATTCAACTATCTGCTTTGCAGGCCTTGTTTGAAATCAGAACCTGTTTCTCCTGCAGGCACGACGAACCAGGACCCGATTTCAAACAGGCCGTGAATAGCAGCGCTGCTTCATCATCTTATTATAGCCATCCGGGCATTCTTTTGCTACACCCGGATGGCGGTTTTAACTGCATCAGTATGCAAATAATATTATAAAAAGCCGTCCCGCCTGTTGTTCAGGCAGAACGGCTGTAACAGCTCAGGGAATTCTTCACCGCAAGGCAGATGGATCAGTTCGGCGCAGATACCTTTGAGTCCACGTGCATGCCCATTCCTGCGGTATGTGAGGAAACCTCGGACGCAAGATACAGAACCGCATTCGCGACTTCTTCCGGCTTCGCATAACGCTTGTCCATCGCATAGGTGCCGGCAAGCATCTCCATCGCCTGCTCATGGGTCATGGAATCGCCAAAGAAATCACGCTCGATGCGGAGCATCATCGGTGTGTCAACCGGACCCGGGCACACATAGTTGACATGAACGCCTACCGGGCCGAGTTCCATGGCCACACACTTGGTGAGACCGGCAACGGCATACTTCGAGGACACATATGCGCTGTTCCCTGCTGTCGGCTCATATGCGGCTGCGGATGCAACGACAACGACGGATCCGGACTTCTTCTCGATCAGAGTCGGGGCTGCATACTTCATAAGCAGCATGACTGAAAATACATTCAGCATATAGGTCTGCTCAAACAGGTCCAGTGTCATATCCTGAACCGGATGCGCTTTTCCTTCGTATCCTGCGTTCGGCACAACGATATCGATCGTTCCGAATGCCGCCTTCGCATTTTCAACGTAGTTCTTAATGTCCTCTTCCCTGCTCATGTCCGCGACAAAGCCGGCAACCTGGCCCGGTGCCGCATCAAGCTGGGGCAGAAGTGCGTCGATCTTCTCCTGTCTTGTGGATGAGAATGCAACCTTTGCGCCTTCTGCAAGGAATCCCTTGACGATCGCAGTTCCTATTCCGCCGGTACCGCCTGTTACGAGAACTACTTTATCCTTAAGTTTTAAATCCATGCCGCTCTCCTTCCGTCACTGTCTGGAATAATAAATAAGCACCATCGTGAATATAATACCTTTGTTCTTCTTATGTCAAGCAGCAGCTTATATATGCTTCAGCCGCTCCAGAAGTCCCTCTGCCTCGGCAGCGACTTCATCATTCCCGCTGTATCTGACAAGAGCAGCCAGCATCTGCTCCAGTTCTCCCAGGTATACCGGCCCCTCATCATCTTCGTCCTCTTCTGCTTCCGGGATGCTTTTCCCGCTGCGCCATGGGGCCATACCGGGAACGGCTCTTTCTGCAAGCGACCGGAAATTGTCACTCATACACAGGAGCAGTCTGAGTATCTGATCATCATCTTCCGAATCAAATACTTCTTCGATCAGGTCGGTTCCCCACTCCAGACACTTTTTTTCCAGAAGACCGTACTTTTCAGAGTAATGTCCAAATGGGCCTTTCACATCTTCCAGATTGATGACATCTGCTATGTCATCTTTATAAAAAACAATCGGGGTAAGATGCAGCGCCTCCTGACTGCGGCCGTATTCATGCAGGGCGTATTCTTCACTATCATAAGATACGACCCCCTCATATACCTCCCCCGAAGCAGTAATAATCCTTACACACCTGCCGTCAAAACTTTTAAGATTCATATCCGTCTCCATAAAATGATGCGGCTGTAATCCCTTCCGCTTTCCCGCTGTGCCGGTCATATCTTCCGGCGGATCGCAGTCTCCTGCCTATCCCCTCTGCCGCTTCCGGTACTCTGTCGGCGCGCATCCCATATGCCTGCGGAAGTAGCGGGAAAAGCTGAGCTGGTCCTCAAAGCCAAGAGATGCGGATATGGCGGAAACCGGCAGAGCCGTGGAAGAAAGCATCCGGGCGGCTTTGGAAAGCTTCAGCTGCATCACATACTTTTTGGGTGAGATGCCGTATGCATCGTGAAAGATCTGCGAAAGATAGTTCGGGTGAATGCCCATCTCCCGGGCAATCTCCTGAATCTGCAGTTTCTCCGCATATTTCAGATCCAGCAGAAAGCGGGCATGTTCCGTAAGGCTGTTCATCTGCGGCCTTGCGGCAGGAAAGAGCTGTGAAAACATCGCGAACACTTCCAGCAGGATGCTGTTTGCATAATAATAGGATGCGGTGTCAGTGCCCTGCAGGTCCGCCGCTTTCTGTATGACTGCTGCAAAGCGGTCTGTATCGATGCCGCGAAGAATATATCGTCCGGAGAGAGGGAAGAAAACTGATACTGAAAGTCAGCTGCCTTCCTGCCGCAGAAGGCACACCAGGAATAACTCCATGGAGTGACCCTGGAAGCGTAATAATAACAGATCTCATCTTCAGGCAGATAGAATACATCTCCTTTTCCCAGCCGGAAGCGCTTTCCGCCGATCTCCAGGCATCCTTCTCCGCCTGTGATAAAATGCATAATATGATAAGGGCGCATAACGGGACCGTAGCTGTGCCCCGGCGCATTTACGCTGATCCGGCCGCTTTCAGGCGGCAGATATGCCGTCGGCATTTTCAACTTCGGGGAAAAAGAACGGATGACGGGATTCCCCTTCTGGGATATGGGGCTTTCCATCTGTCAGGGACAGAAGCTGCGCTTTTACGACTGCCGGAAACACGAGACTGCCGGAATCTTTTCCGAATGTTTCTCGGCAGCGGTTCCGGCCCACGGCTGCAGGGTATACCTGTGCTCCGCTGTCTGAAGCGCCAAAGCTTTGCCTCATTTTCCCGTGACTTCCCGGATCTGACTATTAATTTACAGGCATCCTGCGCCGCAGGATGCCTGTTTTCTTCAGCTGAACCTTCTGACCAGCAGGCCTGTCGCCGTCCCGATTCTGCCGCCATCGAGCAGAAACGCTTTCGCATTGCGGCGCAGGCTGGTGTCTTCGGGCAGATCTTCCAGTCTGGCGGAGGCTTTCTGTGATTCAGCCAGGCCGAATACCCACTGCAGAACATCGTTCGCCTCCGGTTCTGTTTCCGTCAGGTCAAAAGCGGCCTGGAAGCGCAGGATCCGGGCCCCGGCGGGCAGAAGGCCTTTCAGCGCCGGGGAAAGCAGCCATGATTCGCACTTTATGGGTGCGTCTGCCCATTCCGGAAAATGCTTCTTCAGGAAACTCCGGGCCCTGTCCAGGGACTCGTTGATTCCTTCCGTTTCGATACAGGCATCCGTTGGAATGTGAAGTGCGATCGAAGGTGCGCCGTCTTCCCCTCGCAGCAGTTCATATTCCAGCTGCCCCAGCCGGAACAGCTTCGCGTCCCGCTGCCGGATGGTCCAGTAGCCCCGGTCGAAACCGTAACAGCCGAAGGAGGAAAAGTGTTCGCGCACAAAGCGTGTATAGCACCCCATGGTATCGATCCAGACCTCTTCCTCCAGCCCCTGCCAGGGGCCGTTTTTCCGGTTTTGAACAGCCTCAAGAAGCTGGGCCGCCATCACATCCGCGCCGCGCAGATCCCCGGGCAGTGGTGCGGCTTCGCCATCCAGTTCTCCCAGAGCCAGGTCGCGCACCACAGCGGCGAAGGGCAGGGGCATCCCGATTTTCTCCATCAGGCGTTCCATCGCTTCCTGCAGCTGCATGCGTCTTTCCCACTGAATGGCCGGCTTCGCGCAGGGCGCGTCTTTCAGTTCCCTGTCCCGGATCAGATCTGCCGCTGCTTCATCGGCTGTCATCCGCCAGAAAGCTTCCGGAGCGCCGGTCAGTCCCAGCGCGTCGATCTGCGCCTGTTTTTCCCGGAGCCCGGACACGAACTCTTCCCAGCCGGTCTTCTCCTGACTGTTCAGCCGCAGGCCGACAGCCGTCATGCGGGGAAACAGCATATATGCCGCCCGCGCGGTATTCGTGATGCGCTCGGTCCACAGCGGGCACTCCGCGCCCAGCAGCCCGTCTTCATATCCCTGCGCGTAGTCCGGAATCAGGGGATGTTCCCATACATGATAGACGTCCGTCTCCCCGTAGGCATAATCAAAGTAGTAGTTTTCCGTATCGGAGACGATAACCCGGCCTCCGGCTTTCAGGAAGGCCCGCGTCAGTTCATGATTTCCGAACCATTGCTGCACGATGAAGTGCTCCGGCAGCGGTCCGCCGTTCAGCACATCATTCCAGACGATGGTTTCCCGCCCTTTCCCGGCGAGGTAATCCCCGATTTGCAGTACCAGCCAGCGCTGCAGGCCGTCCTCGCTGTCCAGGCCTTCTGCGCGCATGCGCGCCTGACAGTCGGGGCAGCGCCTCCAGTGCAGCTTCGGAGCCTCATCGCCGCCGATGTGCACCATCGGGAACGGAAAGAGTTCCGTGATCTCATCCAGTACATCCTTAAGAAAGCGGATGGGCTCGTCACGGCCTGCGCAGACAAGGTCAGGAAAGATGCCTCCGGTATTGCGCACAGAGTGGGCATAGCCGGCCCGGGTCTCAACAGGTTCCCATGCCGGCCAGACCGTCCGGCGGCAGCCCAGATCGGGATAAGCCGCCAGCATGGCGCATGCATGGCCGGGGATTTCGATCTCGGGGATGATCTCAATCCCGAGACCGCGCGCATAAGCCACCAGATCCCTGACTTCTTCCTGGGTGTAGAAGCCGCAGTTGTTCTCGGTCTGTGATACGCCGCCAAAGAAGGATGCCCCGCGCTTTGCGCCGGTTCCGGTCAGCAGCGGGTATTTTTTTATCTCGATGCGCCAGCCCTGATCGTCCGTCAGGTGCCAGTGCATGCGGTTCATGCCGCAGATGGCGGCTGCCTTCAGAATTCTCTTAATATCCGGCACGGGCATATAATGCCGGCTTACGTCCAGCATGAAGCCCCTGTGGGAGAAAGTCCTTTTATTCATATGCAATGATTCCCTTTCCAGCCTGTCAGCTGCCCTCTTTACGTCTGCCTGTAATATCGTAATAGCATCCCCTATGCATTGAAACTCTCCACCAGTTCCTGCAGTTCTATAAAGCGCGCGATCTTCTCTTCCAGTTCATCGTCCGTCTTCTGCTTTTCCTCTGTCAGTTCCTGAAGCCTTACATAGTCCGTAGTGGCCTGCAGCATTTCCTCTGACAGCTTTTCCGACTTTGCCGTCAGTTCATCGATCACATCCTCGATGGTCTCATATTCCCGCTGCTGGGAAAAAGTCAGCTTCTTTCTGGGTTCGGAGCTTCTGCTCTTCCGGCCCTTTCTGTCCGGCCCGGCGTCCGCTTTCATACTGCCGGCTGTCTCCCCGGCGCTCAGCTCCTCTCTGCGCAGGAGGTAGTCCTCATATCCGCCCTCGCTCTGCCGCAGAAGGCCGTCAGGTTCAAAACTGAAGATGCGGTTCACGATCCGGTCCAGAAAATAGCGGTCATGCGATACGGTGATCACAATCCCGGAAAAATGGTCGAGATAGTCCTCCAGAATCTGCAGGGTCTGAATGTCCAGGTCGTTGGTGGGCTCATCCAGAATCAGGACATTCGGCGATTCCATCAGGACGCGCAGCAGCTGCAGACGCCTCTTTTCTCCGCCGGAAAGCTTCTCGACCGGAGTGTACTGCTTATTCCTGATGAAGAGGAAGCGCTCACACATGGCTGATGCGGTAACCAGCCCGTCGGCTGTGCGCACATATTCCCCGCGGCTGCGCACCGCCTCGAGAACGGTATCCGACAGGGGCAGCTGCTCATACTCCTGGCCAAAATAGCCGATTTTGACCGTCTGTCCCCTCTCAACCTCACCCGCATCCGGCTCGACTTCTCCCGTCAGGATTTTCAGCAGGGTCGATTTGCCGCAGCCGTTCGGGCCGATGATTCCGATCCGGTCATTTTTGAGAAAGGTGTAGCTGAAATCGTGAAAAAGGTGCTTTTCCCCGTAGCTTTTGGAGAGATTCTTCAGCTCGATGGTTTTGTTTCCCATCCTGGAAGGCAGGGATTCTATGATTATATTCCTCTCCTCAGCGATCTTCTCCCGGTCGCGGAGGGCCTCAAAACGCTGTATATGCGCTTTCTGCTTCGTCGATCTGGCCCTTGCCCCTCGCATCATCCAGGCAAGATCCTGCTTATAGAGGGCAGCCATCTTTCTCTCCGCCGCCAGCGTGAAGTCCATCCTGGCCTGCTTTGTCTGCAGATATTTCTCATAGTTTCCGGGATAGCTGTACACGCCGGCCCGGTCGATCTCCCAGATCGTTGTCGTCACTTCATCCAGGAAATACCTGTCATGCGTGACCATCAGCAGCGCGCCGCCGAAGCTCTCCAGCCTCTCCTGCAGCCACTCGATCATCTCGTGGTCCAGATGGTTGGTCGGCTCATCCAGGATCAGAAGATCACTCGGGGTAAGCAGCGCCGCAGCCAGCGCGGCCCTTTTCCGCTGCCCGCCGGACAGAGTGTCCGGTCTCACGGAAGGATCCTTTATGCCGAGTTTCAGCAGCATGGCCTCCGCCTCTCCCTGCACGTTCCAGAACTCCTTCTCCTGTTCGATATTCCGCACGACATTCTCCAGCACGGTTCTGTCAGGGTCGAAAGCCGGATTCTGCGGAAGATAGGAGATCCTGAGACCGTTCCGGCTTATGATCTGTCCCTCGTCCGCCTGGAGCGCGCCTGCCGCTATGGCAAGCAGGGTGGATTTTCCTGTCCCGTTTACGCCGATCACGCCGATCCGGTCATGGTCCTCTATTCCCTGTGTCACATCCTGAAGAAGCACTGTATCCCCGAAGGATATTCCGATCCCTTCCAGCGTCATAAGAATCATAAACTTTCTCCTTATCTGGTCCATTCCCCGGCCCGCCCGGATTCGTATCCGATGAACAGATTGTAACATAAATCACCGGATTTTAAAAAGATCAGCCAGATCCCTCATTTGCCGGATCTGGCTGATCTTTCTGTGACTTATATCAATTCCGCCCGGCGCACGGCAGCTTCAGCTGCCGGACTGCCTCTGTGCGCCCGTGGATCTGCACGCCGCTTCGGTCGCTGCCGGACGTATACCGCAGGCACGCAGCACCCTTCAGCGCCCGCCGGAGGCTGTATGTACCGGACTGTGTTTTTCAGACCGTGAAATTACATGCCCTTTTCCAGTGCCAGCGTCCTGGTGGTGATATCGCATACAGAAGACGGTCCGAAGTACTGGATGGCTCCGGGGAAGGTATAGCAGGTATTCTCTGCCCATTCCGCCCTGTGTGCTTCGAAATACCTGAACGGAGCGCCGTCAAGTTCTACCAGAGCCTTGCGGATAACCGGCTTGTCCTCGCCGTGTCTTCTCTCCATGTTCATCATCTTGGTGATCGGCATACCGCCGGCAACCCACTCATCAGCCGGTTTGGACAGATTGGAGACCTTGGAAAGATATCCGGTGTAGCCATACTGGATCAGCATGAATGCATTGTATCCAAGAGAATAGCAGTAGTCCGCGTCGAAGTTGGACGGGAATGCGCATCTTCCTTCATAACCGAAGAAATGATGAAGGGTGGAATACTTGCCGCTGTAGGTTCCTGCTGCCTTTCTCTCTGCGAGCTTGGCGCCTACGAGAGCAGAGAACAGCTTCTCGGACTCGATCAGGGAAACCTGCACATTGCCATGCGGGTCTCTGTCGAGGAACAGCTGCTGCTGGATCGTCTGCGGAAGGATCGCGAAGACTGCCATGGACTCGGCCGTCAGACCTTTTTCGATGAAGGCATACTTTGCGTCCCAGTCCGGAAGCGCGTTGAATTCCGCGGCCTTGCTGCCGGCAAGGAGCTCATTGATCTCGCTGATCAGGACGGAGAATTCCGGAACGAATTCCACGACTCCCTCAGGGATGATGACGACGCCGAAGTTCATGCCTTTTTCTGCCCTCTTCACAACAGAATCAGCGATCTGGTCAGCGATCTGAGACAGCGACATCTTCTTCTCGGCGACTTCTTCAGAGATCAGGCAGATATTCGGCTGTGTCTCAAGCGCGCACTCAAGAGCGACGTGGGAAGCGCTGCGGCCCATGACCTTGATGAAATGCCAGTACTTCTTCGCGGAGTTGCAGTCTCTCTCGATATTCCCGATCAGCTCACTGTAGGTCTTGGTAGCTGTATCGAATCCGAAGGAAGCCTCGATATCTTCATTCTTCAGGTCTCCGTCGATGGTCTTCGGGCAGCCGATGACCTGGACGCCTGTGTTGTGTGCAGCCATATACTCAGCAAGGACGGCCGCGTTGGTGTTAGAGTCGTCGCCGCCGATGATAACGATAGCGGTGATACCGTGCTTTTTGCAGACCTCAGCCGCGACTGCGAACTGCTCCTGGGTTTCCAGCTTCGTTCTGCCGGACCCGATGATATCGAAGCCGCCGGTATTCCTGTACTGATCGATATAAGCATCATCCATGATGATATAGTCATCTTCAAGAAGTCCGCTCGGGCCACCCTTGAAGCCGTACAGAACGTTCTCCTTATTGGTTGCCTTAAGAGCGTCATACAGACCGCAGACTACGTTATGTCCGCCGGGCGCCTGTCCGCCGGACAGGATAACACCTACGACCTGCTTCTTGTCGGGGGAAGTATTCTGACCCTTCTGGAAGGTAATCTCCTTTTTCCCGTATGTATTCGGGAACAGCGCGCTGATCTTGTCCTGATCCGCCACACTCTGAGTCGCCTCGCCTTCCTTAACGCAGATATCCGCAATACCATGTCTGAGCATACCCGGAAGTTTCGGGCTGTACTCGTATCTTGCCTTCTGAAGAGGTGATAAATTCATAATCGTTAGCTCCTTTCATACTGATGATAACATCTCTATCTTAAGTTATCTCATTTTCAAAAAAAGTAAACCCTTTTTTGGGAAATATTTCAGTTTCAATATTACTATTCATGGTCGTGGAAAAAGCGGAATGCCATGCCGCGCCATGATTGCCGGAGGATGCAACCGGGAGTATAATGGGATTACAGAAGCAAACGTCCGACCGCAGACCGGATCCGCCGTTGATCCATGCGAAAACCGCAGAAAGATACAGCTATGCAAATCTATATAGATACATGCGTTCTGCCGCGCTCTCATATGGAATGCGCGGGCTATTACCGGGACTGCTTCGGCCCGGAGATAGGCTTTGAACTCCTGCCCATGTTTGACCTGCCGGATTTTGAAGCGAATCTGAGACAGAACCTGTCCCTGTTTGAAAAAGGCCCTCTGATTTTCCATGAGCCTGTCTGGGGCGTAGAGCATTCGGCCAGAAAAGGCAGTCCTGCCTATGAGGCGTCCATGTACCATGTCCGGCTTACGCAGAAATACGCAGAAATCCTGCAGCCGACCGACATGGTATATCATCTGAACAACTGCCGGGTCCTGCCTTCCCAGAAGGACCGCATGCTTTCTGTTACACTGGAAAACCTGGAAGAAATGCGGGATCTGTTT
The DNA here is from genome assembly GCA_002392705.1 of Lachnospiraceae bacterium UBA3845. Lineage (GTDB taxonomy): Bacteria > Bacillota > Clostridia > Lachnospirales > Lachnospiraceae > Porcincola. The sequence goes on along the minus strand of DGHP01000072.1, from coordinate 3,247 downwards.
CCGGACGTCCGGCTTCTGGTCGAGAACACCGGGACGAAGGCAGAGGGGAATCTTCTGCTTGATCAGGCCGAATTCACGGATCTGTGCCGGGAGAAGGGCTTCGGGCTCGTAATCGATGTGGGGCACGCCCACGCCAACGGCTGGGATCTGTTTCCTCTGATCAGGGAGCTGAAAAGCCAGATCCGTGTGTTCCATCTTCATAATAATTTCGGACATCTTGACGAGCACAACCGGATCGGCCTGGGAACGATCGATTTTGATGCGCTTATTCCCTTCATCCGGGACACAGTGCCGGACGCAAAACTGGTCATCGAATATCTGAAGCCCGTTTACCATGGACAGCCTCTGAAGGATGATATCAGATCCCTGATGCGGGCGATAAGTTTATGAGCAAAGAATTCCTGTTCCCTTAACACAGTTCATGTTATGATGGGGCCGGCACCTTTTTAAGGCAGTCTTCGAAAGATCTGATCAGGTCACTGATGAAAGCGGTAAATATATGGAAATAAAAAAACAGGGCTACAGAGAACTCAATGAAAGTCAGCTGCGCTTTATCCTGTCGACGATCGAGGATGCCTTAATCATCACAGGCGGCACGGGCCACATTCTGTATATCAACCCTGCGGCGGAAGAACTTCTGGGCACAACAAAAGACGGGATCCGGAAAAAACGTCTGTGGGAAGTGATTCCCTTTGTGGAACAGAATGATGAATTCATTCAGACTTTTCTTAATACTTATAAAACCAAAAAAAGATGCCGCCATAAGCTGCTTGATTATGAAAATATTAACGGCAGACAGCTGAAGCTCCGGGTCAGTATGTCCTATGCGGATTACCTGGAGGGTATATTCGTGATCCTGCTCAGTGATCTGACCGAACTGTTCAGAGTCAATTCCGCCTTCTCCCGGTACACTTCCCGGCAAATCGCCGAGTATGTGCTCTCATCCGAAGAAGGCGAGCGTCAGGGCGGAAAAAGCCGGGACGTCACCATCCTCATGAGCGATCTGCGGGGCTTCACGGCGATCAGTGCCAGTCTTGACGCCATGCAGCTGGTCCGCCTGCTGAATCATTATTTTGAAAAGATGGTCGAAATCATAGATCAGTTCGGCGGATCCGTCATCGAATTTCTGGGAGACGGAATCTTTGTCGTATTCGGCGCTCCCGCCGATGATCCGCTGCATCCCTCCCATGCTGTTCACTGCGCGGTCGGGATGCAGAATGCGATGGCGGAGGTCAACGCCTGGAACCGGGAAGAGGGGCTTCCGGAACTGGAGATGGGCATCGGCGTCCATACAGGCCAGTCTGTTGTCGGCAATATCGGTTCGACTCAGAAGATGAAATACGGATGTATCGGGGAGACCGTCAATCTGGCCGGCCGCATCGAAAGTCTGACAATCGGAGGCCAGGTCCTGATTTCCGCATCTGTCCGGGACCGGATCGGGGAGCCGCTTGAGATCAGGTCGGAACAGACCTTCATGCCCAAAGGCTCCCGCTCGGAGATCACCGCGCTGGAAGTCACCGCCATCGGAAGCACTGCATTAAAGCTGTCGGAAGATCCCGGCGCTCCCCAGGAAATCGCTCCTCCCTGCCCGCGCCTGCGTTTCTCGCTTCTTAACGGAAAAACCGTCGGAAGGGTCATCTATGAAGGGGTCCTGACCGCGCTCTCCGAAGATCAGCGTTTCTTCTGGCTGCAGACAGAAGCCGATCTGGAACTGCACCGGAATGTACTGCTGCGGATCGGCAGGGGCGTGTACGCAAAAATCATCTCCAGAGACAAGGATACCTATATTCTCTGTTTCACTCCGAAACCGGACAATCTGGAAGAACTGCTGGACGGACTTGCTTCAGAAGGAGCTGAAAAGAAAAGTACATCATAAAGATAAAAACGTAAAAAAGGAGTGTGAACTGCCGTTCACACTCCTCCTAAAGTTAAGCTGCCTTACTCGCCGCAGACTTCAGCAATCTGGTCACAGACTTTCAGATAATCCCTCGTCAGATTCCTCAGACGACGGGAAAGATGATCCGTGATCATCCAGACCTTCGCCGGATTCTTCTCGAACAGCTCATCCAGATCTTCCGCCGTGATGGTCTCAATGGTCGTATCCTCAAGCGCTACTACGGTTGCACTGCGGGGCGCACCGTCGAGCATGCCCATCTCACCGAAGAATGCATTCGTATACAGATCCGCAATCTTCTTCTCCTTATCCGTACCGTATCCGGTATAGACTCCGACGGATCCCCAGTGAATGTCGTACATGCAGTCTCCGGTCGCACCCTCTCTGCAGATAACCTTTCCGGCTTCATACTCGTTTACCTTTTTGGCGAAACCGTCTTTATGAGCGCCGCTCTGCATGACATCGACACTGACCTGCGACAGCTTCTTCAGGTTCCTGCGGTTGGCGAGATAAGCTGCAAGCCTGCCCCCGAGTGCTTCGCGGCCTTCTCCTTTTGCTTTTTCAAGGTCCTCCAGCGCTTCCTTATAGGTATCGGTCATACTTCTGATCCGTGTTCCGATATATTTCATCAGGTCATAGATCTTATCAGGCCGTGTTTTGTAATATTCGGAAATCTGATCGGCAGGAATCTCAAGTACACGTGTATTGTCTTCTGCCGCTGTAACAGTAGCGCTGTGCGGAATGCCGCCCTCCAGCAGAGACATCTCCCCGAAATAGGCTCCTTCCTTCAGTGTCGCGAGATGTGTCTTATTCTCAGAATCATCGCCGACAAAGACATCCGCCGAGCCGCTTATGATCTGGTAGAAGAACGGATCACTCTCACCCTGCCTGATCATGACCTCACCGTTATTAAAAATCTTTTCCTGCATGTTTTTCCATCCTTTCTTCTAAAGAACCTGCCGCCCTTTAAAACAAATCTGCCGGACCCGCAGGACAGCAGCGCGTCAGCTTCCTCCCGATATGGATCGCCGCTTCCGGTCAGCATGTGTCGCAAAAGGAAACGCCGCTGAACCCTGAATATGAAGCAGTAAACGGTCAAATCTGAACGTTTTCCGATGGAGCGTTTCCCTGTTTCTTATAAAAAATATATCAGCAGTTCATTGAAATATCAATCATTTTCAATAAAACCTTTCAGCTTTCCATATGCCTCCTGCACAAAATTCACAAGACCGCCTCCTGGTGGGGGGCGGTCCTGTTCTCTGTTCCCGTTCCGCGGGGTTCAGAAATTTATGACATATTCCTGTCCGGTCTCTTCTACAGACAGTCGGCAGAGCAGCTCTTTCAGCCGGCCAT
>DGHP01000045.1:3820-13651 GCA_002392705.1 Lachnospiraceae bacterium UBA3845 | reverse complement strand
ATGGGCGGCGGAACCGGAACCGGCGCAGCTCCAGTAATCGCGGGCATCTCCAAGGAACTGGGCATCCTTACGGTCGGTGTTGTTACGAAGCCTTTCCGCTTCGAGGGAAAGATCCGCATGAACAACGCCCTGACCGGAATCGACAAGCTGAAAGAGAACGTGGATACTCTGATCGTGATCCCGAACGATAAGCTTCTGGAGATTGTTGACCGGCGCACCACGATGCCGGAAGCCTTCAAGAAGGCGGATGAGGTTCTGCAGCAGGGTGTCTCCGGCATTACGGACCTGATCAATCTTCCGGCCCTGATCAACCTGGACTTTGCGGATGTAAAGACTGTCATGCAGGACAAGGGCATCGCCCATATCGGAATCGGGCAGGCAAAGGGCGACGACAAAGCCCTGGAGGCCGTCAAGCAGGCGGTTGCGAGCCCGCTGCTTGAGACGACGATCGAAGGCGCGACCCATGTGATCATCAACATCAGCGGAGACATCAGCCTGATGGATGCCAATGATGCCGCAAGCTATGTGCAGGAACTGGCGGGAGACGGCGCCAACATCATCTTCGGTGCCATGTATGATGACACATATGCGGACGAGGCCAGCATCACCGTGATCGCGACAGGTCTTGAGGATCCGGACAAGAAGGAGGAGAAGCCTCTGTTCGGAAGAAGCTTCGGAAATACCGGTTCGGATTACCGTTTCCCCAAGCAGGAATCCAGACCGGCCGGCGGATTCTCCTTCTCCAACAGCCGCAGCCAGGCAAAGACGCAGACACCGGCTCAGCCCAGGACCGCGGCAGTTCCGGGCAGCGCCACACTCAGAACGCCTCAGAGCAAGGTGGCGGAGAGAGATATCCAGATTCCGGATTTCCTGAAAAGGAATTGAGATATGAGTTTCAGAAAGCCTCTGGCTGTAAAGGCCTGAGGCTTTCTTTTATGTGTGCCGCATACCGCGGCGGATAAAGCAGAACATGAACAGCCATTAAAGGGGTGCGGCCTGATATGCACAGGGCCGTGAAAAGCAGCCATTAAAGCTTTATACAGAACGGAGCAGGGTATGATGTATCAGATCAGCGGACATACCAGGTTCGGCGGCCTTCTCGGCTCGCCGGTCAGCCACAGCATTTCGCCCGCCATGCACAACATGGCTTTCAGGGAACTTGGGATCGACTGGGTCTATCTGGCCTTTGACGTCACGCCGGACAGGCTTAGGGAGACCCTGAAGGTTTTCCGGGAGCTGAATGCTTTCGGCTTCAATGTGACGATGCCGGACAAACAGTCCGTGATGGAGTATCTGGACGGACTGTCCACTGCCGCGCAGATGATCGGCGCGGTCAACACCGTTGTCAATCAGGACGGCCGCCTGATCGGACATAATACGGACGGTTTTGGCTTCTCGGAGTCCGTGAGAGAGAAGGGATTTAAGCTTGCGGGAGCGGAGATGACGATCCTCGGAGCCGGCGGGGCAGGCAGGGCTGCGGCGGTCCAGGCAGCGCTCTGCGGCGTGAAGAAGCTTCACATCGCAAACCGCCGCACCCGGTCCTGGGCTGCGGCAGAGAAACTGGCGGAGCAGATCTGCAGGATGACGGACTGTGAGGCGGACCTGACGGACCTTGACGACGGCCCGGCCCTGGCGCGGCAGATCGAAGCCAGTACGCTTCTGGTGAATGCGACGCCTGTCGGCATGGCTTCGCAGAGCGGACGGTCCCCGCTTCCGGACACTTCGCCTCTCAGGGAAGGGCTGACGGTTATGGACCTTATATATGAACCGGCGCGGACGCGTCTGCTGGAGGATGCCGGCCGGGCGGGCTGCAGGACCTTCAACGGGATGTATATGCTGCTCTGGCAGGGGGCGGAGGCCTTCCGTCTCTGGACCGGGCAGGAGATGCCGGTGGAAAAGATCCGTGAGCAGTATTTTTCGCGGTAAAAGCGAAGGGGAGTTAAAGTGAAGACTGTAAAGGTAAGAAATGTTGTCCTGGGAGAGGGAAAGGTAAAGATCTGCGCTCCGGTTGTCGCCAGGGACGCCGCGCAGCTGCTGGAAGCGGTAAAGCTCATATCTTCCCCGGAGATTGATCTGCTTGAATTCCGGGCGGATTTTTATAGAGAAAGCCGGGTGAGCGCGATGCGGATTCTCCGGACAGCCGCGGGCGGCAGGCCGCTCCTTTTTACCATCCGGACGAAGGCGGAAGGGGGAGAGGCGGATCTGTCCGATGAGGCTTACAGGGAGCAGATCCTTGAGGCTGCCGGGGAGGCGGACCTGGTTGACCTGGAATACGCCCGTTTTAAAAGGATGGAGGATGGGAAAGATTTTCTGCGAAGGCTTCAGGAAAGCGGCACAGGGGTGATCGGCTCCTTCCACGATTTTCAGGCAACGCCCCCGGCGGAAGAGATTACGGCAAAACTGTGCGCCATGCAGGAGGCAGGCTTTGATATAGGCAAGATTGCTGTCATGCCCGCATCCGAAGAGGACGTGCTCCGCCTGATGACGGCTTCCGTCCGCATGAAAGAGGGACTGGCAGACCGGCCTTATATTACGATGTCGATGGGAAAGAAGGGGCTTCTTACACGCTGTGCAGGCGCCTTTACGGGCAGCTGTCTTACATTCGGAACCGCAGGCTCCTCGTCTGCGCCGGGCCAGATTCCCGTCCCGGACCTGAAAAAGATCCTGGATATCCTGGAGCCGTGAATAGCAACCGTAACCCCGTACAGGCCGGCAGACACAGACGGCATGTGAATTGAAAAACCGTGAAGCGCGGTATGAAAAACTATATGATATGGCATGAAAGGACTACATTTTGGGCAAAATGTAGTCCTTTTCTTTTCATGCACCGCATGTTGTATTTTGAAAATAAAGAGCCTGTCCTGTAAACTGATACAGGTATTTCGGGGCGGGTTTTATGCCGAATTCTGTACAGTGGGGGTGAGTTTTGTTTGAGTGTAGTTGAAAACCTGCTGATCGTAGTGGGTCTGACGATGAATGTATTCCTGATCGCACAGTATGAGGGGACGATGGTCCGCAGCATACAGCTTTTCAAAGTCTGCGTGCTCTGCCTGATCTTTTTTGCCTTTCAGTCCCTGGCCATGCTGACCGGATATATGCTGACGACGATTCCGTTTTTTGCGGAATCCTCCTCGGAGGATCTGAGGAATCTCTGCTATTTTCTTGCAGGGGTCATATTCCTTCTGATCGCCGCATATATGCTGTACAAAGCGATCCGGCACGAGGCGATCGATGAAAGGCTCCGCGAGATCGGTTACCGGAGGATTGTCCTTGAAGCACTGATGGTAGCGACGTTCACCTTTCTGGCCGGGATCGGCTGGGGATTTATCGGCCACAATATTTACATGGCCACGGGCATCATCGCCTGTGCGACGGTGATCGCGGTGATTTCAGGTATTTTTACCGGTTATAAGGAGGGCTGCCTGTTCCGCTATGTGATCTATGGAATCGGCGGCTGCATGCTTGCTTTTGTCGGAATTGATATTCTGGTCAGATATCTCTGACCGGCTGGAACAGCCGGATGATTTTATCCGGAAGTGATTCTGCTGAGGAAGCCCCGGGGCGCGTCCGCTTCAGGGGCAGGGAAAAGGATAAGGGAGAATGGTTTTCCGCCGGTCGGCGGCAGCGCTGGGGACGGCTGGAACAGAGAGGATACAGGAGGAGATAAAATGGCGGATTTTACGCATATGGCAGCCAGACTGGCTTTTTCCAAGGGCATCGATATCATGCTCAGGAAGATGCAGAAGGACCGGGTCAGGGGAATGCTGGACCTGGTTGATATTACAGAAAAATATGTGGGCGACATGTTCACGAAAGAGAAGTATGATGAGATCAGGGGGATGATCAGGGATCCCAATGAGAAATGGAATATCTATGTCAACCGGCTGCTCGATGAGCTGGATCCGAACGTGCTGAAGATGACCCTTCTGAACCTCGGTTTCGAGGCCATGTTCCACGGGACAAAGACGATCCGTGCCAACCGGAAAAAATATGACTGCAACATTCCCTGGCTGATCCTGATGGATCCCACCAGCGCCTGCAACCTGCACTGCGTCGGCTGCTGGGCGGCGGAGTACGGCAACCGCCTGAACCTGTCCTATGAGGATCTGGACAGGGTGGTAACCCAGGGCAAGGAACTGGGAATCTACTTCTATATGTTTACGGGCGGCGAGCCGCTTGTCCGCAAGGATGATATCCTGAAGCTGTGCAGAAAGCACCGCGATGTCGCTTTCCACGCCTATACCAACGGGACCCTGATCGATGATGCGTTCGCCGAGGAGGTCCGTCAGGTTGGAAACTTAAGCTTCTCCATCTCTCTGGAGGGGTTCTCCGAGGTCAATGACATGCGCCGCGGCGAGGGCGTGTTCGGCAGAGTCATGCATGCCATGGATGTTCTGAAGAAGCACGGCTGCCTGTTCGGGACCTCGATCGCCTACACAAAGAATAACCTTGAGACGGTCACCAGTGATGAGTTCCTGGATCTGGAGATCGAAAAGGGCGTGCGCTTCAGCTGGTATTTCCATCTGATGCCGGTCGGCATGGATGCGGCACCGGAACTGATGCCGGATCCGGAGCAGCGTGAATATATTTATCACAGAATCCGTGAGATCCGCAGCCGCAGCGGCGGAAAGCCGATCTTCACCATGGATTTCCAGAATGACGGCGAGTTCGTCGGCGGATGCATCGCGGGCGGCAGAAATTATTTCCACATCAATCCGAACGGCGATGCGGAGCCCTGCGTGTTCATCCATTATTCAGGCGCGAATATTCATGAAAACACGGTCCTTGAGTGCCTGCAGCAGCCGCTGTTCCAGGAGTACCGTGATCACCAACCCTTCAACAAAAATCATCTGCGTCCCTGCCCGATGCTGGAGAACCCTGGCATGCTGACTCAGATGGTCAAAAGATCCGGTGCCCATTCCACCGACCTTCAGCAGCCGGAGAGCGCGGAGCATCTCTGCGGCAAGTGTGTTGAGTACGCAAAGAACTGGAAACCTGTGGCTGATAAGCTCTGGGCTGCGTCCGAACATCATGAGCGCCGCTATGAAAACTATAAAGGATGGAAACCATCCGAGGAAAGGAAAGAGGAAGCATCTTCAGCCAGATGACAGAAGATCTCCCCGGTCAGTATCTGAGACTTTGAGACCGGAGCGCGCATAAGATTATGAAACGAATGCTTTTTATCTATAATCCGAAGGCGGGAAAAGGCGAGATCCGCATGAGCCTGTCCTATATTCTGGAGGAGTTCTCCGGAAATGGTTATGAAGTAGTCGTTCATCCTACAGCAGCCAGCAAGGACGCGACACGTGTCGTCCAGGAGTGCGGGGACAATTTTGACCTGATTGTATGCAGCGGGGGAGACGGGACGCTGGACGAGGTGGTTACCGGCATGCAGGCCGGCCGTTTCAGCCGTCCCCTCGGCTATATCCCCGCCGGGAGCACCAATGATTACGCACAGAGCCTCGGAATTCCAAGGCAGATGAGGAACGCTGCGCGGTCCATCATGGACGGAACCGTTTTCAACTGTGACCTGGGCCGGCTGAACGACAGCTATTTTGTCTATGTGGCGGCCTTCGGCGCTTTTGTGGACGTATCCTACGATACCCCGCAGGATATGAAGAATGCCCTTGGCCATCTGGCCTATCTTCTGAGAGGCATACAGAGTCTGACGACGATCAAGAGCTATAATATGCATTTTGAAAGTGCCGAGATGTCCGGTACCGGAAGCTTTATCCTGGGCATGATCACGAATTCCAATTCCGTGGGAGGATTCAGGGGAATCACAGGAAAGGATGTCACGCTCAACGACGGTATGTTTGAGGTGACTCTGGTCCGCATGCCGGGCATCGCGGCTGTTGATATTCCTGCTATGGTGAACGCGGTCCTTACCGGGACGCCTAACCGCTATATCGTCTCCTTCAAGACCGCCAGACTGGAATTCTGGTTCGACCAGGAGATCAGCTGGACGAGGGACGGGGAATTCGGGGGGAATCACAGGCATGTGGTGATAGAAAACCTGCCGCGCGCCCTTCCGATCGTGGTCCCGCCGGAGACCGAGGAGACGCCGGAGATTGAAACGGGCCTGATCTGAACAATCTGCATACAAAGCCCTGAGCGGGATGCGTCTGCATCCTGCTCAGGGCTTTTGTGCACTTATCCATTATTCCGGTTCCTGACGGGCGGCCGGGCCTGCCTTCTCTGGCAATATTTAGAAAAAGACGGTTTTATTTGCCATGAATTCGGTTGAAAAGAACAATCGATTGAACTATGATAAAGATAGTTGTTAATAGTTCACGCCATATCTGCAGTATGCGGGATCTGTCGGACCGTCTTCCGTGCACGTCTTTTTCAGGCTGGCCGGAGAGAAAACCGGCGGGACAGTCCGCTGCATGCCTGTCAGGAAAGGAGCATTTATGTTGTATATCGGTATAGATCTTGGGACATCTGCTGTGAAGCTTCTTCTGATGAGCGGAGACGGAGAGATCCGGAAGATCGTGTCCAAAGAGTATCCCCTGTATTTCCCGCATCCGGGCTGGTCCGAGCAGAATCCGGAAGACTGGTACAGCCAGACGATTGAAGGTATGAAAGAGCTTCTGGAAGACCAGGACAAGAGCCAGGTGGCCGGCATCTCTTTCGGCGGCCAGATGCACGGACTTGTGATCCTGGATAAGGATGACAGGGTGATCCGCCCGGCCATTCTCTGGAATGACGGGAGAACAACGGCTGAGACGGATTATCTGAATGAAAAGGTCGGAAGGGAGATTCTGACCAAATATACGGCCAATATCGCCTTCGCCGGCTTTACCGCTCCGAAGATTCTCTGGGTGCAGAAGAATGAACCTGAGAATTTCAGCAGGATCAGCAAGATCATGCTGCCGAAGGATTATCTGGCATACATGCTGACAGGCGTTCATTCGACCGACTATTCGGATGCGTCCGGCATGCTGCTTCTGGATGTAAAGAATAAATGCTGGTCCGAGGAGATGGCGAGGATCTGCGGCATAAGCGTAAGCATGCTGCCGAAGCTGTTTGAAAGCTACGAGGCGACCGGCTGTGTCAAAGCTGAGATCGCTTCTGAACTGGGCATCCCGGAGAACGTCATCGTGGCTGCCGGCGCGGGCGACAACGCGGCTTCTGCGGTCGGTACCGGAACGGTCGGCGAGGGCAAGTGCAACATTTCCCTCGGCACCAGCGGAACCCTCTTTATCTCATCCGATCATTTCGGGGTGGATTCCAACAACAGCCTGCACTCCTTCGACCATGCGGACGGGAAGTATCATCTGATGGGCTGCATGCTCTCCGCGGCATCCTGCAACAAGTGGTGGAGCGAACAGATCCTGAAGACGAGTGATTTCGGCGCGGAGCAGAAGGATATCACGGATGACAGACTTGGCGAGAACCACGTCTTCTTCCTGCCCTATCTGATGGGTGAGAGAAGTCCGCTGAATGATCCCCTTGCGCGCGGCACCTTCATCGGCATGACCATGGACACGACCAGGGCGGATATGACCCAGGCTGTCCTGGAGGGCGTAGCCTTCGCACTCAGGGATTCCCTTGAGGTAGCAAAGTCTCTGGGCATCAGTGTCAAAACCAGCAAGATTGTCGGCGGAGGCGCCAAGAGCCCGCTGTGGAGGAAGATGATCGCCAATATCTTCGGAATCACCCTTGAGATTCCCAAAAGCGAGGAAGGACCGTCCATGGGCGGCGCGATGCTGGCGGCGGTTGCCTGCGGCGAATATCCGGATGTTGAGACCGCCTGCGAAAAGATCATCCAGGTAGTTGATACGGAAGAACCGGATCCGGTTCTTATGAAGAAATACGAGGAACGCTATCAGCAGTTCAGAAAGATCTATCCCGCGCTGAAGGCTGTGTTCCCGCAGATTCAGTAAAATCAGCTTGATGTATGTGTTAACAGAGGAGAGACGAAATATGGTTATCTATGAAGTTACGGATCCGGAATTCCGTGAATACGGAAGGATCATCGAAGGCATCGATTTCAGTGAATTCCTGGAAGCGCTGGATAAGACTCCCTGTCCGGAGGACGGCACGGTCTATGTGGCCGGAGATCCGGAACTGGAGAAGCTTCCGGTCTATAAAGTGCTTGAGAGAGTCGTATACGGTGAGTCTCCGATCCAGATCGGCTACTGCAACGGCCACAATCATAAGCTGAATGCCCTGGAGTACCATACGGGCTGTGAGGTGAATATCGGATCGACAGATTTCTATCTGATCCTCGGCAGACAGCAGGACATTACAGAAGACTTCACTTTTGACACAGCCAGCTGCAAGGCCTTCCATGTACCGAAGGGCGTAGCGGTCCGCGTGTTTGCGACGAGCCTGCATTACGCGCCCTGCAATACGGGGGATAACGGCTTCCGCGTCGCAGTGGTCCTGCCGAAGGGAACCAATCTGGATCTGGAATGCAGCCATGAGGGCGGCGAGGACGGCCATCTTACGGCGAAGAACAAATGGCTGCTCGGACATCCGGAGGGAGGACTTCCGGAGGGCAGTCCCATGGGCCTGATCGGAGAGAATCTGACGATCGAATGATGGGCCGGATGATCAGTCAGCCTGTCTGTATGAAAAAGCCCGCTTCGTTAAAATGACGAAAATCATCCGGAAAGACCGGATGAAACCGTAGGCTTTAAAATGTATCTTGCAAAACGTTCGGTTACAAGATACAATATTGTTTGAAAATGATGGAATAGAACGTACAAATTCATCTGCAAAAATAGTACAAATTTACACAGGAGGAATGAACATGTTCACAAACATCCCGAAAGCGAAAGTCGGTATCGTTGCGGTCAGCCGTGACTGCTTCCCGGCATCCCTCGCCGTCAACAGAAGAAAAGCGCTTGTCGAAGCCTACACGGCAAAGTATGATGCAGCGGATATCTACGAATGTCCCATCTGCATCATCGAGAGCGAAATCGATATGGTCAACGCCCTTGAGGATATCAAGAAGGAAGGCTGCAATGCCCTTGTCGTTTACCTTGGCAACTTCGGACCGGAGATTTCCGAGACTCTGCTTGCGAAGCATTTTGAAGGACCGAAGATGTTCTGCGCAGCCGCTGAGGAGAGCCAGAATGACCTGATCCAGGGCCGCGGCGATGCTTACTGCGGCATGCTGAACGCCAGCTATAATATCCAGCTGCGCAATATCAAGGCATATATTCCGGAGAATCCGGTAGGAACAGCTGCAGAGTGCGCAGACATGATTCATGAATTCCTTCCGATCGCACGCGCGGTTGTCGGACTGTCCAAGCTGAAACTCATCACCTTCGGACCGAGACCGAACAACTTCCTCGCCTGCAATGCGCCGATCAAGCAGCTCTACAATCTCGGCGTCGAGGTCGAGGAGAATTCCGAACTGGATCTGTTCGAGTCCTTCAACAAGCATAAAGGCGACGAGAGAATTCCTGCCATCATCGCGGATATGGAGAAGGAACTGGGTGCAGGCAACAAGAAGCCGGAAGTGCTTGAGAAGCTTGCCCAGTATGAGCTGACCCTGACCGACTGGATCGAAGCCCACAAGGGATACAGAGAGTACGTCTGCATCGCCGGCAAGTGCTGGCCCGCATTCCAGACACAGTTCGGATTTGTTCCCTGCTATGTCAACAGCCGTCTGACCGGACGCGGAATCCCGGTATCCTGCGAGGTTGACGTCTACGGCGCGCTGAGCGAATTCATCGGCACCTGTGTATCCGATGACTGCGTGACCCTTCTGGATATCAACAATACGGTACCGGATGACATGTACGAAGAGTCCATCAAGGGTAAGTTTGATTACAAGCATACCGATACGTTCATGGGCTTCCACTGCGGCAATAC
>DGHP01000045.1:0-3771 GCA_002392705.1 Lachnospiraceae bacterium UBA3845 | reverse complement strand
TGCTCGACCAAGCTGTGCAGCGCTACGATGAAGTATCAGATGATCATGGCAAGATCGCTTCCGATCGAGGTTACAAACGGAACCCTCGAAGGCGATATCGCTCCGGGCGAGATCACCTTCTACCGTCTGCAGAGCACCGCGGACAACATCCTGCGCGCTTATGTCGCAGAAGGCGAGATTCTTCCGGTTGCCACGAGATCCTTCGGAGGCATCGGCGTATTCGCCATCAAGGAGATGGGCCGCTTCTATCGCCACGTGCTCATCGAGAAGGGCTATCCGCATCACGGCGCAGTTGCCTTTGGCCACTTCGGCAAGGCTCTGTTCGAAGTCTTTAAGCTGATCGGCGTAGACCAGGGTGAGATCGGATACAACCAGCCGGCTTCTCTGCCCTACAAGAGCGAGAATCCCTTCGCTTAATCAGAAAGAAAGATCCTTAAGCGGATCTGTGCCAGGAACGGGAGCTGCCCAGGCCTTATGGCCTGGGCAGTTTCAGAAGTTCCCCCTTCGGTTATCCGCAGCTTATGGCTTTTCGAGGCACCAGGCTGCCTGATTTCTGAATTTTGCGGCGCAGATCTCCATGACTACAGTATAAATAAAGGAGGTGTCCTCTTTGGCAGTCAGTAAAGAACTTTTCGGAAAATCCCCGGCAGGGGAGGAGATCATCCTCTATACCCTGAAGAACAGCATGGGTACGGAAGTAAAGATCATGAACCTCGGAGCGACCATCGTGAGCGTTCTGTTCCAGGATAAAAATGAAACTTTCCGCGACGTCGTCCTGGGCTATGACTGCGTGGAAGATTATTACAAAGGCGGCTGTTACTACGGGGCCCTGATCGGCCGGTCCGGCAACCGGATCGACAAGGCAAGATTCAGCCTGAACGGAAAGAGCTACAGCCTCGCGGTCAATGACAATGAAAACAATCTTCATTCCGGCCCCAACGGCTTTGACAAGCGCCTTTTCGAACTGACCGGAGAGCAGGAAGACAGGATCACCCTTACGGTGCACGATAAGGATCTGGAGCAGGGCTATCCGGGCAATTTCTGCTGCTCGGTCACTTATATCCTGAATGAGGAAAATGAGCTGAAGCTTCACTATGAGGCTGAGTGCGATCAGGATACGGTCTGCAATCTGACCAATCACACATATTTCAACCTTGGCGGACAGGAATCCGGTTCGATCCTGAATACGCAGCTCTGGCTTGCGGCCAGGGAGTATACCCCCGTGATCGACGGCCAGGCGATCCCGACAGGAGAATATGCCCCGGTTGCCGGAACGGTCTTCGATTTCACGACGCCCAAGACCATCGGACGTGACATCGACGCCGATGATCCCCAGCTGAAGTATGTGGGCGGCTATGACCACAATTTCGTGGTTCAGAGAGAGCAGGGGATCGACCAGCGCTTTGCGGAAGCTTACAATCCGGAGACAGGGATCTGCCTGGAGGCGTTCTCGGATCTGCCGGGCTTCCAGTTCTATTCCGGAAACTTCATGAACGATGAGATGGGCAAGAAGGGAGCCCGGTATACAAAGCGCTGCGGTTTCTGCCTGGAGACCCAGTTCTATCCGAACTCCATCAATCAGGAAGGTTTCGCGAAGCCCATCCTGAAAGCAGGCAGCAGATTTGCCTCTACCACAACTTACAGATTCACTGTAAAATAAAAACTGTACCGGCCCGTACGGGCAAAGGGCCGGCGGGGTTCCCCCTGCCGGCCTGATGTGCGGAGGGCCGTAAACAGAATATCTTTTCTCTGTTCTCTTTATTTATCTTTTTTCTGTTACTGTCCTCTCTTCTTCCGTTTTTTCATTTCATAATCTATTCTTTTGCTGTTTTCCATTCTATGGGGCAGGGCAGACAGCCCGGTCAGGCAAAGATGATTCCGTCTTCTTCTGAACTTCCCTGAATCTGTATCCGATTAAAGTTTTTCCGCGCTCTTCCGGCGTCTTTGGCTGCGGGAGGAGGGCAGAACACAAATCTGAGCGGGGCTCTGCCGATTCTGCCAAAGTCTGCAGAGTCCTTGTCCGGCGGTGAGACGCAGTGCTTATCGCCTGTTTCAGCCCGTACAGCGGGCAGAAAGTGAGGAGCAGCGTGAGAACAAGTCATTTATTTCTGTCTGCAAAAGCGGACCGGGGCGGCAGAACGGCGATTTATAAGCAAATCTTTATTATTCTTATTATTCTGATCTTTTTTCCGGGAAGATGCGGTGCGGAAAAGGTGGGACTTCTGCTGCCGGAAAAAGACGGAGACTGGGAAAAAAACGGCCTCTTTCTGCAGGAGCAGCTCAATGCTGCCGGCGTGGCCGCGGAACTGGTTTTCTGTGACAATGACGCCGGGAAGCAGAAGGCAGAGCTTAAGCGGATGATCTTAAAAAAACCGGACCTTCTGCTGCTTGCGGCGGTGGATCCGGCAGATCTGGAGAAGACGGCGGAAGAGGCTGCACAAGCCGGTATTATCGTGATTGCCTATGACAGGACGATCTTAAGCAGGCGCATTCCCTGGTGCATTGCATTCGACAGCAGGCAGGCCGGGGAGGCGCAGGGTGCCTTTCTCAGTGAGCTTCTGGATCTGGATCATGCACGGGACAGCAGCTGGATCGTAGAATTTCTCAAAAGCGGGGGAGCGGAGGCGGATCCGGAGTCCGGAAGAGGAGAAGGGGACGAGGATCCGCAGGAGGCGGATCCGGGGCCCGGAAGAGGAGAAGGGGGCGCAGATCTGCAGGGGGCGGATCCGGACCCCGTGAGAGGAGAAGGAGGAGCGGATCTGCAGGAAACAGATCCGGTTCTGGAGGGAGCCATGGACAGTCTCCAGCCTTATATAGATGAAGGACTCCTGACAATCCTGGCGCGGCCCTCTTCCGAAGCGGAGACGGATCCTGTTCTGCCTGATCTTCTTCTGAGCGCGGACGCTGAGACTGCCCTCAGGGCGGCGGACCGGCTGCAGGAAAAATGCGCAGGGAAGAAAGCAGTTATTATCTGCACGGTGGGTTTGAATGAAGAGACCGCCGGAGCTCTGAGAAGCGGGGCGCTGACAATGACCGCCTTCTGCCCCTGGGAGTATGAAGCTGCCGTCGCAGTGGACCTGGCCCTGGCGCTGCTGGACGGCGAGACGGTCAGCCAGGACTGGGTGGAGCATGCCGGCTTTTCATTTGAATGCAGCCTGGGCAGCCGTTTCGTGTCCGGGGATCTAAAGAATGATACTCTCTTCCTGAGCCCTCTGACGGTTACGGCAGATAATCTCGAGCAAATCCTTTGGTGCTATTCAGGGCCGTTCTGAAATCAGTTTCCGGTTTGCCGTGAGTCTGGCTTACGATTCAGTGGATTTGTTGTTCTGCGATCCTCCCGTGATTTGGAGAAGCACAGAAACCTTTGATTTCGTTACGCTTCCCATCCGAAGCCGGAGTCACGGGAATCCGCGCTGCGAAATTTTGAGACCCTGCCAATAGCACAAAATTATCTTTTTTCACTTTGCTGGCAAAAATGTCCAGTTTCTGCCGGCGACAGAGAGGAAAAGTCTTAAAAAAAGACTAAAAACTCATAAATTTATCTATTTTATAGTCAAAACAGAAGTGTTATATTGTCTTCAGCAACGGGGATATATGCAAAATGTCCCACAAATATTATTCAATCAAATGGAGGTTTTGATATGAAGAAGCTTATGGCAGTGTCACTGGCAACTGTTCTTGCAGCAAGCCTTATGGCTCCTGCAGCATTTGCAGAGGGTGAAAAAGTTGGTGTTTCCATGCCGACCAAGGATCTCCAGAGATGGAATCAGG
>DGHP01000093.1:18219-19288 GCA_002392705.1 Lachnospiraceae bacterium UBA3845 | reverse complement strand
GCCGCTTCGATTACCTCCCATTCCTCCCAGTCATGGCCTAACGCGGCTGTTGTTCCGGAGGTCCGGCTCAGTTCTTCCTCGCAGGTACTGCAGTACACGACCTCTTCATAGCTTCCTGCTGTCTCGCAGCCGGCGGCAGTTTCATTCTCCCTGACCGGGGCTGACGCTTTATGTTCGCCGGTTGCAGGAATGGATTCCTCTTCCTCCGCTTCGCAGCCTGACCTCTGGCAGGTCCGGTGCCGCACGCCCGGTGCGGAACAGGTGGGGGCATTATCTACAGTCCATGCGCCATAGGCATGGCCCAGGGCAGCCTCAGTCCGGAAGGTCCGGCTTATCTCTTCCCCGCAGCTGCTGCAGTACACGATCTCATAATAGCTTCCTTCTCCCAGGCAGGTGGCGGCAACTTCATTCTCTCTTTCCGGGTTTGCCGCCTGATGCACGCCGGTTGCAGGAATGGATTCCTCTTCCTCCGCTCCGCAGCCTGACCTCCGGCAGGTCCGGCGCTTAACGCCCGGTACTATGCAGGTGGGGTCCTCCTCTGTGGTCCATTCTCCGAAATCATGGCCCAGGGCAGCCTCAGTCCCGGAGGTCCGGCTCATCTCTTCCCCGCAGGTACTGCAGTACACGACCTCGTAATAGCTTCCTTCTCCCAGGCAGGTGGCGGCGACTTCATTCTCCCTGACCGGGGCTGACGCCTGATGCACGCCGGTTGCAGGAATGGATTCCTCCTCCTCCGCGCTGCAGCCTGACCGCCCGCAGGTCCGGCGCCGCACGCCCGGTACTGTGCAGGTGGGGTCTTCCGCTGTGGTCCATTCTCCGAAATCATGGCCCAGGGCATCCTCAGTCTCATAGGTCCGGCTGATTTCTTCCCCGCAGATTCTGCAGTATATGACCTCATCATAACTTCCTGCCGTCAGACACGTGGCGGCGACTTCATTTTCTCTTTCCGGATCTGACTCCTCATGGATATGCGTCTGCGGCTCCTCCGTTTCAGAAGTTTCCGTCTGCGCTTCTTCCGGCTCCGGTCTTTCAGTCTCGGATGCTGCTGTTTCCGGAGTCTCGGTCTGAG
>DGHP01000093.1:0-18126 GCA_002392705.1 Lachnospiraceae bacterium UBA3845 | reverse complement strand
TCTGAGGCTCCGCTGTTTCCGGAGTTTCCGTCTGCGCTTCTGCCGTTTCCGGAGTCTCGGTCTGAGGCTCCGCTGTTTCCGGAGTTTCCGTCTGCGCTTCTGCCGTTTCCGGCTCTCCAATCTGAATCTCCGCCGCTTCCCGGGCTTCCGTCTGCGGCTCTGTCAGCATCCCCGCCGGTTCCGGAATCTCCGTCTGCGGCTCCGCCGGTTCCGGCTCTCCAATCTGAATCTCCACCGGTTCCGGGGCTTCCGTCTGTGTTTCCACCGCTTTCACCGGGTTCGGAGTCTCAGAGGCTGCCGAAGCCGCTTCCGGCTGCGGAGTCTCCGGATGATCTTCCGCATCATCTGCCAGAATTTCACTCGCACCGGCAACCTTATCAAAAAGCTTCGGATTTCCTTTGATAAAATCGACTGTCGCTTCTCCCAGATCCTCTTTCTCTGCCTGCATGACTGCAACAGTTCCATCAACTCTTTCATCCTGATTTCTGTCCACCAGAGTGATTTTTTCACCGGCCTTTACTTCAATCGTCCGGGAAACTCCGTTCTCATCCCTGTAAGTTGCGGATGCTGTGCCTTCCAGAACAACCAGCTGGGATATATTCCCATCTATGCTGTCAGGAAGCATTTTAAGAAGCAGTTCCTGAAAGGTGGGATTGGCCTCCATCAGCCGCCTGTTCATTTCCTCTTCTGTCCCGTCGAAAGAAGTCACATGAACAACTGTCCCCCGGATCCCGACCACCATGGTGGATGTCTCAATATCGAGGCTTTGATTTTCATCCAGCTTTTCCTGCACATCCAGCAGCAGTCTGCCGGACGCGAGCGTCAGCTTCATCTGGTTTTTTACGGTTTCAAACAAAACCTGCGTCATTGCATCCAGCGTAAGAATTTTACTGGAGTCAAGGCCAACCGAAGCCATACTGCCCTCACTTGTGGACAGACTCTCTCCATTGTTGAACCGCATATTTTCCATAAAGAAACTGTATTCACCATTTTCATCAACAATAAATACATCCCCTTCATAGTTCAGAAGGCGCATGATATTTGCGGTATAGCTTTCTGCCGCCACACCTGCGCAGATACTCAGCGTGAGGATTGCCGTCATGCCGGTTACAAGAAACCTGTGCAGATATTTATGCATTCTTATACTCATAATCCGACCCCTTTCTGTATCCTCCTCTTTCCGGATACAGCTGTTCCAGGCAAACGTAACGTCCTGTATAAACAAATTATCTCACAGGTTCCCGCAATCCGCAATGCTATCATGTGAATGCGGCAGGAACCGTCCCCACAGCCTCAGACAGGATCATCGAAGATACGGCATACGTGCGCGGCACGGTTGTCTGAGGTCTGATGGGTACGGGGCTGTGAACAGTAAAATAAACGCCCTCCGCTTCCGGACATTTAAAAAGGACCGGTTTCAGCCGGTCCTCAGCATAAAAGAAAGGAGCATCTCCTCCTCTGCCTGGGGAGGTTGGATGCTCCTTGACTTTTTTCTTCCTGGACGCAGGACTTTATTAAAAACAGCATTAAAGCTTCTTTACCATCATATATTCATTTACAAAGGAACCATCTTTCATCCGAATCGCGTCAGGTTTTACTCCTGTAATGCGAAAGCCCATTTTCTCATAGAGGCTTCTTGCCCTGCTGTTTCCTTCGATATAATCGAGCTCGATCTGACGAATTTCACTGCGTTCTCCAGCTAAGTGAATCATCTCCTCAAACATTTTTGTCCCGATTCCAAGGTTCCAGAATTCCTGCAGAAGCGCGATGGCAACAGATGCTCTGTGGCGCTCTTTCATCCCGGTTGAGAAAGCGATCTGACAATTTCCGGCGATCCTGCCATCTACAATACAGGCTATCATCATACTGTTCTTATTACAGCAGGCCGCATTCAGAAAAGCCTTTTCCTGATCCAGACTGAAATCAGCCCATTCCTCCGGACATCTCAGCAGAAATTCTGTCTCTCCGGATGCTTTAATAATGAATTGGAGCATTTCTTCTGCGTCCTCCTCGCAAGGGCTCCTAAGAAGCGCTTCCCGACCATCTTTTAATTTGAATTTGCTTTCTTTGAAAATCACGTGTATTCACCCCCACAGACTTTATATGCAGATCAGAATACATTATAACTCATTCTGCTGCGTCGCGAAAACAGGTATGCAGATATGCAGGCAGCAAAAAGGAGCATTCCTTCCTGTTCGAAAGAAATGCTCCCCGGTGTCAGATTTCCGGAACTCATATATAAAGCCGGCATTGCCGCCGGGTATGATCACCGGCTTCATTAAGAAAAAATGCCCTTATTCTAATTCTCCCAGCATCTGCGCAGGATTATCAGCGGCTTTCACCTTATCAAATCCTTTTATAATAATGCCGTTCTCATCAATCAGATAGGTCGTCCGGACAACCCCCATGCTGACTTTTCCATAATTCTTTTTCTCTTTCCACACATCGTAAGCCTGGATTACTACCTTCTCCGTGTCAGAGAGCAGAATAAAGGGCAATCCGTATTTCTCCTCGAATTTCTTGTGGGATGCCACACTGTCTTTGCTCACGCCGATGACAACTGCGCCTTTTTCCCGGAACTGGGGGTACAGTTCTCCAAACGCGCAGGCCTGCTTCGTGCAGCCTGCCGTCATATCCTTCGGGTAGAAATACAGGATCACCTTCTGCCCCTGATAATCGGCAAGGCTTCTCATTACTCCATTCTGATCCGGCAGGGTAAATGCCGGCGCTTTTGTTCCGATGTTTAACATATCCTGGCTCCTCCTCTTGTATCCATTTCTTCAGGCTGCCCTTTTTGTATTACAAAAGGCCGCATATACTGTCTGCAGTACTGCTTCACTCCGCCGTCAGCAGCTCCACAAGGAATCCCTCCAGTGCCCTGGGCAGCGCTTTCTCAATGATCGTGGCAACCGCTCTGCTGCCGTCGCGGCAGACCAGATCATACAGCTCCGCTTTCAGGTCATAGCCGATCTGTGCCTGTTCCAGGGCGGAGAATACCTCCTCCTCAATCCGCGGAGCAGCTTCCTGCAGGCCGCCCTCAAAGCGGATCTGCAATTCCGTCTTCACCGGTATACCACTGACCGCAACGACCAGCCCTCCGGAAGTCTGTTCTGCTTCAAAAGATTCCACCGGCACTCCGTCCGCCAGAACATGCAGGCTGTTCTTTTTGTCTGTGTCACAGACACAATTGACGAAGCACACCGTCCAGTCCCGTCTTTCCGGCAGTACAGCTGTCTCCCCCTCTGCCGCGGATACGGTAAACACTGTATCTAAATCCGCATCGGAGAGTGTCAGCGTTGTTTTCGCCCACCGTGAACACTCTTCAGCGGAGACTCCGTCATCTTCCCAGAGGTCAAACTGACCGCAGCTTCCCGGAAATACCCGGACTTTAAGCTTCTGCGGATTCTGTTCGGCCCGGTGTTCTCCCATGGCCTCCGGGCTGCAGCCGTCCAGCGGCACAATGGCTCCCGCTCTGGCCAGCACAGGGATATCCTCGATCGTGCGCCACAGATTCACCGTCCGGCCGCCCTGGTACTTCCTTCCGGTAAAGAAATCATACCAGACCCCTTCCGGGATCCATGTGGCGGCTTTCCCCATCTTCATCTCCCGGTCATTGGGCTCCGTAATGGGTGAAACCATCAACTCCGTACCGAAATAATAATTATTCGGAACCCTGTATGTCTCCTCCCGCTCCGGTTCCCTGTAATACATGGGCTGAATCAGAGGTTCATCCTCCATCCATGCCCTGTGGTTCATGGAATACAGGTAGGGGATCAGAGCATGCCGCAGCCGCAGATAGCGTGTCATCACACGCTGCGCCGTATCGTTGTATTTCCACGGTTCTTTGCCATTGAACGGATTATCCGTGCTGTGAAGCCGGTTGATGGGGGAAAAGACGCCCAGCTGTACCCAGCGGACGGTCAGGTCGTCATCCCGCACGCCACTCATGTGTCCGCCGATATCGTGGCTCCACCATCCATATCCGATGTTGGAGGCATTCGCAGTAAAATAGGGCTGGAAGGCCAGGCTGTCCCAGGAGATCACTGTATCTCCGGAAAATCCCACCGGATAGCGGTGGCTGCCGGGTCCTGCATAGCGGGAAAATGTCAGCCCCCGCACGCCGGAGCGCCGGCTGTCCAGATAATGATAATGGTTGAGCATCCAGAGCGGATCCAGGCCTTCGATCTTCGTGGTATTCCCCTGCTGCCAGTCAATCCACCAGAAGTCTACGCCTTCCTCCTCCATGGGATGAAGTACCGTCTCGAAATATGCCTCCAGGAACTGGGGATCCGTCACGTCAAACTGCACCGGGTCTCCGCTTTCCGGGTCAATTCCCATCCGCCGGGCAATATCCGGATAGCATGTCTCATAGGCCCGGATACCGTCGGCAGGATGAAGATTCAGGGTTGTCTTCATTCCGTGCGCGTGCAGCCAGTCCATAAACTCCTTCGGATCCGGGAACAGGGCAGGGTTCCAGGTATAGCCGGTCCAGCCGCTTCCGTATTTTGGATCCACCTCCTGCACCAGATGCCAGTCCATGTCAATGACCGCGACAGAGAACGGAATCCCTTCCTTCTCAAACCGTTCCACCAGCTCCTTATATTCCGTTTCATCATAGCGGTGATAACGGCTCCACCAGTTGCCGAATACAAAGCGGGGCAGCAGCGGCTGCTTTCCGCACAGATGATAGAAAGCCTTCAGGCAATCAAGATATCTGTGTCCGTAAGCCCAGAAATAGAAATCGACGGCTTCCCTGCTGCGGGGCGTGACCGTACCGTCCGGCAGGATCGCCATGGAACCGGTATCGTCCATCACGGAAAAACCGGCTTTCGACATCAGTCCGGATTCCAGCGGGATGGCCCCGTCCGCCGTATCAAGGGTGCGGGCAGTACCGCCCAGGTCACGCAGCCGGTCACCGTAACGCCACAGACGCTCCGACGAACGGCCGCCAGCTACGCGGATCATCAGGCCGCCCGGTGTAAACTTCTCTTCATCGTAATGAATCTCCATCGATCCCGTAAAGATGTGGATGCCGTTTTTGTCTCTGGAAACATGATAGTCCGGGGTCGCAAAATCACGGTTCAGGACCTTCTGCGTCGGCCGGTCCTCGAACAGGCCGCTTTCACTGTACTCAAAGCGTACCAGTGCCTCCGTGAGGATACTGATGCGGTATTTTTCCCCTGAAATCACTGATTCCGGGTTGGTTTCCGGATGTGCCTCGATGCGATACTGTTCCATTCCCATAAAAATCCTCCTGATTTCATATTACCCTTGCCGCTGTTTTCCGACGGCAGGCTGCAGATGAAAATCAGCCGCCTGAACCCTGCAGCTCAGTTCTGCCGTTCCGATGCTGAAATATGTATGTTTATGATTTTATCATACCCCGTGCAGGAAATGGTACACATAAGATAAAATGAACGCCCGGAAACAGTCACATTCTTCGTATCCGGGCGTTCTGCAGTATTTGCAATTCAACTATTTGCAAGTCCAGAGGATCCCGGCAGGACCCTCTGTTAAGACTTCCGTCTGTCAGAAGTCTACTTCTGTATCATAGTAGCAGCACTTAAGAAGCTTTTCCATTTCTTCCTGGCTCGGCTGTCTCGGATTGGATCCGGTGCAGGCATCGAGAATGGCGTTTGCCGCTATCTGCGGAAGTCTCTCCAGGAATACTTCTTCCGGAACGAATCCCTGCTCTGTCGGATAGCTGTCCGCGCCATAGTTTTTAATGCAGTGAGGAATATTCAGCTGATCGTTGAGTCCGCGGATGAACCTGATCAGAGCTGCAACCTTCTCATCATCCGTTGTTCCCTCAAGATGCATATAGTCAGCGATTACTCCGTATCTCTTCTTAGCTGTCTCATCTTTTGCGTTGAAAGCGATTACTTTAGGCAGATACATCGCATTCGCAGCGCCGTGGATGATGTGCGCGCCATAGTCGGCAAATACAGCGCCGGTCTTGTGCGCCATAGAATGAACGATGCCAAGAAGTCCGGACGAGAATGCGATTCCGGCGAGACACTGTGCGGTATGCATGCTGTCTCTTGCCTCCATGTCCTCGTTGTATGAGGCGACCAGGTTTTTCTGGATCATCTCGATCGCGTGGATGGCGTCGGCGTCTGTGAACTCACTGTTCGCGGTAGAAACATAAGCCTCGATGGCGTGTGTGAGAGCGTCCATGCCTGTGTGGGCAACAAGTTTCTTCGGCATGGTCTCTGCGAGCTCGGGATCTACGATCGCCACATCAGGTGTGATCTCGAAATCGGCGATCGGATACTTGATGCCCTTTGCATAATCGGTGATGATCGAGAATGCGGTTACTTCCGTCGCGGTTCCGGAAGTTGAAGAAACCGCACAGAAATGAGCTTTTGTTCTCAGCTTCGGCAGGCCGAATATCTTGCACATATCCTCAAAAGTTGTCTCAGGATACTCATATTTGATCCACATGGCCTTGGCGGCATCAATCGGAGAACCGCCTCCGATCGCAACGATCCAGTCGGGTTCAAACTCCGCCATGAAGGCAGCACCCTTCATTACGGTCTCAACAGAAGGATCCGGCTCAATGCCTTCGAATATTGCTACTTCCATACCCGCTTCTTCAAGGTATGCTTTGGCTCTGTCAAGAAAACCGAATCTTTTCATGGAACCGCCGCCGACACAGATAACGGCTTTTTTTCCCTCGAAAGTCTTCAGTGCTTCAAGCGCACCCTTGCCATGATAAATGTCTCTGGGATTCGTAAATCTCTGCATAACCGTACCTCCTGATTAAGTGTTAATAGCAGAATCTGATAACATAAACTTTCGTTAATTAATTATCAATCTCCGCCATTATAACACCCCGGTACTAAATATGCAATATGCAATGACAATTTTCTGTACCCCCGAAATGCGGACAGGATCACCGGATGACCGGCGGTCCTGCTCGCTTTTCATTTCTGCACTCCTGTGCTTATACGTCAGGGCTTCTTCGAATCGTCCTTAAACATCAGATGCTTCGGAGCCTCATCCTCCTTACTGATCCAGCTTCGTACCGGCTTCTTTCACCAGTTCAGACGGTCGTAGGTGTCGCCGTTGCTGCCTTGTTTTCTCTGTTTATCCGCTCATCTCCATGAATTCTATCCTAAAGGATTTCTATTATCAGCTTTGATGTTTCCCGGACCCGCAATGGTTTTTATTCATGAAAGACAATTTTACCTGAATTTATTCACAGTCTTTCTCCCCGGCATGTATAATAAAAAATAGCCGTATTCATTATTTCTGGCAGCGCCTCCCGGAGGCGCCTGCCCGCGGTGTCGCTTTTATTGTCGCTCTGGTCATTTCCATGTTTGATTAACCATGTCTTACTTTGATAAAAATCAGGAGGTTATGTATGAATCTAATCAGTCAGAAAATGCGTGCCCTTGCCCCTGAACTGGATCCGCTGCGGATCGGAACAGGCTGGAAGCCGGAGGATCTTTCAAAACCCCAGATCTTTATCGAGAGTACCTTCGGCGATTCCCATCCCGGAAGCGGACATCTTGACAGGCTCGTGGAAAAAGTGCGGGAAGGCGTCAGCGACGCCGGCGGACACGGCGCGAGGTATTTTACGACCGACATGTGCGACGGCGAAAGCCAGGGTACGGACGGCATTAACTACTCCCTGGTCAGCCGCGAGATGATTGCCAACATGATCGAGATCCAGGCCGGCGCGACGCCTTTCGATGCCGGCGTTTATCTGGCCAGCTGCGACAAGGGATGTCCCGGAAACCTGATGGGGATGCTGCGTGTCGATATTCCCTCCCTGTTCGTGGCAGGCGGGACCATGAATGCCGGTCCCGAAATGCTTACGCTCGAGCAGCTTGGAATGTACAGCGCCCAGTATGAGCGCGGAGAGATCAGCGAAGACCGCCTGAACTGGGCCAAGTGCAATGCCTGTCCTTCCTGCGGTGCCTGTTCCTTTATCGGAACAGCTTCAACCATGCAGATCATGGCTGAGGCGCTGGGGCTGTCCCTTCCGGGATCCGCGCTGATGCCGGCCACCAGCCCGGATCTTATGGAGTACGCTTATCTCTCCGGAAAGCGGGCCGTCGCGATCGCGGGAGACGACTCGATGAAACCCTCCTCCATCCTGACCATGGAGAGCTTTGAGAATGCCATCCTGGTCCATGCCGCGATCTCGGGATCGACCAATACCCTCCTGCACCTGCCCGCGATTGCCCACGAGCTCGGCTTCGAAATCACCGGTGATACCTTCGACAGGCTTCACAGAGGCGCACACTATCTGCTCGATGTCCGCCCTGCAGGCAGATGGCCGGCAGAGGTCTTCTATTACGCAGGCGGCGTTCCCGCCATCATGGAAGAGATCCGGGACGTCCTCCACCTTGACGTGCGAACCGTTACCGGCAAAACGCTCGGTGAAAACCTGGAAGAACTGAAGAAGAATGGTTTTTATGAGAAATGCGGCTGCCGGCTCCAGGATTTCAACAGACGTTACGCAGATATTCTGTCCGCGCAGGGATATGAAAACGGCATCGGAAAGGAAGATATCATTCGTCCTTATGACAGGGCCATCGGTACCGCCGGCTCCATCGCCGTGCTGAAAGGAAACCTGGCCCCGGAAGGTGCCGTCATCAAGCATACTGCCTGCCCGAAGGAAATGTACAGGGCCGTTCTCCGCGCCCGTCCCTTCGACTCGGAAGAAGAATGCCTGGACGCCGTACTCCATCACAGGGTGAAAAAAGGCGATGCAGTCTTTATCCGCTATGAGGGGCCGAAGGGAAGCGGCATGCCGGAGATGTTCTATACATCGGAGGCAATCAGCTCTGATAAGGAGCTGGGACGCGCCATCGCCCTGATTACGGACGGCCGTTTCTCCGGAGCCTCTACAGGTCCTGTCATCGGCCACTGTTCTCCCGAAGCCGCGGACGGCGGGCCGATCGCCCTCGTAGAAGAAGGTGACCTCATTGAACTGGACGTATTTGAACGGAAGCTGAACATCATCGGAACAGCCGGAGGGCGAAAAACGCCGGAAGAAATGGAAGAGATTCTGGCAGAGCGGCGCGCCGCGTGGCAGCCGAAACCCAGGCGTTATAAAAGAGGCGCGCTTCGCCTCTTCTCCGATCATGCTGTCAGCCCGATGCGCGGCGCATGGCTGGATTATGAAGACGACCTTCGCTGAGTCCGCTCATGCAGGCATGGCAGCCACTTTCGGGCTTTATCGCACTTTCGGGCTTTATCGCGCAAAATACAGCGGCCGGAATGCTTTTTCCGGCCGCTGCCATAAGATTTATATGTAAATTATCTATATTCAGGTTACCCGGCATCCATGTCACTGCCCGGGATTTTCAGGGGAGATCCGTTTCAGTCCCTGTGTACTGCTCGTTAAACCGAAATCCGGTTTTATATGCTTTCGTGCGCCTCAGTAGGCAATCTGGAAAGTGTTCATATCGGGATAAGATCTGATCAGATTATGCTCGAAGCAGTACCTGACCGCCTTATTATACTCGCGAAAGCTTGTAACGATAAAATCTGCAAAACGTCTGAACATATTTTTCTTTTTCATGGTAATGCCTCCTGCAATTCATTCTTTTATTACTCTGATCTATATGTAAAAGCGGATTTTTAAGTCCGTTATTATTTTCATGGTAATATACGGAGGCCGGGGCAAAGATCCACATTTTTTTCGTTGAATGAAAAACTTTTTTCAGCGTGATCCCTGGTTGGAGGCAGATAGATCTGGAAGGGGGCGGAATCAAAGATTTGATTCAGGCATGGCATAACAGACCGGAATCAGCTGCGGCAAAAAGAAAACATCAGATCTGCAGCAGTCTGCAATGAATGAGAAAGGACGAATAGAAGTTATGGCACAATTTGATCTGCAGAAGCACATTGAACAGGGCGTGGAGAAGATCGTGGCGGATACGCTCAAAGCCACTTTGAAGAATCCGCGGGAAAGCGCCTTTATGGCAAAATTCGCGGCTTCCAGCCGTAAAGCCTCAAAAACCAGGCTCAGGTATGAACAGGAAGGACTGCACGTACCGGGATTCCTGATCGCCAGCATCACCAGCAGCTGCAATCTGCACTGTGCCGGATGCTATTCCCGCTGCAACAACGCGACCGTCGACAGCGCACCGATCAGACAGCTGACCGATGAGGAGTGGCTGAAGATCTTCCGTGAGGCGGATGAGCTCGGGATCAGCTTTATTCTTCTGGCGGGCGGAGAACCCATGATCCGCCGTGACATTATAGAAGCTGCCGGAAAGATGCAGAATATCATCTTCCCGATCTTTACCAATGGTACCTTCCTTGATGAGCGCTATTTCCGTCTGCTGAATGAGCGCAGGAACCTGATCCCGGTCCTGAGCATCGAAGGCGGCAGGGAGATCACCAATCAGCGCCGGGGCGAGGGAATCTATGAGACTGTTACGGCGAACATGGATACATTCCGGGAAAAAGGGCTGATCTTCGGAGCCTCCATCACTGTAACCACGGAAAACGTGAAAGAAGTCACCTCACGGGAATTCCTGGACAAGCTGATTGAAAAAGGCTGCAAGCTGGTCATCTATGTGGAATTTGTCCCTGTCACGGAGGAAGCCAGGCATCTGGCTCCGGGGGAAAAGGAGCGCTCGTATATGGAAAATGCCATGGAATCGCTCCGCAGCCATTATGAGGAAGCCGTCCTGCTGTCCTTCCCCGGCGATGAGCTGGCCATGGGCGGATGCATGGCCGCCGGAAGGGAATTCTTCCACATCAATTCCCATGGCGGCGCGGAGCCATGTCCCTTCTCGCCCTATTCTGATATCAATATAAAAGACACTTCGCTCAAAGCCGCCATCGCCTCCCCGCTGTTTAAGCAGCTGCAGGAGCAGGGGATTCTGAGCGGTGAACATGTGGGCGGCTGCGTCCTGTATGAAAAAAGGGACCAGGTCGCGGCGATCATTGCCGGCGAAAAAGCATAACAGAATATATAGACAGGAGCAGCGGCCGGAAGCAAAATACCGGCCGCTGCTCCTGTAAGTTCGGATTCTTGTCTGCTTTGATTTTGTTGCCGGCCGGCAGGCATTTCAGTAAAATAGAAAGGTGCATTATTGAGAGATTCGGGAGTGATGCCCTCTGCGGAAGAGATGCCGGTCAATGCTCCGGATTTTTCTCAAGATAACTCATCAGCACCTTAAGGCCTCCGATGGGGACACAGAATTTCTGATCCCGGGCAATGCATGCCCTGTATGTTTCTTCCAGGTCAAACCATTCGGCGCACTCCACCTCTTCCTTCTGCAGAATCAGCTGTGTTTCGTCTGTTTCTTTTCTATATACATACACAAAGGCGACCTCATTGTCCCGGAATGGTTTCCCGTGAAATTCCAGATCGTACTGAATCCGGAAAGTCCCGGCATAATCCAGATCCTCTTTCTCCGCTTCGATTCCCAGTTCTTCCTTCAGTTCCCGGAGCGCCGATTCGCGCGGCTCATCGCCTGCCTGGATATGTCCGGCCGAGGATGTGTCAAAACGGCCGGGGAAGGAATCCTTGTCTGCGGACCGCTTCTGCAGGAGAACCTGCTGCCTTCCGCCTGTTTCCCGGACAATCCAGATATGGGCGGTTCTGTGGAGGATTCCTTCCGCATGCGCCTTTCCGCGTTCCACTGTCCCTCCGGACGGCATTCCATTTTCATCTACGATATCAAACAGTTCCAAAATAAACATCCTCCGCTTCGTTCTTAATCCATGTCCAGATTATAGTATCTGATCCCTCAAATAACAACCGGCTTCCTTCTTCCTGAGCCGGCATTGATTCCGGCAGCTTCATGCGTGGTGCAGGCACGACGAACCAGAACCCGATTTCAAACAGGCCGTGAATAGTAACATGCTCTGTAAATAAAATTTCAAATACTTCTTGACAATACTCCGGAACAGAGCTATAGTCTCATTGTATTAATTGAGTAATACATTAAGACACTAAGACATTGGGACAGCCGCTGACAAATCTGCAGTAAATTCCACCAGCTGGCTGAAAACCGCATTCAGAAGGATGCAGCTGCTGTCTTTCGCACCAGGAAAAAGCATGTTATGAGCGTATAACGGAGAATACAACGTGGAATGGGAATTTAAGAGCGGAGCTCCGATCTACCAGCAGATCGTGCTGGCTGTCAAGTTCCGGATTGCGAACGGTACCTACCCGCCGGGAAGCAAATTTCCTGCCGTGCGGGAGCTGGCGCTGGAAGCCGGGGTCAATCCGAACACCATGCAGAGGGCGCTGGCGGAGCTCGAGAGGGAAGGACTGCTGATGACGGTCCGTACAAGCGGACGGCTTGTGACCGGAAACGAAGAACGGCTCCGGATGCTGCGGATGGAGCTCGGGAATTCTTTTATCGGTGATATGTTTGTAAATCTCCGGCGGCTGGGCCTTTCTGATGAGGAGATCGTGGAGGCGGTCCGCAGCTGGAGACAGGAAGCGGCGGACAGAGGAAAAAGTCTGCCGGATGAGATAGATGGTCAAGCCGGAACGCCGGCATCTGTAAAGGAGGGACAGAACATATGAGTATCTTCGCGTGTCAGAACCTGACAAAGCGTTACGGGAAGCTGACAGCCCTGGACAATATCGATCTTGAGCTGGAAAGCGGCCGGATCGTCGGTCTTCTTGGTCCGAACGGAAGCGGAAAGACTACGCTGATCAAACTTGCGAACCGCCTGCTTCAGCCGACTTCGGGATCGATTTTAATCGATGGGAAGGCGCCGGGCGTTGAAAGCAAGAAAAACATTGCCTATCTCCCGGACAAGGAATACCTTCCGGACTGGATGAATACACGGCAGCTCATGCATTTTTACGGCGATTTCTACGAGGATTTTGATCCGCAGCGGGCGACTGTGATGCTGGCAAGCCTCGATATTCCTTCCGACATGGTTCTGAAAAAGATGTCCAAAGGAACCAAAGAAAAGGTTCAGCTGATCCTCACCATGTCCAGGCGGGCGAAGGTCTACCTGCTGGACGAGCCGATCGCCGGCGTGGACCCGGCGGCAAGGGATTATATCCTGCGCACCATCATTCAGAACTACGAAGAAAACTCGCTGGTCCTCATTTCCACCCACCTGATCGCGGATGTGGAATCGGTTCTGGACGAAGCGGTTTTCCTGAAACAGGGACACATCGTCCTTCATAAGCCGGCGGATGAGATCCGTACAGAGACCGGGAAGAGCGTAGATGAGTATTTCAGGGAGGTATTCAGATGTTAGGAAAACTTTTAAAATATGAACTGAAAGCCATGGGGCGGATTATACTGCCTCTCTATCTGGTCCTGATCCTCGCCTCCGCCCTCTTTGCCGTGAATATCAAGCTGAACGACAAGACACAGGCGCTGTCCGGATTTATGAATATCATTTCCATCATAACCACGATCCTGTTTGTAGCCTGCATCTTTGTGGTGGTCATCGTGATGTTCTTCCTGGTTGTGCAGAGGTTTTACAAGAATCTTCTCGGACAGGAAGGTTATCTGATGTTTACCCTGCCGGCTTCGACCCTTTCACACATTCTGAGCAAGCTGCTCAGTTCCCTGATCTGGATCGTCATCGGGCTTTTTGCCGGCTGCTCCGCCGGATTTCTTATGGTCGCCATCATTAGCGACATGAAAACCTTCAATGAATTCATCTCCGAGATCATGTGGAATCTGGACTCCCTCGTCGGAAGCGGCAGCATCGTGAAGCAGCTTGGCATGGCCGTAGTGATTCTGATTCTGGGAATTATGAAATCGCTCAGTGAAATCTATGCCTCCATGGCAGTCGGACATCAGTTTGGCAGCCATCGGGGACTCTGGAGTATCCTGGCCTATATCGGATTTTCCCTGATCGAGCTGGGCATCAGCTATCTGCCCTTTGTGAAGAAAATCACTGTACAGCTTACAGAGCAGGGCGGTTTCCTCTATAACGAACAGTTTCATGGAACCTTCGCCATAGCAGTCCTGTTTTCCCTGATCGGAATTCTCATCTACGGCGCCATCACATGGAGACTCCTGGACCGCCGCCTGAATCTCGAATAAAAACAAAGCAGCAGATATTGTTAAAACCCGCATGTGCGTTTTCTGACACATGCGGGTTTTTATGTGAACGATGATATATTCTGAGTCCCGGCTCAGGATTTCTCAGGGAAACACGGAAACAGGCGGTATATCCTGTTACTATTTCCTCATTTCCCTGAGAATACGCGGATCGCATGCAGGTAGGTTTCCTTCATGGACGCCTCCGCCCAGAGGGCCATGTCATGGAAGTAGACGTTCCCGTCCTGAGCGTCCGCTTTTTCTTTAACGTATTCACCGGCGAATTTGGCCGCGTAGGTATAGAAATTGATCTTTCTGACCCCGTTTGTGATGCATTTCCGGAAATCTTCGTCGCTGATTCCGGATCCGCCGTGCATGACCACCGGTTTCCCGGTCGCTTCCCGGATCGCTTTGATCCGGTCAAAATCAAGCTTAGGAGTGGAGAGATAGATTCCGTGAACCGTACCGAAGGAGCAGGCAAGGGCGTCGATTCCTGTGTCTTTCACGAACTGCGCTGCCTGCTTCGGATCCGTGTAAGCTCCCTCGACCGCCGCGTCCTCGGCGCTTCCGCCGGCGGACAGGAATTCTTCCCGTCCCATGGAACCGATCTCCGCCTCCACCGACGCGCCATAGCGCTTCGCCAGTTCCACGGCCGCGTTCGTGTAAGCGACATTTTTCTCATAGGGAAGGGCCGATCCGTCATACATGACCGATGTAAAGCCCAGGTCCAGCGCCTCCCTGATCTCATCCATATTGGCGCCGTGGTCCAGATGGACGCAGACCGGAACTTTCGCCCGCTCCGCGTACTGCATCATGATGGGCCCGATCTCCGACAGGGAGATATACATCTTGTGGGCTTCATTGGCAAACTGCACGATTACCGGCGTATTCAGCTCCTCCGCGGCCCTGATAAGAGCCCGGATCCCTTCCAGGGATGTGACGTTAAAAGCGCCGATCGCGATATTTTCAGCTTCCGCGATCTTCAGAATGTTTTTTAATGTGATCAGCATCCGTATTCTCCTCCTGGAAATGTAATAAAATCTGTTCAGATTGTCTTCTGAAACAGACGCAGAATCAAAGCTGTTCAGATTGTCTTCTGAAACAGACGGCAGAATCAAAGCTGTTCAGAATGACTTCTGAATGGAACAAAAATCAGGGCCGGATAAAATGCTGGGTCTCCCAGCCGGAGCGGATCCGCTCAATCAGCTTGTCAACCGGCAGAAGTCCGGACAGTGTATCATAAGTGGTGATGCACATGGAGCCGCATCCAGCGGCGATCTTCAGGCACAGCTCAGGCTCCATGCCCGAGCTGAGTCCGTACAGGAATCCGGCGATTGCCGTGTCTCCCGCGCCTGTCCCGGACAGGATCCGGTCCGGTCTGAAGCTTTCCTGGAAAAAGGCAAGGTCCCCCCAGCCCCTTCCGGTAAACGCCGCGCCTTCCTTTTTATTCAGCCTGTCCCCGATCTGTTCCATATGCGCCTCGGAAGAAGACAGGAAATACATGCCTGCGGCTCCGCATTTGAGCAGCACGGCTCCGCAGCCGAGATCCAGGGCCTTTTGGGCCAGCGGGTGCACGTCTTCTTTCAGGGAAAGGGTCATGCAGATATCCTCCCCCGTCTCATCCGCCCTCTTCTGCCATTGCTCATAGCGGCTGCGGTCAAGCATGAATCCGAGTTCCTCAATACTGGGGACGAAAAAGTCCACATAGGGAAGCGCTTCTGCCAGCAGGCTTTCCCAGTCGACCCTGCCGGCTTCGGAGCCCGGATCGGGCTGGGCCGTATCCAGGCTGGTGACAAGGCCTCTCTCCTGCATCTGCCGCATCATCCGGGCAAGCCGCCGGCCTCCGTCGGAGAAAAAGCTTTTCATCAAAGCCGGATAACCGAAATGGAAGTACTGGGCCTTCGCCGCTTTCTCATAATTAAGATCCTCCGGATAAAAATGATTATTCGCCCCGGTGTCTACCAGAAAGCAGCGGTCGGATCCGGGCGGCGCGATTACAATCGTGTAGGATGTATCGACATCTTTCGATACAATGAATTCCGCGTCGGCTCCCTTTCTCCGGTAGGTATCCTGCAGAAGACGCCCGAACTCGTCATCCCCCACCTTTGTGATCAGCGCCACATCCGCTCCGAGCTGATGCAGGGCAAGTCCGGTATTCGAAACGCAGCCTCCGGGTGAAACCTCGGCCGGTCCGACACTTCTCAGCTTGCCCGGACGCACGATGTCGCCCATGGTCCTTCCTCTATAGCTCTCCGGGAAAGCCGGTGTAATATCCAGCGAGATATATCCCGCCACGATCATCCTGCAGTCAGACATCCTGTTTCCTCCCTTCTTCCTTTTATTGGCTTATGCCTCCTCAGTCCAGCAGCTTCACGGGCTGCCAGCGCAGGCAGTCGCCGGATACCAGTAAATAGCGGATCCCGTTCTTTGTTCCGCGGATGCTGTCATGAAATCTCGATTCTCCGTGGCAGTGGGCGTAGATTACCTGCTCCACCCCATAGTGCTCCGCGATCCTGGTAAAGCAGCTTTCCTTCTGCAGTACATTGGTCGGAGGATAATGCAGGAACATGATAAACCTGGAATATCCCGCCCTGACGGCAGCTTCAAAAGAAAGCAGCAGGCGGTCATACTCCCGCTCCACCAGCTTTTCCGCGCGCGCGGCCTCCTCCTCGTCCCAGCCGGTAACATAGCCCCTGCGGTTTAAGTAAAAGGGTCCTTCAAATGTATATCCCTTCGTCCCGACCAGGGCATAGTCCTTATAGGCGTAAAAATTGTTCTGCAGAAATTCCAGCTTCCCCCGGTAGAGTTCATTCAGGCGCTCCGTCTTTTTGACGTCCCAGAAGCTGTCATGATTGCCCCTGAGCAGGATCTTTCTTCCGGGCAGTCCCATAATATAGGCAAGGTCCTGTTCGCACTCCGAAAGCTTCCTGC
Source organism: Lachnospiraceae bacterium UBA3845 (assembly GCA_002392705.1). Taxonomy (GTDB): domain Bacteria; phylum Bacillota; class Clostridia; order Lachnospirales; family Lachnospiraceae; genus Porcincola. The sequence continues at coordinate 1,195 of DGHP01000093.1, read as the reverse complement.
CCCAGCTGTGATCTCCGGCCAGTACCAGAGTGTCATCCTCCCGAAGCATCCTGGAGCAGTACTCCTGGAAGATCTTCTCATGGTTTTTCCACAGTTTCCCGTGCAGCTGCTCCTCCGATTTCAGTTCGGCCTGAAAATGGAGATGCAGGTCACCGATTGTATACAGACTCATCGTTTCTTTCCCTGTCATTCATGCCGGACGCCAGCAGCGGCATCTGCCATGTGTGCCTTTACTGCCGTACGATAACACGCCCTCCGTCGCAGACGATCCGGCTGTCGTAAAACTGCCGGCAGGCTTTCACCAGGTAAGCGATATCCTTCACGCCGGCCGTCTCGTAAGCACTGTGCATGGCCAGCTGCGCCAGGCCGATGTCCACACAGTTCATGGAAACCTGTGACATGACCAGGTTTCCCAGCGTGCTTCCGCCCGCCTCGTCGGAACGGTTTGCAAAGTACTGTACCGGAACCCCCGCCTTCTCGCAGATCCCGCGGAAGACGGAGACAGAAACTCCGTCGCTGGTATACTTCTGACCGGCGTGGGACTTGATCACGATGCCTTCATTCATATAGGCACAGTTCTTCACATCCGTTTTTTCCGGATGACTGGGATGGACCGCATGGGCATTGTCGCAGCTGAGCATGAAGCTGCGGGCACACATGCAGCGGTAATCCTCTTCATCCAGTTTAAGGCCGAAGACGATCCGCCTGAGAACGTCCTGAAGGAAGGTGGATTTTGCCCCCTGTTTCGTGCCGGAGCCCACCTCCTCATTATCAAAGCAGCAGTAAAGCTGAATACCGCTTCCTGCCGGGCTTTGGAGAAATCCCTTCAGGGTTCCGTATGCGCACTCCAGGTCATCCAGCCGCCCGGCGGAGAGAAATTCGTGCTCCGCACCCCAGACGGCAGGCTCCATGCGGTTGTAAAGAAAGAGATCCATCCCGAGGAGGTCTTCCGGAGCGCTTCCGGCTTCCGCCGCGACCATTTCCCTGAAACATCCGCTTTTAACCGGCGCGCCTCCAAGCAGGGGAAGGAGATCCGTCTGCAGGTTCAGGGCCATGCCTTCGTTGACCTTCCGGTTCATATGGATGGCGAGATTCGGGATCAGGACCAGGTCCCTTCCAAAGTCGATGAGCTTTGACTCATAGACCTCCTCTTCGCCCTTTTTCCGCAAAAGGACGCGTCCCGCCACGGAGAGAG
>DGHP01000135.1:4009-7088 GCA_002392705.1 Lachnospiraceae bacterium UBA3845 | reverse complement strand
CGGAAGGCATGTGACCTGATCCTGCGCTTCCGCGGTCCGGATACCATGTGCGGCTGCGTCTCCCGGATCGGGAGAGAGGGAGAAGAGATGAAGATCCTGACCCTGAGAGAGCTTCGGGAGACAGGGACGGATATGTTTACAACGGTTTTTGTCGGGAATGAAAGCACAAAGACGGTCGGCGGAAAACTGGTGACAGAGCGGGGGTACAGCTTTGACAGGAAAGAGAATTCTGATATTTGCGGGGACGACCGAGGGACGGGAGCTGGCGGAGTATCTTGACCGGCAGGAGATTCCCGCCCTGGTCTGTACGGCTACGGACTACGGCGGAAGTCTGCTTGAACAGGAAAAGCACAGGCATATCAGGATCCGCGCGGGACGCCTTGAAGAAGACGGCATGCGGCGCCTCATGGAGGAAGAAAACATATCGATTGTTGTGGATGCGACACATCCTTATGCGGCCCTTGTGTCGGAAAATATAGTTATGGCATGCGCAGAATGCGGCTGCAGATACATCCGCCTGCAGAGAGCCGCCGGAGAGATTACGAAGGACTGTGTCAGGGTATCTTCCCTGGAGCAGGCTGTCGAATACCTGGAAGGGACGGAAGGAGCGGTCCTGGCCGCCACCGGGAGCAGGGACCTTGAAGCATATACAAAACTGAAGGATTACAGAAACAGAGTCACAGCCAGGGTCCTCTCTGTTCCGGAGTCCGTGACGAAGGCTGTGGAGCTTGGCTTTTCAGGGAAGAATCTGATCTGTATGCAGGGACCCTTCAGAAGGGAAATGAACGAGGCGATGCTTCGCGGGATACACGCGTCCTATATGGTAACGAAAGAGTCCGGGAAAGAAGGGGGATTTCAGGAAAAACTTGCCGCCGCCAGAAATGCCGGAGTGAAGCTGATCGTAGTGGAAAGACCTGCGGAGAGCGGGCAGGGGAAAGAGCTTTTCCCCGGGTTGGAGAAGGACACTCTTTCCGGGCAGGAGAAAACGGCGTTTTCAGGCAGCATGCAGTCTGTGGCAGATATCTTTCAGCTTCGCAGGATTCTCGCAGAGGAAGTTCCCTTTACAGTCCTGAGAAGGATCTGCCTGGCCGGGATCGGTATGGGAAGTCCTTCCGGGATGACTCTGGAGGTGCTGGAAGCGATCCGGCAGGCGGATGTCCTGATCGGAGCCGGGCGGATGCTTAGAGCGGCATTTTCCTGTCTTTCCCCGGAGGAGGCAGACAAAGCATCCTTCTGTGAATATAGGGCGGAGGAGATTTGTACCTTCGTGAAGGAACATCCCGAATATGAGAAGATCACCGTGCTGCTCTCCGGCGATACAGGATTCTACAGCGGCGCCAGGCGACTGATGGAGGTATTTGCCTCTGAGGATGTCCGGGTTCTCCCCGGCATTTCCTCAGTGTCGGCTCTCAGCGCAGCCCTGAAGACCAGCTGGGAGGACGCTCCGGTACTCAGCCTCCACGGATGCAGGCAGAATGTGGTCGGAGCGGTAAGGAGAAGTCGGAAGGTATTTGTCCTGACCGGAGGGAAAGAGAGCTTTGAGGATCTGTGCAGGGATCTGCTCCGTTACGGCCTGGGGCAGGTCCTGATTGAGGCAGGCTGCGATCTCTCCTATCCGCAGGAACGGATTCTGCGGGGCAGGCCCGAAGATTTTCTTTCGGGAAGCGCGGCGGTGATCACCGGGAGAACAGATGCGGAAAAGGGAAGTCCGGCGGTGAGCGCCGGTGGGACAGATGCGGAAAAAGGAAGTGCGGTGCTGATGATCACGAATCCCGCGCCGGACAGAACAGTGAGCGCAGGCATGGAAGACAGCCGCTTTTCCCGGATCCTTGCAAAGGACCGCATGCAGGAAGGCGGGAAGACGGTGCCGATGACAAAACGTGAGATCCGCGCACTGATATTGTCCTTTCTGCAGCTGGAAAAGGACAGTATCATCTACGATGTGGGGGCCGGGACCGGTTCCGTCTCCATCGAGTGTGCCCTCCGGGCAGAGGGCGGCCATGTCTGGGCCATAGAGTGCAGGGAGGATGCGGCGGAGCTGATCCGGAAAAACCAGCGCGTGATCGGGGTATCCAACCTGACCGTGATCTGCGGAAGCGCACCGGAAGCCATGGAAGGGCTCCCTGTTCCCGACAGGGTCTTTATCGGGGGCAGCGGCGGGAAACTGGAAGAAATTCTTCAACTGCTCTGCCGGAAAAACCCGGCGCTGCGGCTTGTGATCAGCGCGGTTACGCTTGAAACCCTCTCGGAAGCCCTGCGATGTCTTGCGGCCCTGCCATTCAAGGAGCCGGAGATTGTATCGATCACAGCGGCCAGGGCCAGGAAAGCGGGGAACAGCCATCTGATGACAGGACAGAATCCGGTATATCTGATCACTGCCGAAGGCAGGGGATGAACGGACCGGGATGCTTTTTCCATACAGGATTACAGATACTGCCTTCAGATGGGAAGATCCGCTGTCCGGAAGGGGGAGGATGAATATGGGACAGAAACGGACGAATTATCCGAGGCTTATGCTGGCAGCCCCTTCAAGCGGAAGCGGCAAGACTCTGATTACATGCGGCCTGCTTGAGGCGTTCAGAAGGCGGGGGCTGAAGCTGTCCTCCTTCAAATGCGGGCCGGATTATATCGATCCCATGTTTCACAGAAAGGTCATCGGCAGCGCCTCGGCGAATCTGGATACTTTTTTTACAGATGAGGAGACGACAGGATATCTTCTGCGCAGATATGCCTCCGGCAGTGATCTTTCTCTGATGGAAGGCGTGATGGGCTATTATGACGGCCTGGGCGGGATCAGCGATAAGGCCGGCAGTTACGATCTGGCCCGGGTGACAAAAACGCCCGTCGTTCTGATCCTGGATATGAAAGGCATGAGCTTTTCCGCCGCGGCCCTGCTGAAGGGCTTTGCCGCCTTCCGGAAACCGAGCATGATCAGGGGCGTGATTCTGAACCGGGTAAGTCCGATGCTTTATCCGAGACTGAAAGAAGCGATTGAGAAAGAACTGAATGGTGGCATGCAGGATGACAGCGTACAGGCGCGGGGGGATGGATCTGAAAGCTCCGGAAGCGGGCTGGCATG
>DGHP01000135.1:0-3939 GCA_002392705.1 Lachnospiraceae bacterium UBA3845 | reverse complement strand
GGCATGGAAGACGGAAGTAAAAAGCCCCGGAAGCGGGCTGGCATGGAAGACGGAAGTAAAAAGCTCCGGAAGCGTGCAGGCATGGAGGGATGGATCTGAAAGCAGCGGAAATGCGGAACAGGAGAATCGGGGCCGGGAAGGAGCAGAAAGGATCCGGGTCTTCGGATATGTGCCGAAGATGGGATCCCTGGAACTTAAAAGCCGTCATCTGGGCCTGATCATGCCGGATGAGCTTTCAGACCTGCAGGAAAAGCTCGGTGATTTTGCCGCGCAGCTGGAGAAGACCCTTGATCTGGACGGCCTGTATGCACTGGCTCTGGAGGCGGAAGGAGACTGCGGCCGGGAGGAAAAGTTTATTACTCAGCCGGCAGATGATCCGTGTGTAAGAACAGATTCCCGTAAGAAAGTCAGGATCGCCCTGGCACAGGATGAAGCATTCTGTTTTGCATATGCGGAGAATCTGGATCTGCTGGAAGAGATGGGGGCGGAGCTGGTACCCTTCAGCCCGCTTTCGGATTCCTGTCTGCCGGCTGATATCGACGGTCTTCTGCTGTATGGCGGCTACCCGGAGCTTTATGCTGAAAGACTGGCCGTGAATACCGGGATGCTGCGCGGGCTGTCAGCCGCTGTGCGCGGAGGGCTTCCGACGATGGCTGAGTGCGGCGGCTTTATGTATCTCATGGAGGAGATGGAGGATGAGTGCGGCCGCGTTTTTCCGGCTGCCGGAATCCTGCATGGCAGAGCTTTCCGGACGGGAAAGCTGAACCGCTTTGGCTATCTGTCTCTCCGGGTAAAGGAGGAAACATTTTCCCCACAGGCGCAGGAAACATGCAGCCGCCTCTCCGGGACTGCCGGGAAGGCTCCGGCCGCTGACCGGGATAAAACCTTCTCTGTTCAGGGCCCCGGTCCGGGAACACTGGAGCAGCGGCTTCGCATGGAGGGGCTCGGCGAGATACGGGGCCATGAGTTTCATTACTATGATACGACAGACAACGGGTCGGCCTGCACGGCATCCAAAGCATGGAACGGCCGGAGCTGGTCCTGTATGCATCTGAAGGACAATCTTTTTGCGGGATTCCCTCACCTGTATTATTATTCGAACCCGAAGCTTCCGGAACGTTTTCTCATGGCCTGCCTGGATTACAGAAAGCGGGAACAGAGAGATGCTTCCTGGCTGATCCGGCAGGACCGGGAAAACAGTAAAACAGTGAAGATCTGACTGATCCGGCAGGACCGGAAAAAAGAGAGAGCAGAACAGATCTGTCAGAATGGGCAGGAAGGAGAGATGACAGTGGCCGGTGGAAAAACGGATTTTATACTGTATGCGGTCCTGGCGGGATTCGCCGTGGATCTGCTGGCGGGGGATCCGCACTGGCTGTATCATCCGGTCCGGCTGATCGGTCTTCTGATCAGCAGTCTTGAAAAGCTCCTGAGACGGGTGTTTCCCTCCGGAAAAAAAGGGGAGCGGGCTGCCGGCGCCTGTCTTGCGTTCTGCACTGCCTTGCTGACCGGGCTTGTGGTTTACGGCCTTTTGTATGCTGCCGGAAAGGGAGGAAGGGTTCCGTACGTTCTGGTGTCGATACTTCTGAATTACTGGTTATTTGCGGCCAGATCTCTCAGGGATGAATCCATGAAGGTATATGAAAAGCTGAAGGAAAAGGATCTGCCCGGCGCCAGAAGGGCTGTATCGATGATTGTGGGGCGGGACACGGACCGGCTGGACGAGGCGGGAACAGCGAAGGCGGCAGTGGAGACGGTCGCGGAGAATACTTCAGACGGGGTCATTGCTCCCATGTTTTACCTGATGATCGGAGGACCGGCTGCCGGATGGATCTATAAGGCTGTAAATACCATGGATTCCATGGTCGGCTATAAGAATGAGCGATACCGCTGGTTCGGGACTGCCGCCGCAAGGCTGGATGATATCCTGAATTATCTGCCGTCCAGGATCAGCGCCCTTCTTATGATTGCCGCCAGCGCTGCGCTGAGAATGAATACGCGGGGAGCTTACCGGATCTGGAGAAGGGACCGGAGAAATCACGCAAGCCCGAATTCTGCGCAGACGGAGTCCGTTATGGCGGGTGCCCTGGACCTGCAGCTGGCGGGGGACGCTTATTATTTTGGCAGGCTGGTTAAGAAAAAGACCATCGGCGACGATATTCGTCAGATTGTTCCTGAGGATATTCCCCGCGCGAACAGGCTGATGCTGGCAGCTTCGCTGCTGGGACTCATTCTGATGGGGGCTGTGCGCCTGCTTGTATTTCACTGCCTGAAGTAAGGGAAAGCGGGGTTATTCTGAATGACAGCTTCTGATAGCTCAGGGAAACGCTGACTTATTCTGAACAACAGCTTTTAATACCGCAGAAACGGTGTTTCCCTTTAAAATCTTTGAGCGCGTAATAAGCTTAAAGCCGTGTGCTGCGCGGTTTGCAGAGCAAGCTGTCTGCAGCCGCAGACAGGAAGGATCATCAGGAGGAGTGCGGGGATGCTGCAGCAGGAGCATGGCGGAGAGATCTATACAGGAAACTGGCGGCTGGATTTTTCTACAAATCTCAACCCGCTCGGCCTGCCGGATTCCGTGAAGGCAGCCGTCAGGCGGGCGTCGGAACTGGCAGACCGCTATCCGGACGCGCAATGTCTGGAGCTGAGGCGGGCTCTCTCCGAGGCGTATGCTCTGCCCGAGTCGTATTTCCTGTGCGGCAGCGGCGCGGCGGAGCTGATCATGGCAGCGGCTCAGGCCCTGAAACCGCGGCGGGCCCTGCTCTCCCTTCCTTCCTTTTCAGAGTATGAGAGAGCGCTGAAAAGCGCAGGCTGCGGGGAGATCCTTTATTACAGCTGCGAGAAGAGCCGGGGCTTTCAGACGGGGGAAGATATTCTGAATTTTATATCGCCGGATATCGATCTGATTTATCTCTGCAATCCAGCCAATCCGACCGGACTTGTAACAGAGCGGGAACTGCTGATCAGGATTGCGGACCGCTGCAGGGATCTGGGAGTTTATCTGCTTCTGGATGAATGCTTCAACGCCCTGCTTCCGGAGCCGGGGACGGCGACCCTGCTTGACCAGGTCACGGGGAATCCGAGGCTGATGATCCTGAATGCCTTTACCAAAAGCTATGCGATGGCGGGTCTCAGGCTCGGTTTCGGGATCAGTTCCGGAAGGGAGCTGAGAGAAAAAATGCGCTCCTGCCTTCAGAGCTGGAATGTATCGCTGCCGGCCCAGCTGGCGGGCATCGCTGCCCTGGAAGAGCGGGAGTATCTGGAACGCGCGAGGAAGCTGATCTTTGAAGAGCGTCTTTTCCTGAAGGAGAAGCTGCAGAGGATGGGGCTTTCCGTATATGATTCACAGGCCAATTATCTGTTTTTTGAAGGGCCGGAGGACCTGGCGGAGCGCTGCGCGGAGGAAGGCATCCTGATCAGGGACTGCGGCAGCTACAGGGGGCTGGGGCCGGGGTATTTCCGGGTCTCGGTAAAACGGCGGGAAGAAAATGAAGCCCTCTGCGCCTGCCTGGAGAGGATCCTGCGATCCGGGGCAGACCACTGATCTTCGACAAAGGCCCAGGAAAAGAGCAGCCAGATCAGCAGAAAGCAGGGCTGCAGGCAAGCGTCGGGCAGAAGGCAGGGCTGCAGGCAAGCGCGGGCAGAAGGCAGGGCTGCAGGCATGCACCGGGCAGAAGGCAGGGCTGTATGCAGGCGCCGCTGCCGGCGGGAGGAAAGGAGCTTCACAGTGGCGAAGGCGATCATGATCCAGGGGACGATGTCCGGAGCGGGGAAGAGTCTGCTTGCGGCCGGCCTGTGCCGGATCTTCCGGCAGGACGGGTATAAGGTGGCTCCCTTTAAATCCCAGAACATGGCCCTGAATTCCTATATCACGGAGGAGGGACTTGAGATGGGACGGGCTCAGGTGATGCAGGCGGAGGCCTGCGGAATCGCGCCTTC
>DGHP01000047.1 GCA_002392705.1 Lachnospiraceae bacterium UBA3845 | reverse complement strand
TCTGGTCCTTCTGCATGCCGCCCGCGAGGATGTCCTCGTCGGTCAGGTGTTTCTGGTGGGCTTTCTCATAATTCTCGCGGAGCTTATTGACAATCTGGCCTTCCTTCAGGCCGCCGTGGCCGATCGCCGCCAGAACAGACTCCCAGTCCTTGAATCCATATTTGCGCGTAACCGCGTCGGTGTATTCCGGACGCAGGAGCTCCGCACTGTTGAGATTCTTGGTTTTGCAGTAATTCTGCAGGGCCTCACGGCCCCGGATGATATTGTCTTCCTTGCGTTCCTGCTTGAACCACTGGTTAATCTTATTCTTCGCCTGCGTACTGCGGACGATATTCAGCCAGTCCCTGCTCGGACCTCTGGAATTCGCCGAAGTAATAATCTCGATGCGGTCGCCGTTCTGAATCACATAATCGATGGTGACAAGCTTCCCGTTTACACGGGCGCCGACCATACGGTTTCCGACCGCAGAGTGGATGCTATAGGCGAAATCGATGGGAGTCGAGCCGTTGGGCAGGGTCTTGACATCCCCCGCCGGCGTAAAGCAGTAGACGCTCTCATTAAACAGGTTCAGATCACTCTTGAGCAGCGACATGAACTCCTTGTTGTCCGCCTCCTGCTGCCATTCAAGAATCTGGCGGAGCCAAGTCAGCTTCTCTTCCTCCTGCTTCTGGGAACTGACCTTCTTTCCGTCGGAAGCTTCTTTGTATTTCCAGTGGGCAGCGATACCATATTCCGCGACACGATGCATGTCGAAGGTGCGGATCTGGATCTCAAAAGGAGAGCCGTTCGGCGCGATTAGAGTCGTATGCAGAGACTGATACATGTTCTCCTTGGGCATCGCAATATAGTCTTTAAACCTGCCCGGAATGGGCTTATACATCTCATGGATGATTCCCAGCGCCGCATAGCAGTCCTTTACGCTGTCCACGATGATGCGGACGGCAAAGAGATCATAGATCTGATCGATGGTCTTTCCCTGATTGACCATCTTCTTGTAGATGCTGAAGAAATGCTTCGCTCTCCCGTAGATCTCTGCGTGGATCCCTGCCTGCTCTATATGCAGGGAGACGTCCCTTACGATCTCCTCCACGAAAGCCTGGCGCTCTTCCTTCTTCAGGGATACCTTCTCCACCAGGTCATAGTAGATCTCCGGCTCCAGATACTTCAGGGAGAGATCATCCAGCTCGACCTTGATCCTGCTGATACCGAGTCTCTGGGCGATCGGCGCGTAGATGTCCATGGTCTCCCGCGCTTTTTCCTTCTGCTTCTCAGGCTTCATGTACTGAAGCGTGCGCATATTATGCAGCCGGTCCGCCAGCTTGATCAGAATGACGCGGATGTCCTTCGCCATGGCCAAGAACATCTTCCGCAGATTCTCCGCCTGCATCTCCAGCCGGTCGGCGGAATAGGACAGCTGGCCCAGCTTTGTGACTCCGTCCACAAGAAGCTCCACTTCTTTGCCGAACTCCCTGCAGATCTCTTCATTTGTCATAACCGTGTCTTCCACCACATCGTGGAGAAGGCCGGCCACAATCGTCTCCTTGTCCAGTTCCAGGTCTGCCAGGATGATGGCGACGCAGAGCGGATGGATGATATAGGGCTCACCCGACTTGCGTTTCTGCTCCTTATGGGCATTATAGGCAATCGAATAAGCCTTCTCAACCATGGAGATATCATCGGACGGGTGATACTTGCGGATGCTCGCGATCAGGGTGTCATACAGATCCTCCGGACTGGTGAAATCCTCCATCGTCCGCGCATTCTGATACTCCCTGCTGATCAGCACCCCGTCTCCGGCCGGGGAAGGCGTCTGCTGCTCTGTATTCAGTTTCAAAGCCGCTGCACCGCCTGCTTGATCTCCGGTGCCGTACACACTGTCTGCCATATCCACCTCTGCGACTGTCCCTTTCCGGGTCCCGTTACTTATTTTCCGTCATAGCACAGAACAGATTCCACGTCATAGCCTTTCAGCTTTTCGCGGCCTTTCAGTCCTGCCAGTTCCATCAGGAACACTGCTTTGCTGACCTTCCCTCCGAGCTTCTCAATCAGCTTGATCGCAGCCTCGATCGTACCGCCGGTGGCAATCAGATCGTCGATGATAACGACTCTCTGGCCGGGCTGAATCGAATCCTTGTGCATCTCAATCGTCGCCTGACCGTACTCCAGATCATAGGTCTGGGAAACAGTCTCACAGGGAAGCTTGCCTTTTTTGCGCACCAGGACGAAGGGCTTGTGAAGATTGTAAGCAATCGGCATTCCGAAGATAAATCCGCGGGACTCGGTCCCGGCGATCACATCGAAATCATCCGGATTCCCGCAGAGCTTCTGCATCTCATCGATCGCCAGATGCAGTCCGTCCGCATCCTGGAGAACGCTTGTGATATCGCGAAACATAATACCCGGTTCAGGAAAATCCGGGATCGTTCTTACATAATCCTCAACAGTCTTCATGATTCCTGCTCCTTATAAATTTTGACAAATCAGCCTTCCGGCTGCAGCAACGGCATAAAAAAATCAGCTTTCAGTATAGCATTTCAGCACATATCCTGCAATATAAAAAAGCCCTCATCCTCTGGCAATCCAGAAAACAAAGGCTTTCCACGTGCGCTAGAGGATTCGAACCCCCGGCCTTTTGGTCCGTAGCCAAACGCTCTATCCAGCTGAGCTAAGCGCACATATCTTGACAACAAAAGCATGATACATCATCATCCTGCGATTGTCAACTGTTTTTTCACCTGTACTGCAAAGGTGTTTTTCATCTGTCCTGCAGAAGGCCGTGAATAGTAGTAACATAAAAAGGGATACAGCTTTCAAGCAGTATCCCCTCGGGTAACCTCGCTGATAGAACCTTACTGGAGAAGTCCTGTAATTGCTTTTACTGCTTCTTCCTCATCCTCACCGTCAGCGCAGACGCGGATCCGCGGTGCGTCCTGACTTGCCAGTGCCATGACTCCCATGATGCTTTTTGCATTGACTCTCTTATCGTTTACTTCGAAGGTAATCACGCTCTTAAAAGCACATGCTGTCTGCACAATGTGAGGAATGATGTCGCCCATACTCTCTCTGTGAGTACTGCTGATCTTCTGGCTTATCATAACTGCTACCTCCCACTACCAGCAACCATCCGCCGCAGCGTCCGCGGCAGACGCCCTACATAAAACCGAAAAAATACTATCATATGTTGCGCGAATGGTCAACGACAGATGCTCCAAAAAAGAGGCAGGGGAATATAAGCTGTTGTAGCATTTTCCCTATTTTTTACAAATTATCCGAAACAAAGAGCGTATTGCAGCGGCTGCTGATCCCTGAAGCTGTTTTTTCTTCCGATCGCACGAGAAAGCCTGTCCCGTGGGACAGGCCTTCTCTGCTATCTGTTCATTTCTGCAGACCGGCGTGCGTCCGGTCCTGTTTTTACTATTATTTCTGCTCTGCCTTGATCGCCGCCTGTGCTGCTGCCAGTCTTGCGATCGGAACACGGAACGGTGAGCAGGATACATAATCAAGTCCCAGGGTATCGCAGAACTCTACGCTGGTCGGATCTCCGCCGTGCTCGCCGCAGATACCGATGTGAAGCTTCGGATTGACATTCTTTCCAAGCTTGATCGCCATCTCCATCAGCTTGCCGACACCACTCTGGTCAAGTTTTGCGAACGGGTCATTCTCAAAGATCTTGGCCTCATAGTATGCGGCCAGGAACTTGGCGGCGTCGTCGCGGGAGAAGCCATAGGTCATCTGGGTCAGGTCGTTGGTTCCGAAGCAGAAGAAATCCGCATCCTTCGCGATCTCATCCGCAGTCAGCGCCGCTCTCGGGATCTCGATCATCGTTCCGACTTCATACTTCATGTCGATGCCGGATTTTGCGATCTCTTCGTCGGCGGTCGCCACGATGGTCTTCTTGACGTATTCCAGTTCCTTGTTGTCTCCTACCAGCGGTACCATGATCTCGGGCTTCACAACCCAGTCCGGATGTCTCTTCTGGACATTGATTCCGGCACGGATAACAGCCTGGGTCTGCATTCTGGCAATCTCCGGATAGGTGACATCCAGGCGGACGCCGCGGTGGCCCATCATCGGGTTGAATTCATGCAGGGACTGGATCAGGCTCTTGATCGCGTTGACCGACTTGTGCTGCGCATTGGCAAGCTTCTCGATATCTTCCTCTTCGGTCGGAACGAACTCATGCAGCGGCGGATCAAGGAAACGGATCGTAACAGGTGCGCCTTCGAGCGCTTCGTAGAGCTTCTCGAAATCGCTCTCCTGAACCGGGAGGATCTTGGCAAGGGCTGCTTCTCTCTCTTCCGGCGTATCCGAGCAGATCATCTCGCGGAATGCCTCGATACGATCCTTCTCGAAGAACATATGCTCTGTACGGCAGAGGCCGATTCCCTCGGCTCCGAGCTGGCGGGCACGTTTTGCATCCAGCGGAGTGTCGGCGTTCGTGCGGACCTTCA
>DGHP01000100.1 GCA_002392705.1 Lachnospiraceae bacterium UBA3845 | reverse complement strand
GCGGCAGAAACGCGATGGTGCGGTTTCAGGTGACAGAGCGGTACTGACCGGATCACTGTCACTGATTTTTATCCGGGCCGGAGATGCAAAGGCCACCGGCCGCATATGACAAGCCGGGAACGGCGGTCATAAAATAAAGGGCTGAAAGCAGGAAGAAGGTAATTATGAAAGATGTCAGGGAAGATGAAAAACTGAAAAATACGGCAGCAGCCGCCGATACCGGCTCCATGGCTGACGTCGATGAGATTATGAAAAAATATGACAGGGAGTCAAATGTCCGGCCCTGGGAAGGCGTACCGGCCCTCGTCATCAAGTTTCTGCTGGCGGGATTCTCTCTGTTTATGGTGTATATGAATCTGTTCGCGGTATGGGATGAGCGGATCAGGCGGCCGCTGTTTCTGGGGCTGGTCATCATCTTTGTCTTCATCCTGTTTCCGGCGCGCAAGTCCGGCGGAAAACCGCAGAAGGTGAACCGGATCCCGATCTACGATATCATTCTGGCCGCGGCCGGATCCGGCAGCTTTTTCTATTTTGTAGTGAATAACAAGTCCATCATCAACCGCGCGGTGCGTATCAACCAGAAGGAAGTCTGGCTGGGCGTGATCGGCATCCTGATCCTTGCCGAGTGCTGCCGCAGAGTGACCGGTATCCCGATCCTTGTGGTGGCGGGCTGCTTCGTGATCTATTCCTTTGCGGTCGGCAAGTCGCTGCGCATCATTATCTATAATCTGTTCTATACCACCAACGGCGTGATCGGCACCCCGGTCGGCGTCTGCAGCACCTACATCGTTCTGTTTATCATATTCGGCGCCTTCCTGGAGACGACCGGGATAGCGGATTTCTTTATCCAGTGCGCCAACTGCGTCGCCGGAGCTGCTTCCGGCGGCCCCGCCAAGGTTGCGGTCATTTCATCCGCCCTCTGCGGCATGGTTTCCGGATCCAGCGTAGGCAATACCGTTACAACCGGATCCGTTACCATCCCGATGATGAAGAAGACGGGATATCCGGGCGAATTCGCGGGCGCTGTGGAAGCGGCGGCTTCCACGGGCGGACAGATCATGCCGCCCATCATGGGCGCGGCTGCGTTCCTGATGGCGGAGATGGTCGGCGTGCCCTACTCCAATATCGTCGTCCGGGCCATCCTCCCGGCTGTCCTTTACTTCACCGGTATTTTCCTGATGGTCCATCTGCGCGCGAAGCGCCTGAACCTGAAAGGAATTCCGAAGGAAGAGCTTCCGGAAGTCAGAAAGATCCTGCCGAAGATCTATCTGCTGATTCCGCTGGCGGCCCTCGTCTATCTGATCATAGCAGGGTATACCATGAGCAGGGCGGCGATCATCGCCACGATTCTCTGCATCGCCGTGAGTCTCTTTGACAAAGAACACCGGATGACGCCGAAGAAATTCGTTGACGCGCTGGAGACCGGCGCAAAGAACACTCTGAGCATCGCGGTCGCATGCGGCATCGCCGGTATCATCGCGGGCGTTGTGACCATGACCGGTCTCGGCCAGGTCTTCATTTCCGCCATTGTAGGCGTCTCCCACGGCCATCTGATGATCGCGCTTGTCCTGACGATGCTTTGCTGCATCGTGCTGGGCATGGGTGTTCCGACGACGGCTACCTATATCATTATGGCCACCACCTGCGCGCCGATCCTTACCACCGGTATGGGACTGAATACCATCTGCGCCAGCATGTTTGTATTCTATTTCGGAATCGTGGCGGACATTACGCCGCCGGTTGCCCTCGCGGCTTACGCGGGATCCGCCATCGCCAAATCCGATCCCATGCGGACGGCCCTGAACGCTTCCAAGCTCGCGATCGCCGCCTTCCTGATTCCTTATATGTTCTGTCTGAATCCGGCCATGCTCCTGATCGATACGAACGCGGCGGAGTTTGTGATCATCATTATCACCAGCGTCATCGGCATGTACGCGATTTCGGCGGCGCTGGAGGGATTCATGCTTACGAACCTGAATCCCCTGATGCGCGTTATTCTCGCGGCTGCCGGACTGATGCTGATCTATCCGGGCACCCTGACGGATATTCTCGGAACGGTAATCACGGCTGCTGTTTTTGCTCTTGAAATCACGAAGAGAAATCGTATGAAAGCGGCATAAAGGAGGAGAGATTATGATTATCACAATCAGCAGAGAATACGGAGCCGGCGGGCGTACGGTTGCCCGCGGCCTTGCGCAGGAACTGGGAATTGAATATTATGATATCGATTTTGTCAGGATGACGGCGAAAATAAGCGGCTATTCCGAGGATGATATCCGGCGCGAAGGCGAGGATATGAGCGGGAGCAGAAAGTTCATCAACCAGTTCCTCAGCACGAATGCCTATAACAGCTCCTATGACGCCATCTTTGAGGCGCAGCGGGAGGTTATACTGGACCTTGCGAAACATCCCTGCATCATCGTCGGGCGCTGCTCCAACATGATTCTGAGAGAAGAGAAAATCGACTCCTTTGATATCTTCCTCTACGCGGATATGGAGCACCGCAGGAAACGCGCGCTGGAGCTGAACGAGAACGGAAAGACGGATATCGACAAATACATCCTGAAGCGCGACCGCCTGAGGAATACCTATTATCACGCCTATACCGGGCATCTGATGGGCGATGCGAGAGATTACAATATCTGCCTGGATACCGGTAAGATCGGTATGGACGTGTGCGTAAAGATCCTTGCGGAGATCCTGAAAGATAAAGTGCGGTAAAGCGGATAACATCGGACGGGGAGATGAAAGTTTCCCTGTCCGTTTTTTCATCCGCGCAGCTTTCTTCTGTTAACGGCCGCCTTACCTTCCGGAGCGGACCTTCTGAAGCTGACCTTCTGAAGCTGACTTTCTAAAGCGGACCTTCTGAAGCTGACCTTCCGGAGATGTCCTTCCGGGCTTGTCCTTTCAGGCTGCATTTGTTGGATATTCATGCATATTTTGTGAATAATTACTAGATTTCAGAAAGAAATCTGTTAGGGCTTGTATAGTAATTTCGGAATATGGTATGATAGAGAAGTTAAGTTTACAGAATAATTCTCCGGCAGGGCGCGGAACGCGCCGGACGGAGGAAACAGATTCTGCGTTCATCCGCACTTTTTCCTGAGCGGATGCGCCGCGCGTGAAGATCGGAAGGGGCGCAAATGGCGAAAAATCCTTACAGAAAGGATTACCGGCTTGTGGAGGATTTTTCCGCGGACGGCCGTGTGAAGACCTCGTACGAATATATCGGAAAGGCCTGCGTCTTCCGGGAGGGAGAACCCGCGGCCCGCGCTTTCGCGCAGCGCTGCGCTTTTTTTGTTTCAGCCGGATGGATCTGCTATATCGGGGCCATGCTTTTTGAATCGGCGGCGATGCGTCGGCTCTATACAGCCCTCCCGTTTGCTTTCTGCGCCGTACCCCTGGCGCTGCTGACAGGACATGTCCTTGCCATGCGCTCTCTGAAGGAACCGCTGGAGATGCGCCACATGGACCGGTTCAACAACCGGTATCCGCAGGCGGCGGTTTTTCTGACGCTCTTTGCCCTGTTTGCCCTTCTTGGGGAAGGAACGGGGCTGATCGCAGCTTTTTTAAAAGCTTCGGGGGACAGTGCGGCCCGGATGCCCGGCCTGGTCCTGAAGCCGGGGGAGTTTCTTTTTCTCGCGGGGGATACCGGCCTTTGCCTTTGCGGCGTTATGCTGTTTAAGGGACGGAATCATCTGAGCGTGAAACCGGAGAAGAATGTTTGAATTTCATAGTTATTATTCGCTCTGATGCGCGGTAATAAAGCACTGTGCCGGCCCCCTGGAAGCCGGTACGAAGACCCATTCCGGCCGGGCGGCGGTATGCCCCGGATTTTCAGGGATACAGCCAAGGCGGGCCGGAACCATTTCAAGGAGGAAGATCTTATGAGCAAAAACGGTAAGAAATGGCTTGCCCTTTCGGCGGTCGCTGCCATGGCGTTCTCTGTGACAGCATCCGCGGGAGAGGCTTCCACAGAGCAGGAGAGCGCGGGAGTGAGAGAGAATCTTGTCTTCGCGACTTCCACCTTCGGACAGAAGTTCAGCCCCTTCTTTGCCACTACCGCATACGACATGGAAGTTGTCGATCTGACCCAGCAGTCTGCCCTGGCTGCGGACAGAGGCGGCGCCATCATCGAGCATGGTATTGAAGGCGAGACGATCAATTACAACGGCACCGACTATACCTATTACGGAATGGGCGACGTGGAAGTAACCCAGAACGACGACGGTACGGTTGACTATACGATTCACATCCGTGATGACCAGAAGTTCTCCGACGGAGAGCCGGTCACCATCGACGACTATATTTTCAGCTTCTACGTACTCTGCGACCCGACCTATGACGGATCTTCAACGATCTATGCGCTTCCGATCGAAGGCATGGAAGAATACCGCAGCGGTATGGAGACCAAGCTTTCCCTTCTCCTCGGAACAGCCCGCGAAGGCTATACGGAGAATGAGTATTTCACCGAAGACGAATATAACAGCTTCTGGGAAGCTTTTGACAAGGCCGGCAGCGATTTCGCCCAGGAGATCGTCGATTATGTAAAGGCCGCAGGATACAACGAGGAAGATGACACAGTGGCGGAATGCGCCGCCAACTGGGGCTTTGAGCTTGCTGAGGACGCGGAGGTCGCCGATTTCTTCGCGGCGATCGTCGACGCTTACGGCTATGATATCAGCGACGACGGCATGAACGTTGAATCCGCCGGAACATCCATGACGGATTTCCTCACGGCGGCTCTTGGCGGTGAGGAAGCCATGCTGGAGCTGCAGAAGGGTATCGAGACCGGAAACGGTGCCCCGAACATCTCCGGTCTTACCCGCGTGGATGACTATACGGTCAACATCCATATGACCGAGTTCGACGCAACCGCGATCTACAATGTGGGCGGCTATCTTGCCCCGCTTCATTACTACGGAGATCCGGAGCTGTATGATTATGACAACAATATGTTCGGTTTCACGAAGGGTGACCTTTCCGGAGTGAAATCCGTTACCTCCGAGCCGGTCGGATGCGGCGCTTACGTATTTGACGGCTACGCGAACGGCGTTGTAACCCTGCGCGCCAACGAATACTATTTCGAAGGCAAGCCGGATACGGAAGTGCTCCTGATGCAGGAGAGCATCGATTCCGACTATGTGCCGGGCATCGTGACCGGTACCTTCGATATCGCGGTTCCGTCCATCAACGACGAGACCCTGCGCGCGATCAAGGATGCCAACTCCAACGGCGATCTCCAGGGCGACACCCTTCACACTATCCTGGTTGACTACCGCGGATACGGCTACCTCGGCATCAACGCCGACCTTGTCAATGTAAACGGCGAGCCGGGCTCCGATGCTTCCAAGGCTCTGCGCAAGGGCTTCATGACCCTGCTGTCCGTCTATCGCGACACGGTGATCAATTCTTACTACGGCGACCGCGCGTCGGTCATCCAGTACCCGATTTCCAATACCTCCTGGGCGGCTCCGAAGCCGGCTGACGAAGGCTATCAGGCAGCATACTCCGTCGATGTTGACGGCAACCCGATCTACACCTCTTCCATGAGCGAGGAAGAGCGCTACGCAGCAGCGAAGGAAGCAGCGATCGGTTTCTTCAAGGCTGCGGGCTTCACCTATGATGAAGCTGCCGGCAAGTTCACGGATGTGGAGCAGAGTTACGAAGTCATGATCCCCGGCCAGGGCCAGCAGGATCATCCGGCCTACGGCGTAGCCGTGGCGGCTTCCGAAGTTCTTGAAAGCCTTGGAATCAAGCTGCAGGTCAACGACGTGGGAACAGACGTGTGGAACAATGCTCTGGAAGGCAACACCGCCATGATGTGGGCGGCCGCATGGCAGTCAACCGTTGACCCGGATATGACCCAGGTTTACTCCAGCGCCAACGCGCACGGCAACGGAACCAATTCCAACCACTATTCCGTGGATGACGCCGAGCTTGACGAACTGATCAAAGAAGGCCGTTCCAGCGCGGATACAGAGCTCAGAAAGTCCATCTACAAAGATGCCATGAATATCATCATGGACTGGGGCTGCGAGCTTCCGCTGTACCAGCGCAAGGACTGCACCGTCGCATCCTCCGAGCGCATCGTGATCGATACGCTTCCGAAGGACATGACTCCTTACTGGGGATGGTACGCGGAGATCAATACACTTGATCTTCAGTAATCAACTGCAATGAACTGACGCGCGCGGGCGGCTGATCTGCGGCCGCCCGCATGCAGGAATCCGGGAACAGGACATGGGCATGCATCCACGTCCTGTTCTTAGTGTCTGCAACCTCGACCCCGATGACATGGAAAGCTGGTAGGTGTCATGCTGAAATACTCTCTGAAACGAATTTTATACAGCACAATCATCCTGTTTTTTGTGATGTTTATTATCTATATCCTGATGTACAACATGCCGAGCGGCTACATCGAGACGAAGGCCAGGGAACTTGCCTCACGTCCGGGCGCCGCGAAGAGCTATGCCGAGTGGCTGGCTGACCTGAATGCCCAGTACGGCATGGACCAGGGCGTTGTGCGCGGTTATCTGACATGGCTGAAGAATGCCTTGTCCGGCAACTGGGGCGACAGCTGGGCCTGGACGATCCCGGTTACAAAAGAGTTCCACAATACCGTCTGGTACAGTTTTATTCTCGGACTGGTATCCTTTATTCTGGAAATTCTGATCGCCATACCGCTGGGAATCACGGCGGCAAGGAAGCAGTACAGCTTCACGGACTACTTTACGACAGTCGTCTCGATGATCTGTATCTCCATGCCGACCTTCTTCCTGGCCACGATCCTTAAATATATCTTTTCGGTGAAGCTGGGCTGGTTTGACTTAAGCGGCATGCAGGGCCGCAATTACATGAACCTTTCCGATTTCGGAAAATTCCTGGATGTGGCGAAGCATTTTGTCCTTCCCGCCATCACGCTGACGGTCATCAGCATCGGAAGCCTGATGCGTTATACCAGGACCAATATGCTGGAGGTGCTGAACGCGGACTATATCCGGACGGCCCGGGCAAAGGGCGTGCCGGAGAAAAAGGTCATCAATTATCACGCTTTCCGCAATACCCTGATTCCGCTGGTGACAACCCTCGGAGGCTCTCTGCCGTCGCTCTTCGGCGGCGCGCTGATCACAGAGACCCTGTTTTCCATCCGCGGGATCGGTTATGCCTCATATACATCGATGACGCAGGGAGACATTCCCTTCATCATGTTTTATCTGGCCTTTATATCGATTCTTACGCTGCTGGGCAACCTGATCTCCGACCTGCTGTACGCTGTGGTTGATCCCCGCGTACGGCTGAGCTGAGAAAGGAGGAGCAGCAGATGGCATCCTATGATCTGAACCAGGTTCTGAAGAACCGGAAAGCAGCACAGAGCAACGGCACGCTGGCCCTGGATGATATCAGCCGTGTCAAGGTGCTTTCACCCGGCATGCAGGTGTTCAAGCGCTTTATCCGCAACCGCCTTGCCGTATTCGGAGCAGTTACCCTGATAGTGCTGTTTATCTTCTCTTTTATCGGGCCTCTGTTTTACGCCTACGGCCAGAAAGAGATTTTCTATACTTACAACAGCCAGAATGTAAACTATGCCTTGGCGAAGGAGAATACCGGCTATAACGGATATGACGTGGACAGCTCCGTGACTGTGGAGCGCGGCATTCTCAATGCCATGAACAGCAATATCAAGAAAATGACCGCTTCCGGATCGAAGGAGATGACAGTGGTCGGAAGCGACGGCGGTTATCTGATCCGCTCGGAGGCTCCGGGCATCTATTCCCTGTCCGCGCAGGAACTTGAGAAAATCTGCAGCACCGGCAGCAGCGAGGTCAAAGTCGGAACTTATTCGATGATCGGAAAGAAGTTTGAATTTGAAGGGGATGAGATCCCCGGCCTCGAAAAGGCGGCGGCTTCTTCCATTAAAGGCGCGGACGGCAGTTTTGAGTCAGACGGCGTGGAATATACTTTTGTAAAGGGAGCCAAGCCGAAGACATACGATGTTTTCACGGTTGCGGACGGCATCCGCTATGAGGGCGCGCAGATGGACAGCGCTTTCGAGGAAGCGCTCGGCAGCGCGGTCCAGGCAGGCGAAGACAGCTTTGAATGCGGCGGAACGGTGTATGTCCTGTCGAAGGACGGCGCAAGCTGTAATGTCTATGCCGCGGGGGAAAGCCGCATCGCGAAAGTGTATACGAATTATACGCTGGATACCCGGGAAACCGGGGGGAAGGTTTCCGACGATTTCCGGCCGGCGGCGCTGATGGCGGCGGCTCTTGGAGAGAAGACCTTTACTGCCGGCGGAAGCAGTTATTCCCTGTCTCCGGGAGCGGAGAAGGAAGTTATCATCATCCTGGACAGTGAAGGAAATGAGTACGCCGAATTCGGCCGCTTCGCGATCCGACGCTATTCCGGTGAAGACACGATGGCCTATGACCTGAAGAAGGCGATTACGGAAAAAATCGAGCAGATGCGTGCGTCGGGCCTTCTGACCGACACCCTTCAGGCAGAAATCCCCATGCAGGAGGAGAACGGCTCCTACAGCAGGGATGAAAACGGAGACTTTATTCTCACAGAGACGGAGATGAAGCTTACCCAGCGTCTGGAAGGCGAGTACGTGATCAACTGCGACCAGATCAATTACGTCATCGATATGTTCGCTCCGCCTTCCATGAAGCATGTGCTCGGGACGGACGGAGATGGTTTCGACGTTCTGGCGCGCGTGATGTACGGCGGCCGCGTGTCGCTGATGGTAGGTTTTGTGGTCGTCCTGATCGAGACTTTCCTCGGCGTCATCATGGGCGGCATAGCCGGTTATTTCGGAGGCTGGGTCGACAACCTGATCATGCGTATGGTTGATATCTTCTACTGCCTTCCCATGATGCCGATCATGATTATCCTCGGCTCCATGATGGACGCGATCCGCCTCGATACCTATATCCGCCTGATCGTGATGATGGCGGCCCTGGGACTGATGGGCTGGGCCGGCGTCGCGAGACTTGTGCGCGGCCAGATCCTGTCGCTGCGCGAACAGGAATTTATGGTCGCGACGGAGGCGACCGGCATCCGGATCAGCGCCCGGATCTTCCGCCACCTGGTTCCGAATGTCATGCCGCAGCTGATCGTTACTGCGACCATGGGTCTTGGCGGAGTCATTCTGACCGAGTCGACCCTGTCGTTTTTAGGCCTGGGCGTCAAGCATCCGCTTGCGACCTGGGGCACCATCATCAACTCTGTGTCCTCGGCGTCCGCCATGGCGCATTATGCCTTTATCTGGATCCCGGTCGGCCTGCTGATCTGCCTGACGGTTATTGCGTTCAACTTCGTCGGCGACGGTCTCAGGGACGCCTATGATCCGAAGGCCAAGCGGTAATGGGGGTGCGGCTATGAAAGAATATATGCTGAGGGAGGTTCACAGTTATGGCTGAACATGGAAAAGGCACCTCTTATATATCCGGAAAAGAATCCAGAAGGATTACAAAATTCAACCGGCGCGTAACCAGGAAGCTGGAGAAGGAGAGGGCGGACGCCAATAAGGATCCGAAGCTTTATACGACAAAGATGGAAAACCCGGAGAATATCGTCGAGTTTGACAATGTCTGCACTTATTTCTTCTCCGACGTTGGCGTGGTAAAAGCTGTTGACGGGGTCAATTTCCAGGTGCCGAGGCATTCCACGGTAGGAATCGTCGGAGAGTCCGGCTGCGGCAAATCCGTCACGAGCCTTTCGCTTATGCAGCTGCTCCAGCGGCCGAGCGGGCAGACGGTGGGCGGGGAGATCCGCTTCAACAGGGGCGACGGAACTGCCTACAATATCGTCAATACGCCGAATTCCATCATGGAAAAGATCCGCGGCAACCAGATCTCCATGATCTTCCAGGAGCCGATGACGGCCCTGAACCCGGTCTTCAGGATCGGACAGCAGATTAATGAGGTAATCGAGCTCCACAATCCGGATCTGCCGGAGGAGAAGGTAAAGGCCCGGAGCCTGGAGATGCTGGACATGGTCGGCATCGCCAATAAAGAGGGCGTCTATAATATGTATCCGCATGAGCTTTCCGGCGGCATGCGCCAGAGGATCTGCATCGCGATCGCCCTGGCCTGCTCCCCGTCGCTGATCATCGCGGATGAACCGACGACGGCGCTGGATGTGACCATCCAGGCGCAGATTCTGGATCTTCTGCAGAACCTGAAGGACCGCCTGCAGTCTTCCATCATGCTGATCACCCATGACCTCGGGGTCGTGGCGGGCATGGCGGATTATGTCGTTGTCATGTACGCGGGCCGCGTCGTGGAGAAAGGGACCGCCGAAGAAATCTTCCATCATCCGGCGCACCCCTATACCATCGGCCTGATGAAGTCCAAGCCCGTTGTGGGACAGAAGGTGGACCAGCTCTACAATATCCCCGGCAGCGTGCCCAATCCGGTGGCCATGCCGGACTATTGCTATTTCCGGGACCGCTGCGAGATGCAGTGCTCAGAATGTGTCGGGAAGTATCCGCCCGAGATCCGCATCAGTGATACGCATGTTGTATCCTGCTGGCGCTACCTCAAAGAGGGCAGGGTAATGGGATATCCGAAGAGCGTTGACGTGAATACACTATAATTGTGCCTGGGAGGAATCATGATATGACGAAAGGAAAAAATGAGGCTTCACAGGTGCAGGACGACATTCTGCAGGTAAAAAACCTGGTGAAGTATTTCCCGATCAAGTCCAGCTTTTTCAGGCGGACAATCGGAAATGTGAAAGCGGTGGACGGTGTCAGTTTTTCCATTAAAAGGACTCAGACCATGGGCCTGGTGGGAGAATCGGGCTGCGGGAAGTCCACATGCGGACGGACGATCCTGCGCCTGCAGGAAAAAACGGCGGGCGACGTGATCTTTGACGGACAGGACGTATTTTCGCTGAGCCGCGAGCAGCTCAGAAAGCTCCGCCCGCGCATGCAGCTTGTGTTCCAGGACCCGTATTCTTCCCTGTCGCCCCGGCTTCCGGTCGGTGAGATCATCGGGGAGGCGGTGCGGGAGCACGGGATTGTTCCGCAGGAAGAATTTGACAGCTATATCACCCGCGTGATGGACGTATGCGGGCTGCCCTCCTACTATAAGGAACGGTATCCCCATGAGTTTTCGGGCGGACAGCGCCAGAGGATCTGCATTGCCCGGGCGCTGGCGCTGGCTCCGGATTTCATCGTATGCGACGAGCCGGTTTCCGCTCTGGACGTTTCGATCCAGGCGCAGATCATCAACCTGCTCAAGCAGCTGCAGGAAGAGTTCGGCCTGACCTATCTGTTCATTTCCCATGACCTGTCGGTGGTGGAGCATATCTCCGATACGGTCGGCGTCATGTATCTGGGCAGCATGGTTGAGTACGCGGAAACGGAAAAGATCTTTTCCCATCCGCTGAATCCCTATACACAGGCCCTGTTTTCCGCGATACCGGTTCCGGATCCGGATGTAAAGATCAACCGGATTATTCTGAAGGGCAGCATTCCCAGCCCGGCGAATCCCCCGGCGGGATGCAAATTCCATACCCGCTGTGAGAAGTGCATGGAAGTATGCAGATTTGCCGTTCCGGAATGGAAGGAAGTGGAGCCCGGGCACTACTGCGCCTGCCATCTCTATGACAATGATGAGGAGAAGAGAAGGGCGGAAAATCAGGCTGAGGAAATGAAAAAGAACGGTCCGGGACAGAAGAGATAATATTTGCCGCTCTGCCTTTCCTCCGGGCAAGATGCACGGAAGGAGCGGGGCGGAGCTTTGAGCTGTAATGGACGGGCTGTGCAGAGCAGCCCGTCTTATCTGTTGCGCGGCTGTGCAGCTGAGCCAGGCGCAGCCGCACCGGAGTCGGGCGCAATTCCGCCAGGGCGGAATAGATCGTTTCGGGATTTTCGGGATATCGTTTCAGACAGGAGATACAGGTGAAAGATGATAAAAATTCCGCCGCGGATGACGGGCGGACAATCGCGGATATGAATGTTGAGGGCATGCCCTGGTATCTGCCGGGGGAAGAAAAAGGCCCGGCCGTTAAGGAGCGTGAGAACAGCGCTTTTTCCGCGCCTTCCATGACCGATGAAGAACTGAAAAGCTACAGATGGGCAGCCGTGAAGGCCGGCCTTTTTGTGGCGCTGGTTTTCGGAGGAGCGTTCGCTCTCTTTCTGGCCTTCTGTGATTTTGTGTGGTTTCGCTGACCATGGCAGTGGATTTGCGGTTTTTTCCTGAAAATGAGGAGAAAAGGAGTAATAAATGACTGTTGCCAATAGCCCCGGAAGAGATTTTTATAAAGGACTGAATCTGTCAGAAGAGCGGATCAGGGAGGAAAGGGACTGGAGAGGATTATTTCCGGAACAGCTGGTCCGGCAGGCTGAAACCGCCGATCTGCAGAACGCTCTGAAAAACTTTTCGGTTGAAAAGGGAGGTTACTGGGGCGGCGGGAGAGGCAGCGCCTTTTTCCAGCAGGATTCCGGGAAGGAAGCTGCTCCGGTCCGCGGCGGAAAAAAGCAGAAGATCTACAGCTTCAGCTTTAACCGGCCCTCCGGATACCATGTGACCGTCTTCCGGGTGCCTCAGAAACTCAGCGATGACTGGAAGAATGCCCAGATGAGCTGCAGCTGTCCCGACGGACAGAAGGGAATGCGCTGCGTTCATAAAGCGGCGCTCCTTGTCCGGTGGGAAAAGGAGAGGGGCCCCTTTATTGTCGGGGAAAGTGATGAGGAATACCGCATCCGGATGAACCGGATCGGCATCGCGAAAGAGCGGGAGCGCCGGGCAAAGCTGCGGGATGAGACCGGAATGGAGAAGATTCCGGCAGTCAGTTTTTTCAGCGGAAGGATCCGGCCGGAGGGGCTGGTCTTTTTTGATATCGAAAAGATCCTGAACGGATATTATACGACGCCCTACTACGAGGCGCGGGCAGGGGAAGTGCTGCCCACCTACAGGGAACACAGTTCCTTTTATCACCATGATTTTCAGATCGACAAAAGCAGGGAAGGCGTGCGGACCGTCACCTTTGACCTTTCTTTTGACGGGGAATATCTGAAAGGACATGCCCGGGGGTCTTTTCTTTCAGACCGGCTTCTGGAACTTGATACAGAGGAATCCGCCGCGGGAATCTGGAAGAACAGTCCCGCGGAGGAGGATCCGGAGGAAAAGAACAGTTCCTCTGTCCTTGATGAATATGCGCTGGCCGCCTTCTCCCTCGCGCTGGATTATCTGGACCGGCAGACGGACCTCGGCAGGACGGATGAAGCAGCTTCGAGGTTTTTCTCGGGTCTGGAGAAATCCGTCAGCCAGACGCTGTCAGAGAATGCGCCCGCTGAACTTCAGAAACGGAAAAATCTGGTTATCGAGCCGCGTATTTCAGTGGAAGACGGGGAGGCAAAGCTGAGTTTCCGGGTCGGCAGCGCCGGAGCCAGAACCTTCGTCCTGCGCAATCTTTCCCAGTTTGTCCGTGCCTACCAGAGTGAGGATGTTTTTCAGCTGACGAAAAAGGAGTCCGTCGATTTTTCTGTCCAGGATTTCACGGATGACGCTGGTCCGCTGATGGAATTCATGATCAGGAGAGTGGGCGAGACCCGGGATGTCAACGCGAAGCTGGAAGAGAAGGCCAGGCGCGGCTATGCCTCCCTGTCGCTGAGTGAAGCGTCCGCCCAGATGGAACTGAAGGGAAGTCTGCTTGACAGCTTCTATGACGCCGCGGAGGGAAGGAGCTGCGAGTATCAGGATAAGACCAATGAGGTAAAAGGAAACAGGATCCGGATCGGCCACAGTGACATGCATTTCGCGCTGACCCTGGAGCGCCTTCCCGACGCGCGGGGACGGTTTGCGGGTGTGACGGTCAGCGGATTTATTCCCGTGCTGATCCGGGGCAGATCCGGCCAGTATATTCTCGGGACGGAGAACCTGAGCAGGATCTCGGCCCGGGAAGTCCGGACTCTGGCCCCCTTTACGGAGGTGGCGGATCCGTCCGGATATTTCCGCTTCCAGGTAGGTCTTGACAGGCTGCAGGAGTTCTACTACCGTGTTCTTCCCGCGCTGCACGAGAATTCCTGTGTCGAAATCAATGACCTGTGCGGAGATGAGGCAGAAGGCTACCTGTCCCCGGAACCGGAGTTTACTTTTTTCCTTGATTATGAGAAAGGCATTCTTTCCTGCCGCTGCAGGGTAGGATACGGTGAGAAAAAACTGATCCTGAAACCGGCGCCCGGCGGTACGGATGAAGCACAGGAGGAGAAGGTACCGGAAGAGAAGGCGCCGGAGGAGAAGGCGCCGGAGGAGAAGGTACCGGAAGAGAAGGCGCCGGAGGAGAAGGCACCGGAGGAGAAGGCGCCGGGGAAGGAAGAAGAGAGCGGATCTTCCGCGGAACTGAAACAGGATACAGAGCAGGAACGGCGTGTGGGCCGGGTACTGAGAGGATTTTTTACCCAGTTCAGCCACAGGTCTAACTGTTACCGGAAAGAGATGGACGAGGAGGAGATGTTTGACTTCCTGGTCTCGGGGCTTCCGGTTCTGTCCCGCTACGGGACGGTCCAGGGAACAGATGCTTTCCGCCGGCAGAAGGTCCGCCCCGTGCCGCAGATCTCGGTGGGGGTGTCCGTCCAGTCCGGAATCATGGATCTTTCGGTTACCTCCAGGGATGTCAGCAGTGAGGAACTTCTGGATCTTCTGGCCGGCTACCGGCTGCGCAGGCGCTACCACCGGCTGAAAAGCGGGGAATACATCGATCTTTCCCAGAGCGAGGAACTCAGCAGCATCGGAACGCTTCTTTCGGAGTTTCAGCTTCTCCCTGAGGAGGTTATTCGGGAAAAAGCGCATCTTCCCGTGTACCGCGCCCTCTATCTGGACCGGCTGCTGGAGGAGCATGACGCGCTTTCTTCCACAAGAGACCGCACCTTCCGTGCCCTGGCCCGCAATTTCCGGACGGTAAATGACGCGGATTATGAAATTCCGGAGACGGTATCCGGGATTCTGAGACCCTATCAGGCCTATGGCTTCAAATGGCTGAAGACCCTGGAAAGCGCGGGCTTTGGCGGAATCCTGGCGGACGAGATGGGACTTGGAAAGACCCTGGAGATGATCAGCCTTCTTCTGTATGACAGGGAGCAGGAGCAGGCGGGCGGATCATTGATCATATGCCCGGCCTCTCTGGTTTACAACTGGCAGGAGGAGATCCGCCGCTTCGCGCCTCAGCTGTCCTGCACGGTTCTGGCCGGAACGCCTGCCGCAAGGAAGGCGGCCCTTGCGCAGAAGGCGGATGTCTATATCAGTTCCTACGACCTGGTCCGCCGCGATATTGCCCTGTTCCGGGATATGGAATTTCACATCTGCGTCCTGGATGAGGCGCAGTATATTAAAAACGCGAAAGCGGCCGTCACCAAGGCCGTCAAGGGGATCCGCTGCAGACACCGTTTTGCCCTGACAGGGACGCCGATCGAGAACCGGCTGGCGGAGCTGTGGAGCATCTTCGATTTCCTGATGCCCGGATTTCTCTATAGTCTGCCGGAGTTCGGGGAGCGGTTTGAAAAGCCGGTCACTAAGGATAAGGATGAAAAGGCGACCATAAGGCTTAAGGCGATGACCTCGCCCTTTATCCTGCGCAGGCGCAAGAGCGAAGTGCTGAAGGATCTTCCGGCCAAGCTTGAGGAGGTCCGTTATGCCC
This sequence comes from Lachnospiraceae bacterium UBA3845, assembly GCA_002392705.1. GTDB lineage: Bacteria > Bacillota > Clostridia > Lachnospirales > Lachnospiraceae > Porcincola. The sequence continues at coordinate 3,437 of DGHP01000100.1, read as the reverse complement.
GGCTGACCGGCGAGCAGCAGAAGCTCTATGATGCCCAGGTGCTGCACATGAAAGGGATGCTCCGGGAATCCTCCGGGAGCGGCGAGGATCGGATCCGGATCTTTGCCGAGCTGACAAAGATCCGCCAGATCTGCTGTGATCCCGCGCTGATCTATGAGAATTACCACGCGGAGAGCGCGAAACGGGAGGCCTGCCTTGAAACGATCCGTTCCGCCATCGACGGCGGGCACCGCATGCTTGTATTTTCCCAGTTTACCTCCATGCTGGCTCTCCTTGAGGAGGATCTGGAAAAAGAGGGAATCGAATATTATAAGATCACGGGGGCAACGCCGAAAGAAAAACGGCTGTCGCTGGTACATGCCTTCAATGAAGGGACGGTTCCGGTTTTCCTGATCTCTCTTAAGGCGGGCGGAGCCGGCCTCAACCTCACCGGGGCGGATGTTGTGATCCACTACGATCCCTGGTGGAATCTGGCTGCGCAGAACCAGGCGACCGACAGGGCCCACCGGATCGGCCAGACCAGGCAGGTGACGGTCTACAAACTGCTTCTGAAAGATACGATTGAGGAGAAGATTCTGGAACTGCAGAACGCCAAGAGAGATCTGGCGGATGCCATTCTGGAAGGAGAGGCCTCCTCGATCATGAGCATGTCGAACGAAGAACTGCTGGCCCTGCTCTCATAAGCCGCGGCGCAGTCCCTTCCGCTGAGATGAAAACAGAGAAAAAGGGCCGGAGCTGTGCGCTCCGGCCCGGATCATATCATGAGTTCAAAACTTCGTCGCGCGGATTCCCGTGACTTCAGTCGTGTTCAGTGTATACGCTTTCCTGACGGGAAAAACCTTCTTTATCCCCAGTAGCGCATATAGCGGATCGGAGTGCCTCCCCGGTACATGGAACCGGTTATGATGCCATAGGCGGAACCCGCCGCCTCCACAACCATGCCGTTTCCGATATAGAGAGCTACATGGGAAGCATAGCCGTTCGATCCGTAGAAACACAGATCTCCCGGAAGAAGGTCCTTCTGGGATACTTCGTGTCCCCGCCGGTAACCGCTTGCGATCAGGCCGGCATTCGGACCGTGCATCTGGTCATTTGCCACACGCATCAGCATGATTCCGAAATGACCGAATACGGAATAGCAGAAACCGGAGCAGTCCGCGCCGTTGGTCAGGCTGGTGCCGCCCCAGACGTAGGGATTGCCCACAAACTGGCGGGCATAGTTCGCGATCTTCTGGCCGAGGGACGCATCCGCATTCACGGGAGCGGCTCCGGCGGCTTTTATATTCGTCCGCCTGCCTTTGCCGTCGAACCAGTAGAAGGTGCCGTTGACTCTGACCCAGTCAAAAGCGGCCGCCTCACCGTTTGCTTTCGCGTAATAGTCTTTCCCGTTAAAGCGGACGAACTCATTCTCATAGAGCGCGCCTTTTGTCCGGTGTGCCAGGAAAACCCGGCCGTTGATCTGGAATCTGCCTTTCCGAAGGCGTCCGGTTCCGGGATCGAAATAATACTTCTTACCGTCGATTTCGTTCAGCCCGGTCACACGGGCGCCCGTCGCGTCCACATAGTAGCTGTGGCCGTCCACCCATCGGCTGTAAACCGGATATCCGGAAGCGTCGTAATACATCCAGACTCCGTTTACATTCTGCCAGTCCGCGTGCGCCGCGAAAGCCATCAGTATGGCCATAAGCGCGCATAGGAACAAAGCGCTGCATAAACGTCTCTTCATAAGCATAACCCCTTTAATACGAATTCCTCTCCCCTGATTCTTCCATTTCTTTTTATGTTCCGCGATCTGCAGTCCACTCCCCTTTATCAAGCAGGTCCGGCGAACCGGATCATGATTTTGACTTCAAATCGTAACACTGCTGTAACATTTACTCTTTATAATAATCTGACTTCTTTATGAAAGTCAAGCTTTTTCGCGCCTGTGAGACCGGAATTTGCCAGATTCACATTACTGTTCATGGCATATCATATGAAGCCTGCGAAGCAGGAACTCCACATACAGCCGCAGGCCGTCCGCGCGTCAGCGGAAAAGGGAAATGGCGCAGTAGACAAGCAGCAGCGCCATGATGGCATTGGTGATTTTTCCGTATTTCGAAAAAAGAACGGAAAAGACCGTTCCGAAGAGGGCCCAGCAGATGTTGAAAAAGCAGCCGATCGTGGCCAGAAGGATGGCAAATGCGATCAGGACAGGCCAGTTTCCTTCATAGTAGGGAAGAATATAGCCTTCCATGGAGACGATCCCGTAGATGAAAATCTTCGGATTCATGAATTCGAGAACGAAGCCGTTCAGAAATCCCATCGGAGAGCTTTTCTCTTCGATTACGGTCGGGCGGCGAAAGGTTTTCCAGGCAAGATAGAGCATGTAGCAGGCTCCCAGAACAAGCATGGGAGTCCTGATTTTCGGAATCAGGGCGGAGAGCGCGGAGGTGAAGAGGGCGCAGATGATCATGACGATGGAAAAGCCGCACCAGATTCCGAGGTTGAACGGATAGGACTTCTTCAGTCCGGCCCTGCTTGCGTTGGTCATGGACATAATGTTGTTCGGCCCCGGGGTCATAGTGGTCGAAACGGCGTAGGTGAGGAAACGAATCCAGTTGAACATGTCGGCATCCTCCTGTAAATCTAAAGGGAATAAAACCCTGCCGGCCTGATCTTAAAAAGAGCAGAACATCACGGATTCCTGCTTTTCAGGCACCGCCTGAGGGAAAACAGGAACCCCTTTAACAATTTGACAAGCATTATACTTCAAAGATCGGCAAAATTCTACAGTTTTATCAAAATATAGTGGTGCAATTTGAATGTAACTCTGCTATACTGTATTACGGTTTGTAATTGTGTCAGGAAAAAGGAGTTTATATAATTAATAAGGAGGGGTTACCTGGTTATGAAAGAGAGAGTACTGCAGAAAAGAGGATTGCTGATCGGCATGCTGATTGCTGTATTCATGCTTCTGGCAGGACGGATGAATGTCAGTTTTGCCAATACGCTTGAGTTCAACATGAACGGCTACGGCACACAGATCCCGAGCAAGGAACTGGCGGCAGGAACAGTGTTGTCCACAGCCTCGGGAGTACTGCCCGTACCGACAGCGGACGGCGCGGTTTTCAGGGGATGGTCCCTTTACGCGGACAGGGATGAATGGGTAGAGCTTCAGAAGTTAGGGGTTCAGAAGCTGACCGTTTTTGCCCGCTGGGATGGCTCAGATATGACGATCAATTTCAACGGAAACGGCGGCCTGGGCGGCATCGCTCCGATGGTTGTCAAATATGGCGAAACGGTGACTCTGCCGTCCAATGTTTTTAACAGATCCGGATATACTTTCGTCAACTGGAACACGAATCCGAACGGCGGCGGCACGGTTTACCAGAACAACCAGCAGGTTGCATTTAAAGACGGCCTCGCGAAGGGTGTTGTGGAGCACAGGACGCTTA
>DGHP01000181.1:3388-7831 GCA_002392705.1 Lachnospiraceae bacterium UBA3845 | reverse complement strand
TATCAGATAACCGGTATTGTCAATTCTGTCATTTCACTGCTGCTTCTCTGTGTAACAGATATCTTAAGCTCATCACCGGCTCCCGCACGGACGATTGCCAGCGCTTCCCCGTAATACGTGTCCGTAGAATCGGTGGTGTAGTTGCCCCTGACATAGGAGTTGGCGCTGCCAAGTCCAAGGAGCTCGCCGCCAGCCACGCTGACCTTGAGAATATCGCGGGCAAGGGGCTTCCAGACACCGTTTTCATCCGTGAAGCGAAGCCGGATAAATCCGAGACCGCCGGCTTTCAGGGTCTCTTCTTCAGGGATGATCCGGAGAACGGTCTCCCCGCCGGCAGGCTTCAGTGTATATCTTCCGCACTCATTGCCGGACGCGTCGTAAGCGACCGCAGTCAGATCACAAGCCTCATAGGGAACTTTAAAAAGCGTGCGGGCGGTCTTCGATGTTTTCTTCCGGCCGACGCTCCTGCCGCCCAGAAACAGCTCTACCTTCGGCGCGCGGGAGTATACCTCCACTGTCGCTTTCATCCCCTCACAGCCATTAAAAGCCCAACTCTCTACGGCTTTGGTCAGAGACCAGCCGGTAAGCCCCGGTTTGTCGGTCCGGTCCACGGGCTGCACGCCGATGAGAGGGCCTTCCTCCTGCTCCAGCGCGACCAGTGTGTAGGCGGCTTCCGCCCGGCGCTTTCCGGTGATGTCAATGCGGCCGTTTCCGCCCGTCATCTGGGTCTCATCCTCCGTCATCTTGTAATCGCCGTATTCCGGAGCGCCCATGCCGGTCTCGCCGATGTAGTCCATGCCTGCCCAGACAAAGTCGCCTACGATCGGCGGATTCTCTTTCGCAATGTCCCAGAACAGCCAGGCGTCCTTGCAGAAAGTCTCCGAACCCAGGATCAGTCGATTCGGATACTTCTTCATGTCTTTCTTATAGCGCCAGATGCCGTAGTTGTAGCCGGCAAGGTCCATATTGGCGTATGCGCCCCGGGTCTTCAGGTCGCACGGATAGAGGGTTGCACCGAACTTCATGAATTTGTCACCCATCAGGCAGGCCAGCTGATTGTAGAACTCGCTTCCGACAGGCTTTTTCTTCTGGCTGCCGCCTTTTTTTGCGGCCGCATCGGATTCCTTTTCAGCCTTTTCGTCGCTGTAGACGCCCAGACCGATGGAGCTGAGAAAGTTAAAGAATATGTTGATACCGCAGGATACAGGCCTCGTCGGGTCAAGTTTATGCAGATATCTTGTCATCCTTCCCGTGAAGGCGATGCCCTCCGGGCGGGCGGTCTCCGCCACTTCGTTGCCGGTAGAATAGGCGATGACGCTCGGATGGTTGTAGTCCTTCTCCACCATATCCTTAAGGTCCTGTTTCCACCAGTCTTTCAGATAGGTGACATAGTCGTACTTCGTCTTGTGCATGGTCCACGCATCGGCGAACTCATCCATCATCAGCATGCCGAGACGGTCACAGGCGTCAAGGATGGCTTTGGAGCAGGGATTGTGGGCGCTCCGCAGCGCATTGTAACCATTTTCCTTGTGAAGTCGCACCTTGCGCTCTTCCGCCTCCGGGAACGCGCAGGCACCGAGGAATCCGTTATCGTGATGGATGCAGGCACCGCGAAGGATCACCCGCTTCCCGTTGATGGTCAGGCCGTCCGTCGTATTCCAGGCCAGTGTTCGGATGCCGAAGGTCTCCTCCACCACGTCATCCCCGAAAGACACGCGGGCTGTGTACAGGTTCGGATGTTCGGTATCCCAGAGTTTCGCGTCCGGAACTCGGATCTGGAAATTTACCAGCTCCTTGCTGCTGATGTGGGATTTCACAGCCACGGTCTCCTCACCGTCCAGGATCTCAACGCGGATCTCGCCGGGCTCGGAGACACGGACCTTCACGTTTATTATACCTTCACGATAATCCTCTGTGTCGATCCGGACACCGTTCACGGGGATATATTTTTCTCCGCCGGTCCATACGTTGACCGGACGGTAGATGCCGGTGCCCGTATACCAGCGGCTGTTGGGCTGATCCGAATTTCTGGCAATGACCTTGAGTTCGTTCTCTTCCCCGAACTTCAGGGCTTCCCGGATATCCACATAAAAATTGGTATACCCGTAGGGACGGAAGGCCAGCTTCTCCCCGTTCATCCATACCTCAGCGTTGTGATAGACGCCTTCGAACTCCAGGAGAACGTTCTGCCCCTCCCACTCTGCAGGGGGCGTGAATCGTTTTGTGTACTCGTAATCTCCGCCGATATACCAGCCGATATTCCCCTCGCCGCGGCTTTCCGGGCTGCGGGGTTCGCTGATCATGGCATCGTGCGGAAGTGTGACCTGCCGCTCCCCGGAATCACCGGTGAGGCTTCGCACGGTCCATCCTTCATTGAATGCAGTTTTTTTCATAAATAACCTCTTTCGGCACATTCACGATGCGAAAATGATATAACTCACATGGCTCTGCACCCGAAGTGAGTACAGAGCCATGCAGGAATGTCTCGGCTTTTGTTCCGCGCAAACAGGGAAAGCACTTTCCCTGCTGCGCTTCCGCGGTCTCAAGGGAGTTTTAAGCTTCCCTGACCATGCCGGTAAAACCGGCGATCATATACAGCAGCCAGGAAACGCCTGCCACAATCATGAACGTGATCCATGTCTTGAGATCATTGATGGTGTAGAGACCGGAAATAAAATATCCGATCGGGTCAGACATAACGGTGATGCTGTAAGCAATGCCCGCTGCCATGAGGCAGGCCGCAAGCGGAGCGCCCCAGTTGAAGACCTTCGGGTTTTTAGTTGCGGCAAAAGATGAGATAATAGCTACCGCAGCCGCAGCAATTATAAAAGTATACGTATTCTTTGTGATTATCATCGAACTGCCATAAAGCCCTGCACTCACAAGACCGACTACAGCGGCAGCAAATTCAATATAAAAACCGATCGTTCTTTTCATTGCTCTTCTCCCTTCTTATTCTTTCACTTTCTTTTTGCTCTTAAGCCCAAGGAATACGAACAGTGCTGTCAGAGCGGCAAGGATGCCGTCCGCAACATAGAGAGCCATCTGCCACCACGGTGTAACAGGTACAATTTCTGTCGTCTGGCTCAGACCGTTAATAATGTTGGAATGTGCAAGAGCGTACAGCCAGTATTTGATGCCTTCCTGCATCTGCTCCTGATAGTAAGTATCAGATGCGATGGCATCCCTGGAGTTCTCCATGATACCAAAGCTTGTGTTGGCAAAGTTGCCGTTGGTGCTGGCCAGCATCAGGCCGCCGCCATAAGCCACGGTGTCACACCAGTTCATGTATTCCGCAGCCTGGGCCGCCGCCATGTCAGTGACGAAGCCGCCCTCGAAGCCCCATTCATTGCGGGCGATCTGCTTCAGGATACCTTCATGCGCACCGGCGAATACGGTACCTACACGGTTGAATGCTGTCATGACCGTGTCAGTGGTATTGGTGGACATTACACCCTGGAAGCAGCGCAGCTCGTTTTCACGGCACGCCTGTTCAGTTGCAAATGTTGAAAGTCCGGAACGATTAAGCTCCTGATGGTTGAACGCATAATGCTTTGCCTGCGTTACAAGACCCTTGGAAGAAGCTCCCTCGCAGAAGGCCATCGCGCACAGGTTCGTGAGTACAGAATCCTCAGAGTAATATTCGTGGTTACGTGCGCAGTACGGTGTACGATGCAGATTGACACCGGGGCAGATGCAGATGCTTTCTTTCGCCCACAGGGCATCTTCTCCGTACAGCTCGCCTTCGCGCCGGATCAGCTCCGTGTTAAAGGTAGCTGCAACGACCGGTTCCGTGGGATTGGTAGCCATGGAATATGTGCTCTCAGCCTCGCTGCCGGACACATAAGTGGGCGCTGCGGAATCACTCTTATTCCAGCGTGTCTTGTAGCCTGCAAGCTGATCATAGGCAAAACCGATCGGGCCGTCATTCATAAATGTACGGGGCAGTAAGACAGAATCAATGTTCTCAATATCGTCGCCGGCGCACTCGATGAACTGGATGGCTTCATCAAGCGAGACCTGTTCCACAAGGCTCTGCCAACGCGGATCGTCAAGATCTGCTACCGTAATGCTGCCGTCTCCTTCAACAGTGACCATGTCAAGCAGAGTAAGTCCGTTGTCAGCACCCCAGGTAACACCCTCTCCGTTAGCATTGAGTTTATAGTTGTCATTGCCGAGTCCTACGTTCATTTCTTCAGTCGGAGTGATGGGATCAACCGATTTCCAGCCCTTGCTCCAGTCTGCACGGGTGGTATACTCTGCCGTTCCCGGAATGACTTTATTGATATCCATTTCCTGCAGTGCATTCTGCACGTTGACCGAATAGGTCTCGATATCCGTATCCGCCAGCGTCCAGAGATATGCGTTGGCCGCATTGACGCCTTCATCGTTAAGCTTCACAAGCTTATCTTCGGAACCGGTCTTCAATGCAAGCACATTGTT
>DGHP01000181.1:0-3319 GCA_002392705.1 Lachnospiraceae bacterium UBA3845 | reverse complement strand
GCGCCGTTGCCGATGGCGAAGTAGTAATCACCGGCCTCAAGCACCCAGGCGCCCTGTGTTCCGTCGGCCTTGACTGCGTTCTCATCGTAGCTGGCGAAAAGTGCCGGATCGATTTTAATTGTCACGGTCTCGCTTGCACCCGGCGCGATCTCACCGGTCTTGGCAAATCCAGCGAGCTGGATCGATGCCTTCTCGATACCGCCGGTGTAGGGAGTCTGTACAAAAAGTTCAGCAACGGACTTGCCGGCGGTGCTGCCGGTGTTCGTCACGGTGACAGTCGCAGTTCCGCCGTCGACACTTACATCCACCGCATCAAGCTTCTGTTCAAATGTTGTATAGCTCATGCCGTAACCGAAAGGATAGGACACTTCGTCCGCATAGCTCCATGCATTGCCTGTTGTAGAGCCGGCAGCATTGTCCGCGTTGCCCTGGCCGAGCACCTGATCTTCGTAGCGGGTCTCATAGTACTTGTAACCGTTGTAAATTCCTTCAGTCTCTACAATGTACCAGTCATCCAGATCCACAGCGTCCTCGGCAGAAGATGTGTAGAGGAACATGCCAAAGTTCTGCATAGCCGGCGCGGATGTGGAATTAACCGCATATGTATCGACCAGACGACCGGAAGGATTGACATTTCCGGCAACGACATCTGCCACACCGTTGAGACCGTAAAGGCCGGGTGCGCCGATCCACAGGATGGCATCGATGTCAGGATCGTTCTTCAGATTCTCCAGTTCCATGGCATTATCGGCGTTGATGAGCACAATGACACCGGTGCTGTGAGCTTTTGCAAGGTTCAGCATATCCTGCTCATACTGAGAAAGAGCGAGGGGACGTTCGAAGGCATCACCCTCAGTGGCGCAGACCATACCGGGCTGATAGTCCGCAGCTTCCGAGCTGTCGCGGGTGATTACAACGATTGCGGTTGTATCATCGGCTGTTGCAAGCAGATCATCCGTATACATGCTTGCCGGAATTTCACCGGTCATATAGAACTGACCGGGTTCCCATGTGGCCGCGAACGACGGCAGAAGACCTGCGCCCGGGAAAAACGTCTCGCGGGTGTATGCGAAAGCTTCCTCGCTGGTATAGAGATTGATGAAATCTTCATTAAGCGCAAAGCCGCGGGAACCGAATGCGCTCATAAAGCTTGCAGATTCCTGTCCTTCAGCGGCAATTGCGGAAGAGCCGATCATACCGCCCAGTGCCGGAAAGATGGTGTTGTGTCCCCAGAGGGTCACCTTTGAACCTGCAGCCAGCGGCAGCGCGCTGTTGTCATTCTTTAACAGTACCGTTCCCTCTGATGAAATCTCCGCCGCCAGTGACTTCTTGGCTTCCACGAGATCCGTCAGTGAAGAGAACTCCGACTTGTAGTAGTATTTGTCCGTTGACGGGTCGCCTGTCTCGACCAGCTTCATGCTGGACGTACCCAGACGCGTATTGATAAACGCAGCCCTGGTCGCCGTATAAGATGTCGCCACAAAGCAGATCGCGAGCAGAGAGGCGGATATACCTGCCAGTCCGCGCATTATTCCTTTCTTCATAAAATTTTGTACCTCCTTTTTTTCATTTACGTCGCTTCTGCGCCGGTTTGATACTCAGTTATGCCAGGTCGAATGAGATAAAATCAAATGCTCCGCCTTTTCCTTCAACAGAGAAGTAAAGCGCTTCCTTCTCCCCCAGACCTTCCGGAAGTTTACCGATAAATTTCTCCCCGTCCTTGCAGGTCTTTACCGGAATCCGGCAGATCACATCGCCCTGTTCTTTGTTCCGGATTACAACATTGCAGTTGTTGCCGTACCCCCGCAGGTGGATACGAATCTTTGTCGTGTTCCGAAGGTCAAAATATTTGAAAGCCACGGTGCAGTCCGTACAGAAATTGGACACGTACTGATCCGGACCTTTCTCCCTGTCCTTACCCTTCTGGGTCAGGAACGGGCTGCTTCCTCTGGGGTACTTGATCATGCTGAGGAAACGCGTGCCTCTCTTTCCGTAAACATTGCAGGCACAGTAGGCGGGAATATGTCCTTTCCCGGGAAGCGGACCGTCATTGAGTCCGCAGGAGGTCATCTCCGCCTGGAAGAATCTGCCGTCCTCAAAACGGATCTCTTCGGCACAGGCCTGACGCGAAGACTGCTTGCGGTTGGAGTGACGGTGATAGAAAATGTAATATTTTCCGCCGATCTCAATCAGCGACCCGTGAGTGTTGCCGGTATCCATATGGGCATGTTTCACATCCGGAACACCGGGGAGACCGATATCGCCGCAGCTGATCAGGACTCCTCCGAAGGCAAATCCTTCGGTGGGCTTATCGCTCACGGCATAGCAGAGATTATGGCTGTTCAGGGAACTGTATATGAAGTAATACTTATCCCCGAAGCGCCTCATTGAGCTGGCCTCTCCGAAAGGCTGCTCCTCATAGGGCGTTCCTTTTGCCTTCTCTCCTGTCAGGACACCGATATAATGGAGGTCATCTCCCGAGATGACTGTCAGCATATCCTTCGTATCGATCTCGAACCACATCGGACCCTCGGTCGTTGGCTTCGAGCCGTCCAGAAGAATCGGATTTCCTCCGAAGGCAAAACCGGTATAGAGATACAGCCTGCCGTCATTGTCCATCAGACATCCGGGATCGAATTGGAACGGTTCGTTCCTCTTTCCGATCGGCGTGCCGTCCTGATACTTCACATAGCCGTAGAATTCGTACTTGCCGGCAGGCTCGTCGCAGACCGCGACGGAAATCATCTTCGTCCCGCCCATGAAATAGTACAGGTAATACCTTCCGTCGGGTCCCACCACCATATCCGGCGCGGCAAGACCGTTGGTGATCCGGTTTTTGGGTGCGGCAGGATCCTGCTCTCTCCGAAAGATCACGCCATGGTACGTCCAGTTGCCAAGGTCGTCTACAGGGGCAGACCAGCAGACATAGTCTCCCAGACAGAAATTAATACCGTTAAAAAGATCGTGCGATCCGTACACGTAAACCCTGCCGTCCACGATGTGGGGCTCCGCGTCAGGAACATATTCCCAACTGGGCAGATATGGGTTAAAGGCCTGTTTCTTTGACATCACATCTTCCTCCTCTGGTTCCTACGTGTCAAAAAATTGCTCCTTATACTGTTGATATTTTAACATATTGACTGAAAGCATCCGTGCTTTTGTCGTGAAATCTCATTTTTATGTCGTAAAGTATGGTTTTTAAAAAAGTTTCCTTTATCCGGGGGCGCACACCGATATAAAAGTAAAATTTTACAAAAACCATATACATAGAGACCCCCTTAGCGTGTATTATAAAAGTATAGCAGCCGCACAGTGCCCC
>DGHP01000113.1:13020-16420 GCA_002392705.1 Lachnospiraceae bacterium UBA3845 | reverse complement strand
CTGAACGATGAGATCATGGATTTCTGCAACCGGGAGATGGACAACGTCGTCATGAGCCTGGACGGCCGCAGGGAAGTGCATGACCGTATGCGTCCTTTCCGGAACGGAAAAGGGAGCTATGACTTGGTCGTGCCAAAGTTCCAGAAGTTTGCGGCACTCAGAAAAGCCCTGGGAAAACAGTATTACATCCGCGGCACATTTACCCACTATAATCTTGATTTCGCGGCGGACGTTCTGCATTTCGCGGATCTTGGATTTGACCAGCTCTCCATGGAGCCGGTCGTGGCGCCGGCGGACGCAGATTACGCGATCCGGCCGGAAGATCTGCCGAAGATCCGGGAACAGTATGAGATCCTGGCCCGGGAGATGCTCCGCAGGAAAGCGGAGGGCAGAGGATTTACCTTCTTCCATTTTATGATCGATCTGACCGGAGGCCCCTGCGTATACAAGAGGCTGAGCGGCTGCGGAAGCGGAACGGAATATCTGGCCGTTACCCCCTGGGGAGACCTGTATCCCTGCCATCAGTTTGTGGGGAATGAGGACTTCCTGCTGGGCAGCGTGGAAGAAGGGATCAGACGCAGCGATATCACGGACCTTTTCAAATGCTGCAATGTCTACGCAAAATCCGAATGCAGAAACTGCTTCGCACGCTACTACTGCAGCGGCGGCTGCGCGGCGAATTCCTATAATTTCCACGGGCGCATCGATGACGTCTATGAGATCGGCTGCGAGCTGGAGAGAAAGAGAGTGGAGTGCGCGATCATGATGAAGGCCGCCGAGGCTGACATGGGAGTTGACGCGGGGCAGGAGCATGCTGCGGATCCGGATACGGCAGTGATCTGCTGATTGATGTGGGGAGGGCCGTAAATCGTAACGATTCCGGCACTGCCGGTGTGTGTCAGGGGCATATGCTGATTCAGGCAGGCCGTACCGCATTCATACAGAAACTGTCATGCATTTTATAAGACTGCCGCGGGAGATATCCGCGGAGGCGGATCTGAAAAAATGCATGTGGTGGTATAAAGAAACCAGAAAAAAGAGGAGTGATACCAATGAGCAAGAAAAGAGCAAAACTGACCATGGTCATCATGGCCGCACTGCTTGCTGTGCTTCTGTTTACAGCCTTCAAAGGCTGGGACAAAGCCGGTACAGGTTCCGTGAAGAACATCAAACTCGGCCTGGACCTGTCCGGAGGCGTATCCATCACCTATCAGACAGTGGATGAGAATCCTTCTGCGGAAGATATGGCGGATACGATTTATAAGCTGCAGCAGCGTGTTGACAACTACTCGACGGAAGCATCGGTCTATCAGGAAGGAAGCAACCGGATCAATATCGAGATCCCGGGCGTATCCAACGCGGACGAAATCCTGGCAGAGCTGGGCAAACCCGGTTCCCTGGTCTTCCAGCTGGCTGACGGAAGCGAAGTCCTTAACGGTTCCCATGTTGTATCCGCTGAGGCTGCGTCCCAGAGAGACCAGATGAACAATTCGGAATACGTCGTGCAGCTCGAGTTTGACAAGGAAGGTGCGAAAGCCTTCGCGGACGCCACCACCGCCAACGTCGGAAGACAGATTTCGATCGTATATGACGGCGAGGTTGTCAGCGCACCGCGCGTAAACGAACCGATCACTGACGGAAAATGCGTAATTTCCGGTAATTTCACCATCGAGTCCGCTCAGGAACTTGCCTCTTATATCCGAATCGGTTCTCTTTCCCTTGAACTGGAAGAGATCCGTTCGAATGTCGTCGGCGCACAGCTTGGTGAGCAGGCCCTCTCCAGCGCTATGAAGGCCGGAATCGTTGGCATCATCCTTGTTATCATTATCATGATCATCGCCTATCAGGTTCCCGGCATCATCGCGGGCTTTGCCCTTCTGATCTATGCCGCCATGGATCTGGTGGCCATCAACGCTTTCGACATGACTCTGACTCTGCCGGGAATCGCCGGCGTCATCCTGTCAATCGGTATGGCTGTCGATGCGAACGTCATTATCTACGCCCGCATCCGTGAGGAGATCGCTTCCGGCAAGTCCGTCAGGTCCGCGATTGACATCGGTTTCAAGAAGGCCCTTTCGGCCATCATCGACGGCAACGTGACAACCCTGATCGCCTGCTTCGTCCTGAATCTGATGGCGACCGGTTCTGTAAAAGGCTTTGCGCAGTCTCTTGCGCTTGGTGTTGCCCTGTCCATGTTTACAGCCCTGGTCATCTCCAGGCTGCTTGTAAATGCGGCATATGCGCTGGGTCTGTCGGATGAGAAGTATTTCGGCAAAGCGATCCACTTTAACCTGCTTCCGATTATCGAAAAGAGGAAGGTCTTTTTTGCCATCGCCATCTGCGCGGTTCTGTCCGGTCCGCTTTTCTGCATCATCAACAGGACGGCAGGAAATGGTGCCCTGAATCTCTCCATGGAGTTCAGAGGCGGTACCTCCACAGACGTCACCTTCGTCGACGGGTACAGCATCGATGAGATCGACGCGAAGATCAAGCCTGTTATCCAGGGTGTCATCAATGACGCTGAGATCCAGGCACAGAAGGTCGCCGGCGGCAATGAGATCATCTTCAAGACCCGCCAGCTGAGCGTGGAAGAGCGCCAGCAGCTTGTCGACACGCTCGATGAGAACTTCACCATCGCCACCTATACGGACAGCGACGGAAATGAAGAAAGATCCATCAACTTCGAGACGATCTCCTCGACCATCTCCAATGAGATGAGACGTGCGGCCGTCATCGCGGTTATCATTGCGGTAATCTGCATGCTGGTTTATATCTGGTTCCGTTTCTCGGATATCCGTTTCGCGTCTGCTGCAGTGCTTGCCCTGATTCATGACGTTCTGGTCGTATTCGCGACTTACGCGATCGTCCGGATCTCGGTCGGCAATACCTTCATCGCAGCCATGCTGACCATCGTAGGTTATTCCATCAACGCCACCATCGTCATCTTCGACCGTGTGCGTGAGAACCTTCCGCGCAGAAGAGAGTTCAGCTCCCTGGCAGAACTCGTGGATTCCAGCGTGACCTCCACGATGACCAGAAGTATCTATACTTCTCTGACAACCTTCGTGACAATCGGCGCACTCTGGGTATTCGGCGTAGCTTCCATCAAGGAATTCGCGCTTCCGCTGATGGTCGGTGTTCTTGCCGGTGCCTTCTCCTCGGTCTGCCTGACCGGCGCCCTCTGGTATATCCTCCGGATCGCGAAGGACAGAAGAGACCAGGAAGCGGCAAAGGCTGAGGCAGCTCAGAAGCAGGCTCAGAAGATCAGTTCAAGCAAGAAGAAAAACAAACAGAGACAGTAAAAGGACTGACCTGATCCTTTTCGGGAAAAGTGCCGGGCACGCAAGGTGTCCGGCTTTTTTTCTCAGTTATACCGGTTACACTTACTATCTGCCGCAGG
>DGHP01000113.1:7789-13001 GCA_002392705.1 Lachnospiraceae bacterium UBA3845 | reverse complement strand
AGACAGATCTTACCTGGAGCTGCATATACAGCCGCAGACAGATCTTAAGTGCAGCTGCATATCTACCGATGCAGACAGATCTTAACTGTTGCTGCATTTACAGATGCAGACAGATCTCATCTGCAGTCGTCTGCTGATTCTGTTTGCGGGACTTTTGGAAACTTACGCGGGGAAACTATGGAAAAATGGCTTGAGATCCGGAAGGGAGCGCCCTTTCAGGAGATCTCCCGAAAATTCGGAATTGACCCGGTGATTGCGCGTATCATACGCAACCGGGAAATCATCGGCGATGAGGCGATAGAAGCCTATCTGCATGCGGATCTTACAGACCTTGAAGATCCCCTGGCCCTGGACGGCCTGAAAGAAGCTGCTTTCCTTCTGCGGGAACGGATCAGAGAAGGGAAGAGGATCCGTGTCATCGGGGATTATGATATCGACGGCGTCTGCGCGACTTACATTCTTGAACACATTCTGCAGATATACGGGGCACAGGCTGATCATGCCATACCGGACCGGATCCGTGACGGATACGGACTGAACCTGCATCTGATCGAAAGAGCGCTGGAGGACGGAATCGACACGATCATAACCTGTGACAACGGAATAGCTGCACTGGAACAGATCCGTTACGCGAAGGATCACGGCATGACCGTGATCGTCACAGATCACCATGAGCCGCTTTATGAGGAAGATGAAAAAGGAAGACAGTATCTTCTTCCGGACGCGGATGTCGTAATTGATCCGAAAAGCCCCGGCTGCTCCTATCCGAACAAAAATCTCTGCGGTGCCGGCGTTGCCTGGAAGCTGATGCATTTCTTTGAATCGCTGCTTCTGCAGACAGACAATGAAGGATACCAGGCAGCAAAAGACGGGGTGAAAGAGAGGGAAAGGGATCTTATATCATTCCGGGAAAAAGCGGTTCCTGCCATTTTACCGCTCTCCCGGTGTCCGGAGACGATGGAGATGCTTCCCTTCGCCGGATTCGCGACAGTCGGAGATGTGATGGACCTGACCGGTGAAAACCGGATTCTGGTCCGTTATGCCCTCCGAATGCTTCCTCATACCCGGAATGCAGGCATGCGGGCGCTGATTTCCGCCTGCGGTCTGTCGGGAGAAGTTCTCTCCGCATATCACATCGGATTCATTCTGGGCCCCTGTATCAATGCCAGCGGGCGCCTTGAGACGGCAGAACTGTCCCTGCGCCTCTTCCTGACGGAGGATATCCAGGATGCGGGGGCCATTGCCTCAAGACTGCGTGTTCTGAACGATGAGCGGAAGGATATGACGCAGAAGGGAACGGACCTTGCGCTGGAAGAGGCGCTCGGCGGTCCTCTGAAAGAGGACCGGGTCCTGATCATATATCTTCCGGGCATCCATGAATCGGTTGCCGGTATTATCGCAGGGAAGGTCAGGGAAGCAGCTGCCAGACCGGTATTTGTCCTGACGGATACCATGGAGGAAGGCCTCCTGAAAGGGAGCGGAAGATCGATCGAAGAATATCCCATGTTCGATTCCCTCCTTGCCTGTTCGGATCTGCTTGTGAAATTCGGCGGTCATCCCATGGCGGCAGGCCTGACGATCGAAAGAGAACGGCTGGAGGAATTCAGGAAGCGGATGAACAGCGCCTGCACACTGACGCAGGAGGATCTTACCCGGAAGGTGCGGATCGACGCGCGCATGCCCCTCGGCTACATTTCCGAGCGTCTGATCTCTCAGCTGGATCTTCTGGAGCCCTGCGGGAAGGGCAACGAGAAGCCGCTTTTTGCCGCGGTTTCCCTGCAGCCTCTCAGCGCCCGGCTGATCGGCCGAGGAAAGAATATGCTCAGGCTGAAAGTCCGGGACAGGGACGGAACTGTTATGGATGCCCTTTATTTCAGGGACGCGCAGGAGATGCTGGACAGTCTGGCCGCCCGTTACGGGGAGGCAGCCTGTCAGAAACTTCTGGCGGGCAGGGGAGAGGGGATGACGATGAGCGTGACATATTATCCTCAGATCAATGAATTCCGCGGTGTTTCCAGCCTGCAGATTGTGATACAGAATTACATCTGCTGAAATATGTGGTATAATAATCTGCACAACAAATCTTCCGCGGTCGGACGGCCGGGAAATATCGGAGGTTATATGACAGGAAAACAGAGAGCATATCTCAAGAGCCTCGCTGCGGGGCAGGACGCGATCCTTCAGATCGGTAAGGAAGGTCTTACGCCGGAGAATACCGCATCCATGGCGGAAGCCCTTGCGGCCAGGGAGCTGATCAAGATATCCATTCTTCAGAACTGCATGGAGGATCCCATGGAGCTGGCACAGACAGCGGCGGAGCGCACACGCTCCCAGCTCGTGCAGGTGATCGGGCGCAAGATTGTGCTTTATAAAGAGGGAAAAGGCGACAAACGAAAGATCCTTCTTCCGAAAGCAAAGAAAGAGAAATAAAGAGAAATACAGATCTGAACAGCGGAAAGAGGCCAGATGAGAAAAAAAACAGGTATTATGGGAGGCACATTTGATCCCATCCATATCGGACATCTGATTCTCGGGGAGAGCGCCTATGAACAGTTCGGCCTGGACAGAGTTCTTTTCATGCCTTCCGGGAATCCGCCGCACAAGACGAAGCGCAGCGGCGCGTCCAACAGTGAGCGGGCGGAGATGGTCAGGCTTGCCATTAAAGGCAATCCCCATTTTGAACTCTCCATGGAAGAGATGCATGAGCAGGGCTATATCTATACAAAGGAGACCCTGAAAAGGCTGCGGCTGCAGAATCCGGACACGGACTATTATTTTATCATGGGCGCGGATTCACTGCTGACCTTTCATCTCTGGAACGGACCCCAGGAGATCTGTGACCAGTGCATTATCGTCGCCGCTGTCCGGGACCAGATGGCGGAGGAGGATCTGGATGAAGCCATCCGGAACGTCCGGGAGCGCTTCCATGCCGATGTCCGCAAATTATCCAGCCCGAATCTGGATATTTCCTCTCACACGATCCGTCAGTGGCGCTCCGAGGGCAGGAGTATCCGCTACTATGTGACTGATCCGGTTGTGAATTACATATACGAGAACGGAATCTATGAAAGACTATAATATTCAGAAACTGGAACGGAAAGTCAGAAAAGAACTGGATGCGGACCGCTATCAGCATACACTGGGCGTGATGTTCACCGCGGGCGCGCTTGCCATGGACTATAAGGAAGATATCATGAGCGCCCAGGTGGCCGGTCTGCTTCATGACTGTGCCAAGTGTATTCCGAACGACAAGAAGATCCGCATGTGCAGGGAATACGGCCTGGAGATTTCCAAGGTGGAGCTCCAGTCCCCCTATCTGCTTCATTCAAAACTCGGGGCTTACCTGGCAAAGGAGAAGTACGGTGTGGAGGATGAGGAGATCCTGAGCGCGATCCGCTGGCATACGACAGGCCGACCGAATATGACGATGCTGGAGAAGATCATCTTCACGGCGGATTATATTGAACCAGCACGCTTTAAGGCCAGTAATCTTGCCCACATCCGCTGGCTTGCATTTCACGATCTCAACCAGGCGGTCTATCAGATTCTGGAGGACACGCTGCATTATCTGGATTCGGGGAAGGGCGAGATCGACGAGATGAGCCGCAGCGCTTACCGCTACTATCACAATCTTTATAATGAAACGGACGACAAGGGGGATTCTCTGACGGTCTGAAAGCGCCCTGTAAATGATGTGCGGAGGGCTGTGAGCAGTAAGCGTGAACGGGATCGGCTCCGGGGAGCTTTAAAGGAAAAGAGTGACAGACCGGTTCACTGAAGCGTATAATAATAAAAAAGAGCGTGTTTATACAAATAATACTGTTGTCAGGCCGCGCGCCTTCCTGACCGGGAAGAATCCCGCGGCCGCAGGGGCTTTTCACAAAAGAAGGAGGACAGATATGGGAGATACCAGAACAAAGAAGATGGCATCGCTTGCGTGGCATGCGCTGGAAGACAAAAAAGCAGAAAACATCACTGTGATCGACATCGCCGAGGTCAGTGTTCTGGCGGATTATTTCATTATCGCATCCGGTAAAAACAAGGCGCAGGTCCAGGCGATGGCCGATAATGTGGAGGAAATCCTCGGAAAGGCGGGATATGAGCTGAAGCAGGCGGAAGGCTACCAGACCGCGAACTGGATCCTTCTGGACTACGGCGATATCGTTGTCCACCTGTTTGACACGGAAAACCGGCTGTTCTACGATCTGGAGAGGATCTGGAGAGACGGAAAGGTGACGTCCATAGCGGATCTGGACCTGTAAAGAGAAGGTCCGGAGAATCCGGCAAATATCCCCAGGGAGATCTGCCGGATCCATATTATAAGGCGCGGCAGACTGCCGGAAAGAGCGGTGCTGCGGCAAATTTTCAGCCGGTTTTTTCCGGCGGGGCAGGGAGGAGTTTAAAGACGGATGGCAATTGACAATC
The DNA here is from genome assembly GCA_002392705.1 of Lachnospiraceae bacterium UBA3845. GTDB lineage: Bacteria > Bacillota > Clostridia > Lachnospirales > Lachnospiraceae > Porcincola. Next base: position 8,576 of record DGHP01000113.1, on the reverse strand, counting down.
AATTCATGATACAGAAGTTTCTCAGCAGGCAGAAGATCATAGCGGCGTTCTGCGGGATTACCAATATGCCGCTGCTGGTCTGCGACCCGGATTCGTATAACGACCAGGTGTGGGTTTTCGAGAATGAAAACCTTCTTAAGAATTTTGCCGCGGCATACACGCAGAGAAAGGTTCCGATCCGCGGCGCTGTCATTCCGAAGAACGCTTTTAAGAGTTTTTATACGAGTCTTTATCTGATCGGCGCAAATGAACTGGTCTATATGGCGGAGGGTTCCGTTACGAAATTCCCGCTGGAGGATGTTGTAAAAAAACCGGATTATTCCAGTCTTCCCGAAGCGGCGAGGCCGGTGGAGAACCCGGAGCTGCAGCTGACCGGGCTGTATTTCCTGCAGGAATTCGGCCGGCAGGTGCCGAATGAAGAGAAACAGAACCTCCAGCAGCTGGATGAGGAGTTTTCCGTGAATATGGTCCGGGCCCGCTATATACTGGGCGTAGAGCTGAAGGAAGGTCCGGGTACCATCGCTGAGAAGATGGCCGGAAGGCAGTATTCCCTTCCGATCCTGAAGGGAAAGAACGGAGATGTTCTCCAGCCTGTATTCTCAGATATGATTGAATTCAGCAAATTCCGCCAGAAACGGCAGCTGAACGCCATCGCGGTTCCTTTCTCATCGCTCAGGGCGCTGCTGATCAAGGACGCGAAGGGATTTATCCTGAATCCGGGCGGATTCCACGCGATCATGCCGCCGGCGCTTCTGGACGCGCTTGCCGCCAGATTCCCCGAGGAGGC
>DGHP01000113.1:0-7567 GCA_002392705.1 Lachnospiraceae bacterium UBA3845 | reverse complement strand
GAAGTAAAGGTTTCCTGCCTGCTCAACTGTATGCCGGAAAGATAAATGATAAATGCCTCTGAGCCGATCGCGGTTCAGAGGCATATTATATTCGGAACAATAATCAGAACAGGCGGAAAACGCCGAACACTTTTCCGAGGATCTCCAGCTGATCCTCCACAATGATCGGATCCATGGAATCATTCTCGGGCTGCAGACGAATATGGCCCTTTTCCCGGTAGAAGGTCTTGACCGTGGCCGAGTCATCAAGAAGGGCCACGACGATATCGCCGTTCTCGGCGTCCTTCTGCTGCTCAACAAGAACGAGGTCTCCGTCGTTGATCCCGATGTTGATCATGCTGGTTCCCTTGACTCGGAGCATGAAAGACTGTTTGTTGGGCATGTATTCAGCGGGAATCGGGAAATAATTCTCTATATTCTCAGCCGCGAGGATCGGCTGGCCCGCCGCTACCGTACCGATAACCGGAACATTGACCGTCTCCCTGCGTGTAAGGTTGAACTGGTCATCCACGATCTCGATCGCGCGCGGCTTTGTGGGATCCCTTCTGATATATCCGTTCTTCTCCAGCGTCTCAAGATGCGAGTGCACGGAAGAGGTGGACTTCAGGCTGACAGCCTCGCAGATCTCCCTGACAGCGGGCGGATAGCCCCTGCTGATAATCTCCTGCTTGATAAAATCCAGAATCTCCTGCTGCTTCGGAGTAATCTTTCCGTATGCCATAAGTCTTCCTCCCTCTGTTTTGACCGGACAGGAAATACTGTCCGCAGGATCCGGGAAATCCTGCCTGGATCAGATTCTTTTGAAAATATCATAGCACACTGAAAAACAGAATGCAAACAAATGTTCCAAAAATCCGTTCGATCCATTGACAAACATCTGTTCTGAACATATAATTGACACAGAACAAATGTTCCGAATGGATGTTCGGGGAGGAATGAGCAGTCCTCCCTGCATAAGAGGGGAGAGGGACAGGATGAGAGATTACTGCACGGATTTCAGGGAAGAGATGATCTTTGAGAACAAACGATCGGCCGCCAGGGCGCTCCGCTCGCGCAGGAGGAGGCTCAGGCAGCTCAGAAGGAGGGGAGTCCTGCTGATTCTCTGCCTTCTTATATCCTTTTTATTCCTGACCGGCTTCCGGCATAAGACTCCTGCGATCCGGCCTGCGGAAGAGGAGATCTATACCGCAGTGAGGGTGGAGCGCGGAGATACGCTCTGGACCCTGGCAGAGACATATATGCCCGGATACGGATATGACACGATTCCTGAATATATCCGTTCTGTCTGCCGGCTGAACGGGATGCACACCGCCATGATCTATGAGGGACAGGTCCTGTTCTTCCCCATACGGAAGGAGTGATGAACCGGAACACGATTTTAAACAGGACGTGAAATCGGACCCTGTATTGGTTCAAATTCATAATTCTATAAGAATTCATTCAGAAAGCGGGCCGGGAGATTCATTGTTATTTGCATGAGGCGATGCTATAATAAGATCGGTCCGCTGGGGCGCTGCCAGACCGGTTGCAGAAAAGGACAGATCCGCACAGCCTCAGTGAAATGAATATAAAAGTATAAACAGGGTTGATAAGGAGGTTGTCAGCATGAAAAAAAGGTTCATCAGCAGACTGATGGCAGGAGCCGCAGCGCTGGTCCTGGTTGCCGGGATCCCGGCGTTTCCGGCCAGGGCGGATTCAAGAGTGGTCGCCACGCTGGGCGCAGACCTTACGGCGGAGCAGCAGACTGCGATTCTGCAGTATTTCGGCGTATACGGGAATCCTTCCGTACAGGTCATGTATATCAATAACCAGAATGAGAGAGACCTGCTGGGAAGCTGGGTCCCCATCGAACAGATCGGAACGCATACGATCAGCTGCGCACTGGTGAAGCCTACCACATCCGGCGGCATCCAGGTCAGAACGGCAAACCTGAACTACATCACCAGCAACATGATCGCATCGAACCTTGCTACGGCAGGCATCACAAACTGTGAGGTCGTAGCCGCAGCTCCGTTTGAGGTTTCCGGTACCGGGGCCCTGACCGGTATTCTTATGGCATATGAGAGATCCACCTCCACGGCACTGGACCAGAACAAGTCCAACGTCGCGGTTCAGGAGCTTGTGACCACTACGGATCTGGCCAACAAGGTCGGTCAGCAGGAAGCGCAGCAGATTGTCAATGACATCAAGCTTCAGATCATTGAAGGCAATCTGGAAGCTTCCGACGTGGAGCAGGTGAATCAGATCGTCAATAACGTTATTACGAACTATACAGACGATTCCATCACTGTCTCCCCGGTTGACAATTCAACGACCACCACGGTTAACAACACGACGGTCAACAATAATACGGTCAATAATAATGCAGTTAATAACACAACGAACAATACGACCAACACTACAACAACGAACGTAACGAACAACACAACGAATGTCACTTCCGGACTCAGCCAGGAGGATATCGTACAGCTTCAGATCTTTGCAGCCAATCTGGCCGCCCAGTCCTATGACGACGGGACAAAGGCCGCGCTTGCCCAGATCCAGCAGTCTCTTGAGCAGCAGACACAGAAGACCAGTTCCGCAGAGACCCAGGACATCGTAGCGAATATGGAATCGGAAGCCGCAGCGGCGCCTGCACAGATGGAGCCGGAGAAGGAAGTCCTGAACAATATTCTGAATCAGGTCAATCTGGATGCGCTTTCCAATATTCCGGGTGTCGAGGGTATCGTGGAATCCTCCACTGATCAGTCCGTGCTGAGTGAGACCAGCAATAATCTGGATGAACAGATCCAGGAGCAGTACACTGCACCCGCTCCGGAACCGGCTCCGGCTGAAAATGTCGATCCGGGCTGGCAGGCACTGAATGATCAGCTGAATCAGGAAAATCTTGAGGTACTCAGCAATATCCCTGGTATTGAAGGAATCGATACGCAGCAGCCGCAGACTGACGCGGGTCAGAGCGATCCGGCAGCTGCTCAGACAGCGAAGACCGAGGAGACACCTGAAGAGACACCGGCGGAGACTCCTGCTGAGGATGAGATCGTTGTGGAAGCACCTGCAGGCAGCGTTATCTTTACAGATGAGCAGAGAGGAACTGATTACAAGTTCAGGCCTCTCGGAAGCGAGAAGCTTACGGACGGAGCGGCCAGCGGAACATATGCGGTAGTTGTTGAACTTCCCTATGATGATCTTGCACCTGTATCCGGAACGCTCACTGTAACAGATGCGTCCGGTACACAGCTTGCGTCCCTGGATCTTTCGTCCGTTGACAGCAGCCAGTACAGCACAGTATCTGAGAACGGAAGCATCTCTGTTCCGGATGGCTGGAGCGGATATACAGCGGTTGAGCTGGTTCCGGTCAGCGCTTATACAGGCAGCGCATTCAGCGCTGATGCGTATAACACTTATACATACACGCTGACGGATGCAGTTTTCACCAGCGCTGATGGAGCAACTTCCGTAACAGTCAACAGCAGCCGTTCCGGCGGAGCTGTATCCGAAGCAGGATTTACGATCCCGGCCTTTAACCTCAATGATATCAGCAAGGATTCCAGTGTCGGCGGAGCAGTGATTTTCCCGTCGGATGCAGCTTATGCAACCCTAGAGACTGACAATGACAAGATGTCCCTTGACTGCAGCTCTGTGACATCTGATGCATCCGGAATCACCCTGTATTTCGACGGCCGCGGAAAGTCAACCCTGACGATTGATTTCTATACAGATGAAGCTTCCTGGCAGGCCGGTGAAGGCGCTCTGTATGAAGTGGAATATGTTCTGTACATTCAGTAAGATGTCTGAAGCAGAATGATCCGATGATCAGATCGGGGGATCGGAAACGTAACGAAATCAAAGGTATGATCTGATCAGTCAAAGATAAAACCACAGCAGAAACGATGAAAGTTATCTGCTGTGGTTTTTCTTTCTTTCCTTGACAAACAGAGGGAACAGCAGTATGATTCCAATATAGATCTATACAGAAAACACATGTTTTTCAAATAGATACGCCGGGAAAATGCAATTTCTGCACTATGAAGATCTTCGATTAAGGGGTAAACCAAGGGGAATTTTTCGATGGACAACAACCGCAGCTATCATGAAGAAAAAGACATTCAGAATACGCTGCAGCTCCGTGAGCTGCTGACTACATTTCCGCCGTTCTCAAAACTCTATTTCCGTGCGGTGGAACCTACGACTTCCACAAGGACCCGTCTGTCCTACGCCTATGATATCCGGACCTTCTTCCGTTTCCTTCAGGAATCTAATCCGGCACTCAGGAGTCGTGATCTGCTGACCTGGGACGTATCCGTGCTGGACCAGATCCAGGCGGTCGATATAGAGGAATATCAGGAGTTTCTGAAGGTTTATGATGTGGATGAGTCCCTTGCCGGGGCTCCGAAGGAAGCCAGGTTTACAAACGGCGAAAAGGGACTGAAAAGAAAGATGTCGGCTCTGAGAAGCTTCTACGCCTATTATTATAAAAGACAGATGATCCGGACGAATCCTACGCTTCTGGTAGATATGCCAAAGCTTCATGATAAGGCCATTGTCCGCCTGGATGAAGGTGAAACGGCTTCTCTGCTAGATTATATAGAGCACGGCGGGGATGATCTGACCGGACAGGCGAAAAGATATTATGAGAAGACAAAGACACGTGATCTTGCGATTGTGACGCTGCTGCTCGGAACCGGGATCCGTGTCAGCGAATGTGTCGGCCTTGATATCGGTGATGTAGATTTCAGAAATGATGGAATACGCATTATACGCAAAGGTGGCTCGGAATCGATCGTATACTTTGGAGAAGAGGTCGAACGGGCGCTGAAAGCCTGGATTGAAGAGAGAAAATCCGTCCTTCCCGTCGAGGGACATGAACAGGCTCTCTTCTATTCCACCCAGAGAAGGAGGATGGGCGTGCAGGCTGTCGAGAATATGGTTAAAAAATATGCCCGGGAAGTCACAACAACAAAAAAGATCACACCGCACAAATTACGAAGTACTTATGGAACCTCCCTCTACAGAGAGACCGGCGATATCTATCTGGTCGCGGATGTACTCGGACATAAGGATGTGAATACGACAAAGAAGCATTACGCGGCCATGGACGACAGCCGCAGGCGGCGGGCAGCCGGAGCAGTCAGGCTGCGTGAAACCCCGTGACATTGTACGACTTCACGTAATGCAGCTGCGGAGTCCGGCTTTGCGAAATACAGCTGCGGAGTCTGCTATGCGTAATGCAGCTGCGGAGTCCGGCTTTGCGAAATACAGCTGCGGAGTCTGCTATGCGTAATGCAGCTGTGGAGTCCGGCTTTGGGTAATGAAGTGCAGAGTCTATTTTCGTGTTATGCCGCGGCTAAGCCGCTCAGAGCAGCATTTCCAGAATTCCTGGTATAGCATTTAATGAATTTCTTTATTTGCCGGGAGAATGCTCTCATCGAGCATGATTGTGAAAGGTCCGTCATTGACCAGGCTGACTTTCATCTCAGCTCCGAATTCGCCGGTCTGCACGACCGGAACCGTCTTCCGGCACTGCTCTATGATATATTCATACAGTTTTCTGGCATGCTCCGGACTTCCCGCTTCCGAGAATCCGGGGCGGTTTCCTTTTTTGCAGTTCGCGTAGAGGGTAAACTGCGAAACCAGGAGCAGAGCGCCGTTCACATCCTGAAGGGAAAGATTGGTCTTCCCGTCTTTATCCTCAAATATTCTGAGTCCCAGCATCTTGCGGATATAAAGATCCGCGGTCTTTTCGGTGTCGGAAGCGCATACGCCGATCAGGACCAGATATCCTTTTCCGATCGATCCGATGACTTCATCGCCTACCGCCACCCGCGCCTGTGTTACTCTCTGAATCAGTAATCTCATCTTTTCCGCCTTCATGAATATTATTACGTGCAAGCACGACGAATCGGACGTCGATTTAAAATGGCTGTGATTAGGAACCCTGCGCCCGCATTTTCCTGAGCAGATCTTCAAAGTATTCGGGCAGAGGAGCCGTGAATTCCATATAATCGCCTGTAGTGGGATGCCGGAAACCAAGAACCATGGCATGAAGGGTCTGCCCTTCCAGCCGGTAAGGGCATTTCTGCGGGCCGTAGACGCTGTCTCCGAGCAGCGGATGACCGACCGATGTCATATGGACGCGGATCTGGTGGGTGCGGCCGGTTTCAAGCCGGCATTCCACGTAAGTATATGATCCGAAACGTTCCAGAACCTGATAATGTGTCACCGCATGTCTGCCGTTTCGCTGATTGACAGCCATCTTTTTCCGGTCTGTCGGATGCCGGCCGATCGGAGCATCTATGGTACCGCTGTCCTCCCGCAGATTCCCGAGCACAATAGCCCGGTATCTTCGGTTGATCGTATGTTCCCTGAGCTGTATGGACAGATCCTTATGCGCCCTGTCATTTTTGCAGACAAGCAGAGATCCTGTCGTATCCCTGTCAATTCTGTGGACAATGCCGGGCCGGAGCACTCCGTTGATTCCGGACAGCTGGTCCCTGCAGTGGTACATAAGCGCATTGACAAGCGTATGGCTGTAATGGCCGGGAGCCGGATGCACGACCATGCCTTTCGGCTTGTTTACGACCAGAAGGTCTGCGTCTTCATACAGAATGTCCAGCGGGATATCCTCCGCTTCAATATGGATCTCCTCCGGTTCCGGGATCGTGACAGAAAGAATCTCGCCGGCCTTCATCTTCCTGCCGGCTTTCTCAAGGGAGATTCCCAGAGCCGGATCCTGCTCCGAAGACTGAAGAAGCTTTACTTTTCCGGCAGTGATCTGTTTCTGAAGGAAGCTTCTTGACTGGCCGGGAATAAACTCAGACAGGCAGGCGTCAAGCCGTTTCCCCTCCATCGCATCGGTCAGGAGAAAGGTAAAGGAGCCGGACAGCTGCAGATCCTCGTCCTCCTCTTCCTCTTCCAGTTCGACGGACTCCCTGCTGTATTCTGTGCTGTATTCCGTTTCCGGAAGGTTCTGTCTCTCTTCGGAGGAGAGATCAAGATCATCTCTGGCGCAGGAACTCATAATCCTCATCCTTATAGTGAAAGAAAACCAGATACAGGATCCCTGCCATGCTGCAGGTTACGCAGATATCGGCGAAATTGAAGACCGGGAAATCGATCAGGGAGAAATAGATAAAGTCTGTCACATATCCATAGACGGCCCTGTCAATCAGATTCCCGGCGGCCCCGCTGATCAGAAAAAGAAGGCAGATCCTCATGGGCAAAAAGGACGCCTCCGGCAGGATCCGGAGATAAAAAAGGCCTGCTGCGGCGATAAAACAGGCTGCAAGGAGAAGAAATACCCACTGGCGGTTCTGAAGGATCCCGAAAGCCGCGCCCCTGTTTTCCAGATAATGAAGCTGCAGAACCCCGTCTATCAGAATGATATCCCATGAATTTTGCAATCCTGCCCGTGCAGACAGCTTCGTCAGCTGATCAAAGCCGGTCAGGAGCAGAACAGCTGCGATGGCACAGGCAATCCGCCTGCCGAAATTATTTTTTGTTTTCATAGCTTCTTATCGGTGTCTGGCGGCACTGCAGCAACCTGTCAGATACAGGCGTCTCAATC
>DGHP01000186.1 GCA_002392705.1 Lachnospiraceae bacterium UBA3845 | reverse complement strand
GACATGAACAGATCGATTGAAGTTTTACAGACTGTCCTGCCGGTTCTGATCATGCTGTGCATCGGCATGATCTGCCGCGGCAGGACCCTTATCTCCAGGGAGGGAATCAGCGCGCTGAAAAGCGTGGTAGTGAATATTGCCCTGCCCGCTGTTCTGCTGAACGCCTTCGCGGCTACCAGCTACAGCTTTATGGATATCATCATTCCTCTGATGATGTTCCTGGTCTGCCTGGCCGCCTGGGCGCTGGGGCATGCGGGCCGGAAACTCTTCCGGATGCCCTCGCGCTTCGTTCCCTTCCTGACAACAGGCTTTGAGGCGGGGATGCTGGGATACGCCCTCTTCAACATGCTGTACGGAAGCAGCCGCACGGCGGAATTTGCCCGGATCGACCTGGGACAGGTGCTCTTTGTCTTTACCCTCTATAAGATTCTTCTGGGAATGGAAGGGCATGAAAAGGCAGATCTGAAACAGCTGCTCAAAGAGATGGCCTTCTCCCCGATCATCCTGGCGATCATTGCCGGCGTAATCCTGGGGGCTTCCGGACTGTACAGGGCTCTGACGCCCTCCGGGATCAGCGGGATCTTTGACGCCTGCACGGATTTCGTCTCCGCTCCCACGAGCGCCATCATCCTGCTGACGATCGGATACGACCTGGTGCTGAAGGATATTCCCTGGCTGTCCACCCTGAAGGTGACCGTGCTCCGTTTCGGGATCATGATGCTTCTGCGCGTCGTCTTTCTGGGCGTCCTTAAGCTTTTCTTCCCGGAGGCCGGCCTTGGCAGCGCCGTCAACGTAATGTTTATTCTCCCTCCGCCTTTTGTGCTCCCGGTCTTCGCCGACGATGCAGATCAGCGCGTCTATGTGTCATCCGCCCTGTCGGTGTCGACAGTGGTGTCCATCGCCGGCTTCGCCGTACTGGCAGCCCTCGGGATTTAAAACAGACGCCTTCCCCGGATAAAACGGCTATGGCTGTAAAAACAGATCAATTTAAAAACACATTACTGATGAAAGAAGCTGCAGACCCTGCCGAAAGGTCTGCAGCTTTTCTGATCAGTAGTCGTCGTCCTCATCGTCTTCGTAGACGTAAATACCGTCCTCCGGAGAATAGAAGTAGGAATCATCGCCTTCATAGGAATCCGAAGGATCTCCTGAGATCGGATCATAGTCATAAAGAGTGGTGCCGTCCGTTCCGGAGTAGGATCCGTTGCCGTTATCGGAATAGCGGACGCCTTCCGAAGAATAATAATATCCGTCGCTGTAGGGAGTCAGGTGCGTCCCGTTGCTGTTGGGCCAGTAAGCGGTAAAGCCTCCTGATACAGGATAAGGCGAGGAATGATCCGATTCATAGGAATCTTCAGGAGTCCCGGAAACGGGATCATAATCATAAAGGGTGGTGCCGTCCGCCCCGGAATAGGAACCGTTGCCGTTATTGGAATAGCGGACCCATTCCGAAGAATAATAATATCCGTCGCTGTAGGGAGTCAGATGCGTGCCGTTTCCGTTCGCCCAGTACGCTGTAAAACCATCCGTCAGAGGCTTGTTTCCGCTATCTGTCTGAGGTCTGTTCACGGAAAGCCGGGACCCGTTTTCGGCGGCAAATTCATAATCCGTGGTCCTGATGTATTTATGGCCTTCCTTATCATACCAGTCTCCGCTCATGACTTTGTAGACCGTAACAGGATTGCCGTCGATCTCATAGATGGTTTTGGCCTCTCCTGTGTACTGCAGTCCCCTGCCGGAGGCTGTGTTCCATTTTGATGGATCTCCCGCGGAGGCTGTTCCCGGTGCATCCTTTCCGGAAGAAGCTGTTCCCGCAGGACTGCTGCCCTCTCCTCCGGTCAGAAAGCCTGCGCTGATATAGCCGGTCCCGGTTCCGAAGGATACCTGATACCAGCCGAAATCCTGTCCGTCCTTTTGAACCTTGCCGGTCACCTTTACAGATCCGCCCTCTTCAATCGCGCCCAGAATCTGGCTGTCTGTGGAGCAGCCGGCTCTGACATTAACGCCTGCGGTGGCGTACATCATCTGATCCAGAAAGACTACGCTGAACTGGCTGGCGCTGACGGGACTGCTCTTTTTCACGGCAAGCTTCGTATCGTATTTCAGTACCTTGCAGGATACGATGGCATTGCAGACATCCCCGATCTTCGCCGCATCCACCACGGAGCCCGTGATGATAAACACCTCGTTCTGCGTAGAGACAACCGCCTGATATACGTTCACATAATGATCGTCCGCGACGGTCATGGAAGGAAGGGTCTCTCCGTTGGAATAATGGTCGATGGTAATCAGATTCGCCCCGTCGCTGATGGAGACCCATCTGACCGGGTCCGGCATCTGCTTCCAGTTCTCGTCAGGAAGCTCCATGGACAGTACACCATCTTCTGTCGTAAAGGTCTCCGCGGCGGCAGGCACTGCCATGCACAGAACCGCGGCTGCGGCCAGCGCCGCAAAAACTGTCTTTTTTAACATACGATCCTCCTTATTCATCTTTTTATACTCCTGTAACTGTTCAGTACCCCGGACGCAGGCTGCTTCACAACTTTCGTTGTCGGCGGTCAGGGGTGCTGAATCATTACATACTCCTGACCTTTTTGTCCCGTCCTTTCCGGGACACCGGTTTTATCCTACCACCGCCCGGCACTTTTTGTCCAGCTCTGCCGCGGAAGCTGAAAATCCCCGCATCCGAAGATGCGGGGATCACAGATTCATCGTACTTCATCCAGCACGGTCCTGTTTTCGAACAGGTAGGTGCACAGGGAAATCACTGTCATGGCAAGCGCCAGCCATTTGACAACCTGGGCGATCGTATTGAACACGCCGCCGAGGTTTGCCACCATCAGGATCACCATGACCATCTGGGTGACCGTCTTGAATTTGCCCCAGTAATTGGCGGCGATGACGGTTCCCTTCTCGACTGCGATCAGGCGGAAGCCGGAGATGATGAACTCTCTAGCAATGATAATGATCACGATCCAGGACTCGATCCGTCCAAGATCCACCAGGCAGATCATGGCGGAGCAGACCAGAAGCTTGTCGGCCAGAGGATCCATGAATTTGCCGAAAACCGTAATCAGATTGTATTTGCGGGCGATATGGCCGTCGGCGGCGTCTGTCAGGCTTGCGGCTATAAATACCAGGGCCGCGGCATAATTGCAGGCCGGCTTCGGTCCCCATAAAAGCAGGACAACAAAGACCGGGATCATCAGAATCCGCAGCAGAGTCAGTTTGTTCGGCAGATTCATATTTTTCAGATTCATAACACTATCCTCCCTGTTCTGACCGGGAGCG
>DGHP01000096.1 GCA_002392705.1 Lachnospiraceae bacterium UBA3845 | reverse complement strand
CTACGATTTGCGCTATTATTCCCGGATTCCAGAAGCACAATGTGTATGTTGAAAGACATCGACTCAAGCAATTAATTGTGCACTCGGATTCTCAATATAAAGAGGTGTTCTTGAGAATGCTTTCGTAATACCCATAGACACAGAAAGTTACGGTCTTTTCTATCGGCCGTATCAACGGGGGGGGGTATAACACATTGATTACCAGCGTGTTATAAAATGATAGATTTATAACACCTCTCAAAACTCAAAAACGGCCCTAGACGCATATCTGGGGCCGATTTTGTTTGTAAAAATGATAGGTTTTATTTCATCGCCTATTCAGAATTAGAAAGTAAATTTGTAAAAAAATAGCCTATTAACGGCCGTGTCGAGAATGTTGACGAGGAAGAAGAATGAGAGATGCTGAACGCAACGTTCTTGGGTTGATTTGCATCTATAAGATATGAAACGGACATACATTATGCGGGCTGTCCTCGTCCTCTTGTTGGGGATGGGGATAGCCTCGTGTTACCAGCCGGTTGACCTGGTTCCGAAGGAGGATCCGGACATCCCCTGGGTCCACTGCATCCTGAGTCCGGACAGCACGCAGTGGCTGGAGTTGCGTTATCTGTCCCGGAATGGAGCAGGGGATTACCGTCCTGTCGAAGAGGCAGAAATCTTGCTGTCATCGCATGACACGACAACACGTCGCTATGATCCTGTGGGTCGTTTTACCCATGAGACGGACGGTCAGTGGCGGCTTGACATGCCGATGGAGCCGGGTCAGTCTTATCAGTTGCACGTTATCCTCCCTAGTGGAGATACGCTTAGGGCCGAAACCCAACTTCCTTTTGACAACCTGTTCGTCGAGTCAGTCATGACGCCTGGAGATCCCCTCACTTTTGAATTCACCTATCATGACGGGCGAACGACGCGCATCACAAATTGGAGCGCAGATAATAAAGGATATATAAGACCTGACCGCATGCTGTATGCCATACACTATTCTGATATTACTCTTGCCAGTGTATTCTGGGTTTACAAGACGGGTTTTTCAAAAACAAGGGGAGGATCTTTCCTGGAGGAGACCCTCGCTACGAACCGGGACGAACTGGTGGATGATTTCAACCTTACTCACACCTATTTTACGGAAAGCAAGGTCCCGGAGGCATTGACGGTCTATCCGGAAGTGTCCGGAAAGCCACTGCATGATCGCTTTCTGCGGATTCCTCCGTATATGGAGTATCAGAAGAAGGATACGCTTGCCATATCCGGCGATTTTACCGGCGCACATTATGGTTATTGCGATTATTTTATGGAGATAATTGGCGAAATACATCAGATCCAAATGTTCGATGAACGGATGCATGGCATTTCCCATGACGAGGAAGCCTGCCGCTGGCTTTACGATAACAGCGGCGTAGGCCTGGTCCATTTCATGACCGTGTCGGAAGAGTATGACCGATATCTTCAAGAACTGGTGCTTCACGAGCTGTTGCATGACGTTGGTACGGATGTCATCGGCATCTATTCGAATACGAACCACTATACGAACGTGGAAGGCGGAACCGGAATCTTCGGTGCCGCCATTGACTTGAAAAAGAACTGGACATGCGGCGTATGGGATTACTGAGACAAGAACTGAGAAGGACGGCGCTATTGTCGCTGCTTCTCTGTTGTGGGATGTCGCCGCTGTGTGCGCAGGACCTTCAGCATCGGGACGTGACGATCCGAGACACGCTGCCTGCTGCCGTGAAGACGGACAGGCGTCGCATTGAGGAGCGTCTTCCCGGGACGTTCAGTACGGACCTCAAGGTGCTTCGCGGGAAGGTGCTGAGCCCGGTCGGGGAAAACGACCCGATCAAATATGCGCTGACTCGTCCTGGCGTATCATCGGGTGCCGAAGGCTTTTCTGCGTTCTTTGCCCGCGGCGGCAACCTGGGCAACAACCTGTTCACGCTTGACGGTGTGCGGATCTATGGATTGAGCCACCTGCTGGGTCTGACCACTTCGGTGCCTGGCGATGCGATAGAGACGATGGACTTCTGCGTCGGCGGCTTCGGGGGAGAGCAGGGCGGATTGACGGCGAGCCATGTGTCATTGCACTCTGCGACATTGGATCACAAGACGCTGAAGACCGCGGCTTCTCTGTCGAACACCTTCCTCGGAGCCACGGTGAGCGCTCCTGTCGTGAGAGAGAAGGCGTCGGTGCTGGCATCCGTCCGATGGTCGCCCTTCGGACTGGAGTATGGCTTGCTGAAGAAAAGTTTCGACAAGGAAGGCCGGATGCCCGACCTGCAGATGGGTGTTTGGGATGCCTACGTGAAGGCAGCCGTCTCGCTGTCTCCCCGCCATGAAGTGACGGTATCAGGCTTCGGCAGCCGTGACGGTTACATGATAGGCTTCCCAGATGTGGAATATACGCTGGGCTGGGAGAACGCCATGGGACACCTGTCCTACCGTTTCAAGCTACCTTCGACAACGGTGAAGGCGGATGTTTCGTACAATCACTTCCGGAACAACATGGAACACGCGATGGTGCTTCGCGGTGAATCGAGCTACGTCCAACTCCAGACGCGGATCGAAGAACAACGATACGGGGTGTCAGCGGAGCACAGTCTGTTCGACGGCCGTTTCCTGGTGTCGGAAGGGCTCAGCCACCAACGGATGGTGATGAGCCCAGGAGCGGCGAAGGTGTCGGAGTCGAAGATCAAGGTGGTGGAAGACAGCCCTTACACGGAGCATGTGAGCCGGCCTGTGATGACATCCGGATTCGTGGAACTGTCGCTGCGGACGTCACCGCTGGACATGAATGCGACTGTCCGCGCGAACCACTACGACAACCGTGCCCTATTTTCATGGGGCAAGTGGAAAGGAACGCTTTGGGAGTTCAGTACCAGCGCCAAATGGCGCATGATAGAGGGTTTGGGGATAGAAGCTACCTATGACAACCGCGTGCAGTTTGACCATACGCTCGAGGGTACGCCGCTTGGATGGTCGCTGGATCTGGTCGTACCCTGCACGAAGCGCCTTGTGCCGGAACGTGCCCGACAGGTTTACGGCGGCATCTTCGCATCGTATGAGGGCCATGCCCTTACACTTGGCGGCTACTATAAGAAGATGAAAAACCTCGTGTACTACACCGACGCGATGGCTATGTTCACATCGGTTGCCGGCGGCTGGAATGACCACGCTCAGGTAGGGGATGGTACGTCTTTCGGTGCAGAGTTGCTCTATGAAGGCCGTCTTCCGGAGACCGGCGCTGAGTGGAGTGTGGCTTATACATGGTCGAAGACTGACCGGCGTTTTCCGTACATCGATAACGGAAAACCCTTCCCTGCCCGCTATGACAGGAGGCACATTCTCCATGCCAGTGCACAGTGGAAAGGCATTAACACTGGCTTCACACTGCAGAGCGGGCACTGGGAGACAGTTCCTGCCGGCCAGTATGTCGGCCGTTTTCCGTCCGCAGAGATTGTGCTGGACTACTACACGCACCCGAACAACTGGCAGATGCCGCTATACATACGCCTGGACGTGGGCTACCAATTTGATTTCCAGACAGGCAATGTCAGCGGACATCCGCTATCCCATAGCCTGACTCTCGGCGTTTTCAACGTGCTGAACCGCCACAACCCCTCGATGCTGACCTACGACGCCGAGACAAAAACGTGGAATCAGGTCTCCCTGTTCCCGGTCATGCCCAGTATCAAGTATGTTCTGTCAATTGAGAGATGATTTGCGTTATTATTCCCAATTTTCCAATTATGTTCAGTCGTATATCAATAGTGCTGCAAATAGCATTGCTCTTTGTCATTTGTTCTTGCAATGTATTTG
>DGHP01000017.1:19098-24611 GCA_002392705.1 Lachnospiraceae bacterium UBA3845 | reverse complement strand
CCCACACGGATAACGTCCCCCTCTTCCAGTACGATGGCCTTGTCCCGGACCCGGTGATACATATCTCCCCTCTCCAGGACCATCGTTCTGTCCGGTGTCAGATTCCGGATCTCAAGTCTGCCGCCGTTCATCTCCAGAACAAACTGTCTCGGGGCAAGCCTCATATCCTGGATCGTAATCGCGCAGGAGGAATCGCGGCCGACCTCAATCGGCGCGGAAATGTCCGTATAGAACCTCTCGCGCCGCATCTCCGTCTCCACCAGTATACCGATGAAGTTCGTATCGAACTGTCTTTGGGCAAGCGCGTCACTGAAGTAGGTCGTCTCATACGGATAACGCTTAACCATGCCGGGGCCTGTTCTGGAGGTGTACTCCGGGTTTGCAACCCGCGCATCCAGTTCCGCCAGCCGCTGGTCCCGGGAGCTGATCGTATAGATAAACTCCCGTTTTTTACGCTTTCTGTGCAGCACGATCGCGGCAATCAGCAGGATCAGCAGGATCGCGGCCATCGCCCAGCCGCTGTAATCGCCCAGCACCTCATTCAGATATTTACTCATACTGCACTCTCAGCTCAGTACTGCCCAGCGTCAGCCTCGAACCGTTTTTAAGCTCCGCGGTATCCTTCACGGACCGGTCGTCCAGCTGCACTGTATTGTCAAGATCCAGGTTTTCTATAAAAACCTTCCCATCACGGAAAAAGATCCGTGCCTGTCTTCCCGCCATGAAGCGGTCCATCGGGAATGCGATGTCACAGCGCGTCCGTGAACTTCCGATGGTCCGGTCCTGTCCGATCTCGATGCCATACCGGCTGCCCGGCTGCCCGGGATCATAGAGGACCACACGCTCCGTCAGCTTTCTTGAAAGATCAGGCTTTACAGCCTCCTGATCCGATTCGTCTGTCAGTTCCTCAAACTCTCTGCGGTTTCTCCGGGTCCGGTCGCCGTAGATCAGGTACCCGATCAGCATGAGCATCATGATGCCGACCGCTGCCCAGATCACGCTGCGGATGCTGCGGAAGAAAAAGTATTCCCTGTTTTCGGTCAGGAACTCTTCCATCAGATCACTCGGCAGACCGAAGATCTCCGTTTCCGTCTCCCGGATGCTGTCCGGACGCTCCGCTGCGTCCGTTTCCTTCTGTACCGGGGTTTCTTCGCTCTCTTTCTCTTCTTCCGCCTGCTCAAGCGCGTCTATCCGCTCCTGCATCGCCATCAGTTCCTGCAGGAAGGCTTTCTCCGC
Source organism: Lachnospiraceae bacterium UBA3845 (assembly GCA_002392705.1). GTDB lineage: Bacteria > Bacillota > Clostridia > Lachnospirales > Lachnospiraceae > Porcincola. Next base: position 23,375 of record DGHP01000017.1, on the reverse strand, counting down.
CTCCGTCTCCTCCTCGGCCATCCGGGCTTTCTCGGACTGAATCTGCGCAATATCATCGGCGGAAGGAGCCGGCATCAGCAGTGTATGTTCCAGGGTATAACTCCCCTGCGATGTTTTCGTCTCAAGCGTATAGCCTTTGAATTCCCCGCTGCGCTGCGAGGCCGCGATCGGAATCCTGAAATAGGTGATTTTCTGCCCGTCCGCGACGATTCCATCCGCCACATCGGTGGGATTCTCGTATTCCGGAAGATAATAATAGGGCGTATCTGTCAGTCTCGACAGAGCAAATACCTTGTCAAGTTCACCTTCCGCCGGCAGATAAGCCGGGGCGACCGTATAGATCGGAAGGAAGAAATTCTCACTGTTCAGCAGATCGGTCAGTTCCCCGTATGTCACCCCAAGTCTGCTGTCATCGGAGCCGTCCGAGACAAGGATGATCCGCTTATATGCGTCCTCGCCGTCCTGTATCAGCTCGTAGATCTGTTCATAGAGCACATTCCTGAGATAGGTGTACTGATCCTGGTAGCTGATCTGTTCCAGCGCCAGCCGCAGCTGGTCATAATTATCCGTAAAATCGACAACCGTCTCCGCAGTCTTGCTGAAGGTCTTGATGGCAAATCTTTCCCCGCTCTGATGATTCCAGATCAGGCGGGTCAGGATCGCACGGATCCTTTCAGGGCCGTCGGAGAACGCATGTGCGACAGAATTCGAATTATCCAGAAGGATCAGCGTCTTCGGGGCGGGACCTCCCTCCTCCCCAAGCATCCCGTATTCAGATACTTCGGCCTTCTCCATGTCCGTATAGAGGCTGACATCCTGGATCTTTCCGCTGATCCCGCGCACATACCAGATCATCTGATCCGTAGTCAGACTGACTTCACTGATGTCCGCCGCAGGTCCTGCGGTCTTTTCATCCAGTCTGCGGGCCTCTTCCATCTCAAGGAATGCTGTTTCGTTATTCGAATCTGACGCTGCGGCGCCGATTGTGCAAAGCAGCACAGCCGCGGTGCACAGCAGCAGGGTCCGGGCCAGCCGGACGATCAGGTCAGGCACGGTCCCGGCAATATGAATGCGTGACCCGTTCTTTATCGCCTCATCCCTGCGGATATGTGCTTCACTCCCTGTCAATTCATGTCTCATATCTCATATCCCCTACAGCTTTATCCACGGATATCCGGATCAAAGCCAAAGAACAACATCGTCAGGTTCGGTACCAGCAGGAAGAAAAGCATCCACCATCCTTCCAGACCGAACTTCCGGATCAGTTTCCGGTATAAAAAGCAGCCGGCTATGGTTCGCAGCAGCAGAATCACGGCAAGAAGAACGCAGGTGACCCCGCAGTGATAGGCGCGGATGTTTTCGTCAAGAAGCGGGATGGTATATACCCTTACCGTCCCTTCCGCTGCCACAAGAGCGGCGATCTTGCACAGAGCGATCACACAGCCGGCCAGTCTGCAGCCGCACAGGTCGCCGAGATAGGCAATGTTGGCTGCGGGCACGGCCGCCCATCTTTTTTTCGCGTTCATTTTGGCGAAAACGCCATGCAGGCCGACCGCGCAGCAGACCTGCAGCACCGTATAGATCAGCAGAGTTTCAATCAGAATATCTTCAATATCATTATTGAGCCAGATATAATCAGAAGTGTAGCTGCCGATCAGAGTAATAAATTCCTTCATACAGCCCCCGGATGTATATCAGAAAACCGGTCCGCGAACGCTTAAAACCGGATTCCGGAAACACTTTTCCAAACCCGGTCCTCAGAAAAAGGTCACTGAGACCGGATTCCATAAAAACAAACGCATGGCAAAAAGCGGAATATTTTGGGATTATCGCAGATTAATCCGCGAAAACATATGATAATTTTAGCATAAAAGCACTATGAATTCCACAGAATACAATGAGTGAAAAAGATTTTCATTTATTGTATCCGTCAGCCGCCGGCTGTCTGCTCAGGCAGGCATGGCAGACAGTTTCGGGCTTTATCGGTCGGACAGGAATATTCATCCCCTGTCCGATTCCGTGATAGCCATGCCATCGAGCAAAAAGCTGCCCGGCAGGTACGAAGATCTGCCGGGCAGCTGCTGAATTACATTTCAGATATTATTTATTGTAGTTGACGATACGGCCGAAATCAGCTTTCAGGGAAGCTCCGCCGATCAGTCCGCCATCGATATCCGGCTGGGCCAGAAGCTCGTCACAGTTCTTCGCGTTCATGGAGCCGCCGTACTGGATACGGATCGCTTCCGCTGTATCGGTATCATAGATCTCCGCGATCAGATCACGGATCGCCCTGCAGACTTCCTCAGCCTGCTCTGTAGTAGCGGTTCTGCCGGTTCCGATGGCCCAGATCGGTTCATAAGCGATCACCATGGAAGCTGCCTGCTGTGCAGTTACATTCTGAAGATCAGACTTGATCTGCAGACGGATCCAGTCGAGTGTCACGCCGGCTTCTCTCTGCTCCAGGCTCTCGCCGCAGCACAGGATCGGGGTGAGACCGTGCTCAAATGCTTTCAGAACCTTCTTGTTCAGGAATTCGTCGCTCTCGCTGAAGTATTCACGCCTCTCGGAATGCCCGATGATGACATACTTTGCGCCTGCGTCCACGATCATAGCCGGGGCGATCTCACCGGTATATGCGCCCTTCTCCTCGATGTACATATTCTCGGCGCCAACCTCGACATTCGTTCCCCTGACAGCCTCAACGACCGGAACGATATCGATCGCCGGCACGCAGTAGACAACATCCACTTCCGGGTTGTTAACAAGCGGCTTCAGGGTTTCGCACAGGGCAACTGCCTCGCTCGGAGTCATGTTCATCTTCCAGTTGCCGGCGATAATCTTCTTTCTTGCCATAATATCTTCCTTCTTCCCTTCTGTTTCATCCATTCTTATTTGTCATCTGCTGCTGCTACGCCCGGAAGCTCCTTGCCCTCAAGGAATTCAAGGGAAGCACCGCCGCCGGTGGAGATATGGCTCATCTTGTCGCCGTAGCCCAGCTGGTTGACTGCCGCCGCGCTGTCGCCGCCGCCGATGATGGTGGTAGCGTCTGTCTCTGCAAGAGCCGCCGCTACAGCCTTGGTTCCCTTTGCAAGAATCGGGTTCTCGAATACGCCCATCGGTCCGTTCCAGACGACGGTCTTCGCATCCTTTACAGCCTGGCTGTAAAGAGCGATGGTCTTCGGTCCGATATCCATGCCCATCTTGTCTGCCGGAATCTTGTCGGAATCAACGACTTCCGTCGCGATCTCCGCATCGATCGGGTTCGGGAACTCGGATGTCACAACAGTGTCGACCGGAAGAAGAAGCTTCTTGCCAAGGCTCTCAGCCTTCGCGATCATATCCTTGCAGTAGTCGATCTTGGTCTCATCCAGAAGAGACTGTCCGACTTCATAGCCTTTTGCCTTCAGGAAGGTGTAAGCCATGCCGCCGCCGATGATCAGGGTATCGCACTTCTCAAGAAGATTGGAGATAACATTCAGCTTGTCCGCAACCTTTGCGCCGCCGAGAATCGCGACGAAAGGACGCACCGGGTTGTCCACCGCGTTGCCGAGGAAGTCGATCTCTTTCTGCATCAGATATCCGACCGCGCAGGTATCGATGTATTCTGTCACGCCGACGTTGGAGCAGTGTGCCCTGTGAGCGGTTCCGAATGCGTCATTCACGAATACGTCCGCAAGGGAGGCCAGCTCTTTGGAGAAAGCTTCGCCGTTCTTGGTCTCTTCCACTCTGTAGCGGGTGTTCTGAAGGAGGATCACATCGCCGTCCTTCATCGCCGCAACTGCCGCTTCCGCGTTCGGGCCGACAACATTGTCATCCGCGGCGAACTTGACTTCCTGACCGAGCAGCTCGGACAGGCGCTGTGCAACCGGTGCGAGGGAAAGCTCCGGCTTCGGCTCTCCCTTGGGTTTTCCGAGGTGTGAGCAGAGGATCACCTTTCCGCCGTCGGCGATCAGTTTCTTAATGGTCGGAAGCGCGGCCACAAGACGGTTTTCGTCCGTAATCTTTCCATCCTTCAGCGGTACATTGAAATCACAGCGGACCAGAACTTTTTTCCCTTTAACGTTGATATCATCAACGGACTTCTTATTCAGCATCTTCTTTCTCCTTATAATCGCTATCCCTTCCGGGGATTTCTGAAAAAGAGGTCCGGTCCTCTCAGACCGGACCTCTTCAGGGTCATTATACCTGACACTTCATTATTTGTTCAGGAACTTTGCAAAATACTTGATGGTTCTGCACATATTGGAAGTGAAGGAATTCTCGTTGTCATACCAGGA
>DGHP01000017.1:18796-19049 GCA_002392705.1 Lachnospiraceae bacterium UBA3845 | reverse complement strand
CCAGGAAACAACCTGAACCTCGGTCTTGTCGCCGCAGGGAAGGACCATGGTCTGGGTAGCATCGAACAGAGAACCATAGGTCATGCCTACGATATCCTTGGAAACGATCTCATCCTCGTTGTAACCGAAGGACTCGTCAGCAACGCTCTTCATCTTCGCGTTGATCTCATCAACAGTAACCTTGCCGTTGACAACAGCGGTAAGGATCGTGGTGGAACCGGTGGAGGTCGGTACACGCTGAGCGGAGCCGATG
>DGHP01000017.1:18606-18743 GCA_002392705.1 Lachnospiraceae bacterium UBA3845 | reverse complement strand
ATGAGCTTGCCGTTCAGTTCCGGAACAACAAGGCCGATCGCCTTGGCAGCGCCGGTGCTGTTCGGAACGATGTTCTCAGCAGCTGCGCGTGAACGTCTCTTGTTGCCCTTTCTCTGCGGGCCGTCAAGGATCATCTG
>DGHP01000017.1:958-18466 GCA_002392705.1 Lachnospiraceae bacterium UBA3845 | reverse complement strand
GCGAGGCAGTTGGTGGTGCAGGATGCAGCGGAGATGATGTCGTCATCAGCTGTCAGGGTCTCATGGTTGGTGTTGTAAACGATGGTCTTCAGATCGTTTCCTGCCGGAGCGGAGATGACGACCTTCTTTGCGCCAGCGTCGATATGAGCCTGAGCTTTTGCCTTGGAGGTATAGAAACCGGTGCACTCCAGAACAACATCGATATCAAGTTCTTTCCACGGAAGGTTATGAGCATCTGCCTCTTTGTAGATCTCGATCTCGGTTCCGTCTACGATGATGGAATGATCTGTGCTGGATACAAGATCACACTTCGCATAACGTCCCTGAGAAGAATCATACTTCAGAAGATAAGCAAGCATATCCGGGCTGGTCAGATCGTTGATAGCGACAATCTCAAAGCCTTCTGCCTGGAACATCTGACGGAATGCAAGACGTCCGATACGACCAAAACCGTTAATTGCAACTTTTACTGCCATAATTCCAATTCCTCCTAAAAATAGTAAGCTTACTGTTCCTGTCGAGGTCACCCGGCTTGCGAAAAACGGGGCTCTCAACCTGAGTGCTATTTTACATAATCTCCCTGCAAAAATCAAGAGCGGGGCACTGCGATTTTAACCCCTCCGGACAGGCAAAACACAGAATATTCCGATAGACAGACGCATTCTTTTTCATTATGATTGGGTTCAGGCGGTAAAATGCACGAAAGACCGTAATTATTGCGTGAATCTTTGTTAAAAAAAATACAGTGTTTCCAGATATATATTCCCCTGCAAAACCGGCCCGTGTCCGTAGAAAGGCGTCCCGATGTCCATCCTTCATGATTTCCATATGCATTCTTCCTTCTCAACAGACTCTGAAGCCACCATGGAGCAGATGGTGCTGCGCGCCGGCGCGCTTGGCCTGAAGGGAATCTGCTTTACCGAACACATGGACGCGGATTTTCCGCCGGAGCCCGGGAGCTTTGAAGCGGATCCGGCTGAAGTTCTGAAAGAGATCAGCCGGCTGCGTCCGCTCTATGACCCCCGTTTTGCTTCTCCGGATCCCTCATCAGCTGCTTCCTGTGCCTGCAGCCGGAATCCGGGCAGAGGGCGTGTTTCTGTCGAGATCGGCTTTGGTCTGGAGCTGGGCATGCAGAGCCATCTGCCTGCGCGTTATGAAAAGCTGGCGCAGGAATGGCCGTTTGATTTTCTGACGGCCTCACAGCATCTTGTGGGTAAGGCCGATCCTTATTATCCTGAAGTCTGGAAAGAGCGCAGTGAAAAAGAGATCATCAGCTGCTATTATGAAGAGATGTATGACAATATCAGAAAGATGAAGGACTGGGACACTCTCTCCCATCTGGATTACATTATCCGCTACATACCCGGCCGGCAGGACAGTGTATACGATTCCCTGGCTTTTCACCGGGAGATCATCGCAGCAATTCTGGAATACGTAATCCGGCAGGGAAAGTGTCTGGAAGTCAACAGCGCCGGAATCCGGCACGGCCTCGGGCAGCCCAATCCCTCCTCTTCCATCCTGATGCTTTACAGGGACCTGGGCGGGGAACAGATCACGATCGGGTCAGACGCCCATACTCCGGAAGACATCGCCCTGGGCTTCTCCGGGACGGAGAAGCTGCTGCTTGAATGCGGGTTCCGGGCCTATACCGTCTTTCAGGGGAGAATCCCCGTCGAAGTGCCGATTCTCAGGGAATAGCTGGTTTATTCTGACTGACAGCCGCTTTCGACTTCATCGCACAGATACAGAACCGCCGCCTGCATCCGCAGACGGCGGTTCTGAACTATTATTCTTTCAGGAGGCTGTCATACAGCGCCTCATACTTTTCAGCTGAGGTATGCCAGGAGAAATCCGCCGACATCCCGCGGCTGATCAGTTTGTTCCACTCCCGCTTATGGTTGTAGAAGACGTCCATGGCATATTTGATCGTATAGAGCATCTCATGCGCGTTGTAGTTCGCGAATGAGAAACCGGTTCCCGATGAATCATACTCATTGTACGGCTGCACCGTATCCTTCAGGCCGCCGGTTTCACGGACGATCGGAACCGTCCCGTAGCGGAGGCTCATCAGCTGGCTCAAACCGCAGGGCTCAAACAGGGACGGCATCAGGAAGGCGTCGCAGGAACCGTAGATCTTATGGCTCATGGCCTCCGAATAATAGATGTTGGCCGAAACCTTCCCCTGATATTTCCAGGCAAAATGCCGGAACATATTCTCGTAGCGCTCCTCGCCCGTTCCCAGGACAACAAGCTGGATGTCCAGTTGGCACAGCTCATCCATCATATACGCGATCAGATCAAAGCCCTTCTGGTCCGTCAGTCTGGACACGATTCCGATCATGAATCTTCGCTCATCCTGCTCCAGCCCCAGTTCCTTCTGGAGAGCTCTCTTGTTTTTGACCTTTTCCCGGCGGAAGCTTTCGATATTATAGTTCTTCTCAAGGAATGGATCCGTATCCGGATCATATTCCTGATAATCGATACCGTTGACGATGCCGCTCAGGCAGTTGTTCCTGGCCCGCATCAGGCCGTCCAGGCGTTCACCGTAGAAGGGCGTCTGGATCTCCTGGGCATAGGTGCCGGAAACCGTCGTGATCCAGTCCGCGTAGACGATTCCGCCCTTCAGGTAGTTGGCATCCCCATAGGCTTCCAGCTTATCCGGCGCAAAATAGGACTTGTCCAGTCCCGTGATATCCTGGATCGTCTTCACATCCCACACGCCCTGGAACTTCAGATTATGGATGGTTATGACGGACTTCATATCGCGGAAGAATTCACCGTCATGGAATTTGTCCTTCAGATAGACCGGAATCAGCCCTGTCTGCCAGTCATGGCAGTGAACGATGTCCGGCTGAAAGCCGATCACGGGAAGAGCGCTGAGCGCCGCCTTTGAGAAAAAGGCAAACTTCTCGACGTCCTGATAGATATTCCCATAGGGCTTGGGTCCGGAGAAATAATATTCATTGTCAATAAAATAGAACTGAACCCCCTCATACTTCATCTCAAGGATGCCCACATACTGGCTTCTCCAGGAAAGATCCATATAGAAGTGGGTCAGATAATTCATCTTATCCTTCCACTCCTGCCGCATGCACATATACTTGGGAAGAATGACGCGGACATCATATCTCTCCTTATCGAAGCACTTCGGCAGCGAGCCCACAACGTCAGCAAGACCTCCGGTTTTGATAAAGGGTACGCCCTCTGACGCTACATACAAAACTTTTTTCATGAAATATCCTCCAATCCAGACCAGCAAAAAGCATCTGTTCTGTACAATTCCGTGCATATTCCATGTCATTATAACTCATTTAATCAAGTCTGCAAAGAGCAAAAGCCATCATGGGTGCAAAAGTGCCGTGCAGCCTTATCGGCAGCACGGCACTTCGCCTCTTCATGTTAATTCAGAAAACAGGAGAACTGCTTCCCGGCAGTGAAGGATCAGCCCTTGATCTGAGCCGCAACTTCAGCTGCGAAGTCTTCGTTCTTCTTCTCAAGTCCTTCGCCGGTCTCGAAACGGATGAAGGTCTTGATATGCGCGTTTGCGCCGGCAGCCTTGGAAGCCTGCTTTACATACGCGTCAACGCTCTGCTTGCCGTCCTCAGCCTTGACATAGATCTGGTCAAGCAGGCAGATCTCTTTGAGTTCCTTGTTCAGACGGCCCTGAACTGCGCCGGCGATAACCTTCTCCGGCTTTCCGGCCATCTTCGGATCGTTCATGATCTGCTGCTTGAGAATCTCAAGCTCATGATCCTTGTAATCCTGCGGAACTTCCGCGTCGGTGGTATACAGCGGCTTCAGAGCGGCAACCTGCATGGCGATGTTCTTTGCCATCTCTTTCACTTCGTCATTGATCACATCTGTGACAACGTCAACAAGGGTGACGATCTTTCCGCCCATATGGGTGTATGCGCAGATAAATCCGTTCTCTTCCTTCATCTGCTGGAAACGGCGGATCTTCAGGTTCTCGCCGATCACCGCGATCTGTGCGGAATTCATGTCTGCAACCGTCTTCTCTGCATCGAAAATGCTCTTCTCAGCAAGGAATGCATCGATATCGGCAGCTGTGGTATCCAGAGCCTGCTCTGCAACCTGCTTTACATAGGCCTGGAACTTCTCATTCTTGGCGACAAAGTCTGTCTCGGAGTTCACCTCGACGGCGACTGCCTTCTTTCCGTCCTCGGAAACCAGTGCCATGGAGATACCTTCCGCAGCGATACGGCCGGCTTTCTTCTGCGCGGTGGCAAGCCCTTTTTCTCTGAGCCACTCAACTGCCTTTTCCTTATCGCCTTCTGTTGCGGTCAGAGCCTTCTTGCAATCCATCATGCCGGCCCCGGTCGCTTCTCTGAGCTCTTTTACCATTGCTGCTGTGATAGCCATTCTAATTCTCCTCCATCCTGTAAGCGGATTCTTCTATACTCGTGAACGAAACTCTTTTATCTGATATCTTTCACGCGATATGCAGCAGACAGTCCATTATTCAGCTGAAACTGCCTCAACCGGTTCTTCCTCTGCAGCAAAATCTGCCTCGCTGACAGCCTGCTCGGCGCCCTGTCTTGCCTCGATGACAGCGTCTGCCATCTTGGAAACGATCAGCTTGACTGCACGGATCGCGTCGTCATTGCCCGGAATCACATAGTCAAGGTCTTCCGGATCGCAGTTGGTATCGGCAATTCCGATCAGCGGGATGCCCAGCGCATGAGCTTCCTGCACGCAGATGCGCTCCTTCTTCAGGTCGACAACAAAAATCGCATCCGGGAGCTTCTTCATCTCTTCGATACCGCTGAGGTTCTTCTCCAGCTTCTCAAGTTCCTTCTGCAGGCCGATGACTTCCTTCTTCGGCAGCACGTCAAATGTGCCGTCTTCCTGCATCTTCTTGATGTCCTTCATACGTTTGATACGGCTCTGGATCGTCTTGAAGTTGGTCAGCATGCCGCCAAGCCATCTCTCATTGACATAATACATACCGCATCTCTCAGCTTCCATGCGGATGGAGTCCTGCGCCTGCTTCTTGGTGCCGACAAACAGAATCGTTCCGCCATTGGCTGCGATATCGCCGACTGCATTGTAAGCATCGTCGATCATGCCGACCGTCTTCTGAAGGTCAATGATATAGATGCCGTTGCGCTCGGTATAGATATACGGAGCCATCTTGGGGTTCCATCTTCTGGTCTGATGTCCGAAATGGACGCCTGCTTCCAACAGCTGTTTCATAGAAAGTACACTCATCTTCGTTCTCCTTTGGTTTTGTACTTCCGCACGCTTCCTGTCTGCGGCAGCCTTCCGGCACCGGCCGCAGAATCCACATGCGTGCTTGATTCGCAACTCTGCAAGTATAACATGCGGCAGTTATCTTCGCAAGAAAATTTTTATTCCCTTCCCAGGACGGTTTTTGCTTTCTTCCCTGGGCTGTTTTTACTCTCTTCCCAGGACAGAAAAGCATCACTCTCTTCTCAGGGCTTCGATCGGGTCCAGGTTGGACGCCTGTACGCTCGGCAGCAGCCCGAAGACGATTCCGATCACCATCGAGAACAGAACCGCGATGACCGCAGCCGGCACATTGATGGCGACGGGGATCCCTGAAAAGCGGTGGATCAGCTGGCTCATGGCGATGCCCGCTCCCACGCCCAGCATGCCGCCCAGGCTTGTCAGAACAGCCGCCTCCGTCAGGAACTGGGCGAGTATCACGCCTTTTCTGGCGCCGATGGCCTTCTTCAGGCCGATCTCGCTGGTTCGCTCTGTCACGGACACCAGCATGATATTCATGACGCCGATGCCGCCGACCAGAAGGGAGATTCCGGCGATCCAGATCAGCTGCATGTTGGAAGCGCTCGCCAGCTCCTGCTGCTGTTTCACTATGCCGAGCAGGTCCTGCGCCGCATAGGTGACAGTCGGATTCTGCGCGGTTATCGTCGCGTTCAGGATATTCGCCGTGCGCTGTCCGGCTTTTGTCATATCCTCTGTACTTGTAGCCTTCACAATCACATTTTCCGGCTCATCATAGGTAAAAATAATGGGCCAGGAAGCTTTCGGGACGAAGAAGAGCCCGTTGGACCCGTCCTCATAGGTGTAATAATCTTCGATATCCTGAATATCCGGATCCACGGTGACGGAACTGTACACAATACCGACGACCGTAAATGGCTGGCTGTTGATCTCCACCGTCTGTCCGAGCGGGTTCTCTTCCTGGAAGAGATTATTGGCCGCGGTCTGGTCCAGGATCACAACCTTCCGGTATTCGGAGGAATCTTCCTTATGGAAATTTCTTCCGCTCTTGAGCTTATATCCGACCGTATCAAAATACCGGTCGTCAATTCCGTAGATATAGAATTCCGTAAGGGGCTGATTCTGGAAATATACGCCTTCCGACACAAAACGGCTGTTGTAGCAGGTAACATTCTCCACATTGTCAAGCGCAAGGATCTTCCGCACCGTGGCATTGCTCACCGTTGGGATCCCGTAGGGAATGGAAGTCTCATCGTAGATCGAATAGTCTGATCCGCCGGAGCTCAGATTCACCTTCACCGTATTATTGCCGGATCCAACCAGCTGGTCCCGCAGGGCATTATTGGTCCCCTGAATTGTCGAGACGATGGAAATGATCGCTGCAATTCCGATAATAATACCGAGCATGGTCAGGAAGGACCGCATCTTATGCGACCAGATTCCCTGAAATGCAAGCCGAACATTCTCAAGCATATTTCTGTCTCCTCTGAATAACAGGTTCTGTTCCCCAGACCCTGTCTGAAGTCAGGAGCTGACGCTCCTGAAAATCTGAAAAAACAGGCTGATTGCAGTCTGGCAGTGAACCAATGTCATTGACTTGAGCTTTCTACACCAACAGACACCACTGTGCGGACGCCCCCGAAGGACCACTTAGTGGTGTCTGCCGATGCATTGCCGCTGTTAAGTAAATAACATTGGCAGTGAACAAATACTTATTACCAGCCCAGGGCGCTGAGCGATGACACAATGACAGTCTCAGCCCCTTCCTTCACCTGATCGCCGTAGGGGAAGGCAATATAGTCATCTTCCTCCAGGCCGGACCGGATCTCAATCGTACCGTAGGTATTCGATCCTGTCTTAATATAGCGTTTTTCCAGTAGTCCGTCATCGCCCATGACATAACAGTAACTCTTCCCGTTCGAGTCCGTTCGGACATAATAGGAATCAAGGGAGATGCTGCTGGCTGACTCCGCCGCCGCTGGAAGGGTCAGATCCACACTGGAATCCACTTCAATCCCCTCCGCATTTTCAATAAATGCATAGAAGGGATAATAGGAAGAATTCGTATTCCCGGAACCCATGCCGTAATACCAGACGTTATCGGTATCGGACGGATACGGGGAAATCTCTGTGATTTCGGCAATGAACTCAGATCCTGTGTCGTAGGACATACCGGTAATCGTATCGCCGACTTTCAGGGTATCCAGCTCCATCTCGCTGATCGTCCCCTTCACATAGAGGCCTGCTTTCCCCGAGATGAGAATAAAGGGTCCTGAATCCGGCTCTTCCTCCATCGTGCCGGCGGAAGTAACGATGCCGTCCATCGAGGCGAGGACGATTCTGCCGTCCAGAATCTTCTCATATTCCTTTACTTCAAGCTCCGCCTCACGGATCTGTAGTTTACATTCCTTGATGCTCTTCTCCTGGTTCGCGATGGCTTCCGCCAGTTCCTCGGCCGTATATCCGCCTCCCCAGTCGTCTGCCCAGCCGCCTCCGCCGAAGCCGCTTCCGCCTCCGCCGTTCTCATTCGGATCGCTGACCGTGCCGGAAAGCCTGCCGGCCATATTGCTTATAAACTCAGCATAGGACTCGTCCCCGAATACATCTTTATTCAGGTCCCTGAAATCCCCCTTGAATTTACCGGTTCCCGGATCGTAGACGCTTTCAGGAAGTTCCCCGATCGCGTCCACTGCCGCCTGGATCTTTGAAGACATCTTTTTTATCTTCTGGTTTCTGAATTTCGAAGACGGTTTGCCGTCCGGATTCAGATCCTCCAGCAGGATCAGGAACTGATAGACCAGGAGCCTGTCATAGCCTTCCTGCATGGAATCCGCCACACTGTCGCCCAAAGCGGAACGCACCGCGTCGCTCACCCTGTAGCTATGCCTGGTCGCCGTCTGTCCAAGCAGGTTCGTATAGGAACTTTCCGAGGGGACGGACAGATTGCTCCGGAAGGACTGGATACCGGTATTTACCGTATCGGCCGCAGAAGAAAGATTCCCCGGACTGTACTGGGCTGTATCCATGGCACTCTTGACTGCCGACAGGAAGATGTTCGACGCCTGAAGGACAGTGGAATAATCCGCATCATTTCCCGATCCGCCGCCTATGCCATGTCCGCCGGAGACCATGGACACAATCTGCTTGTTCTGATCATCGATCATGTCCGCCATATCCTGAGCCGGGGAAGAAGCCTGCGCGGCAGTTCCTTCCTGGTTCTTCTTTTCTTTCTTTTCCTCCGATGGGGCAGCTTCTCCGCCGGCCGGAGCAGGATTCTCCCCTCCCTGGTCACGCAGCTGGAGATAGTCCTCCACGCTCATGCCCATCCCTTCCGCTTCCGCCTGATGTGCGGCGGCGATCGGATCAAAATCGCTGCCTGTAAGGTCTACTTCCTCCTCATCCGCATCCGCGGAATCATCAGAGTCATCTATCTCATCTTCCCCCGGCATCTTCCCGCTTTTCAGCGTTTCAAGATCCTTCTCCATATTCTTAAGGCTGAGTTCAAGGCTGCGCCTGTCCAGATCCGCGCTCTCCGCTTTCAGCTCATCTGCCGTCATGTCATATTCCAGCAGCTTATCGCCCTTTTTAACATTATCGCCGGCCGAGACATACACCGCGACAAGCTTATGCTCGTCATCCAGTTCCACCGACTGCGTGTCTCTTGAGACTACAGTGCCGCTGATCGTGTCCGAGCTTAAAAAACTGAAGCCGGCACTGTTGACCGAAGCGACTTCAACTACCTCAACCGGTTTCACATTGGATCTCATGACCCTGCTGACACCGTAGGAAATGCCCACAACAGATCCGATACAGATGGCAGCAGTCAGAATGATTCCTCTAATCTTCATTCTTCTCCTTCCAGAACAAGGCTTTGTGCTTTGACGAAATGACCGCGGATGACAGTCCAGCAGCCATGCCTGCGGGGAAGGCGCAGCCATGGCCGGAATATTCTCTCCATCTCAGCGCTCCGAGATCACTCCGTCAAAGATATCGCAGATCCGCCCCGCATAGGAAGCAATCTCCGGAGAGTGTGTGATCATCACGATTGTGACTCCGCTGTCATTCAGTTCCTGAAACAGCTCCATCAGCTGGATGCTCGACCGTGAATCGAGGGCTCCGGTCGGCTCATCCGCAAGCAGCAGACGGGGATTGTTGATCATCGCCCGCGCTATGGCAACACGCTGCTTCTGTCCGCCGGAAAGCTGGCTGGGAGTAAAAAGAACTCTGTCCGCCAGCCCCACCCTGGCGAGCGCCTCCTTTGCGCGGCGGATCCTCTCACGCTTCTTTACACCCGCGTAGACCAGGGGCAGCGCCACATTATCCAGGGCGGTCTGTTTGGCCAGAAGCTGGAAATTCTGAAAAACAAAACCCAGATTATTCAGGCGCACATCCGCCATGGCCCTGTCATCCTTATTCAGGACATTCTCTCCGTTCAGTTCATAGGTCCCGCTGGTCGGCCGGTCAAGGCAGCCGATAATGTTCATCAGAGTGGACTTTCCGGAACCGGATGGTCCCATGATCGCCACATACTCCCCCTCTTCCACATGAAGAGAGACATCATGCAGAACCGGCACAATCAGCTTCCCGGTATTATACTCTTTATTGATATGATCCAGTTTCAGAATCAAAGCTGACTATCCCTCCAGATCGATAAGCGCAGAAGCCTTCCGGCCTGCCTCAGATACAAAGTCCGTAAGCGGGGTGGATTCCACCTGTTCCTCTTCTTCCGTGCTGCCGGCGGAGAGACCTTCAGCTGATCCTGAAGAACCGTCCGCAAACACAAGTCCCTGGTTTCCCAGAGGCAGACCGCTGCTGTCCGGAGAAAGCAGAAGGTCCCCTTCATAGGACGGCATTCCGGCGTCGCTCACAAACGGCGTGCCTCCCGGCTCTGTCTCCTCCTCTAAGATCAGGTCCCCGTCGAAAAATCCGTCATCATCATAAAAATGATCTTCTCCGTCAATCAGGCCGTCGCCGCTGAAGAAGTCTTCCGCGTCGAATAAACCTTCTTCATCAGACGGATCATCTGTGCCAAAACTGACGGAACCGCTCAGATCCATGCCGCCGTCTTCACCGGGCATGCCGGAAGCGTTCTCAGCCGAGCCGGTCCCCCGTTCATTGTAATTCACGGGAAGACCTTCCTCCAGCCGTTCCTGAGGTTCACAGATAAAATCATCCTCATTCAGGCCGCTCACAACCTCATGCAGATGAAGCTCCTGATCCTCCTCCCCCAGTTCCACCTTTCGTTTTTCCAGAAGGTTCCTGCTGTTCGCCGCCCACACATATGTGCCGCCGTCCGGATCAGTCACGAAATAATAATCGTTCAGCCAGATACCGTCATGGGCATATTCCTGCCCCATATCCTCCTCAAGATAAACGTGCTGCCCGAGCATCAGGCCGTCCGAAGATTCCAGTTCCACATAGAAAGCATAGTTGCTGGATCCGGAGGACGAACTGCCGAAGGGGGACTGATCCTCTTCCCCGCCTTTGTCCGTGTCGATCTCGGAGAGTTCTCCGTGCCAGATCAGGGAACTGTCGGTCCTGGAAAAAACAAGCATGGACATGCCCGGACGGATCAGGTTGATATTCTGCTCGTTCGCGCTTGCCTTAATCCGGTAGGTGCCCGTCTTCAGGATCTTGATATAGGCTGAATCCGAGGAGGAGCCCCCGTAAGCGTAGGAGCCGCTGCCCGAGTCTGATCCGTCATCATTGATGGACTGGACGACGCCATCCACCTCACAGTACACTGAGGAATTCTCGATCGCTTTCTTCAGCCTGTCGATCTCCTTCTGCTTGGCTTCCTGGTCAAGGGCGTTCTGTTTAAGGTCGTTCTTCGCAGTCAGAAGCTCCAGCTCATTCTCTGGGGTCTTCTCCGACTCATACTGCTTTGTCAGTTCCACGATCTCCGCCTCTGAAGTATCATGGCTGTTCTGAAGACGTTCCAGATCGATCTCCGCCTGGGCCAGGTCCTGTTCATCTTCCGCCGTATCATAGATAAAGAGTTCCTGTCCGTCGGAAACATGATCGCCTTCCTTCACAAAGCACTCGCCGACTGTCCGGTTTCCGTCCAGGTCATAGGAAACCGTCTCCTGAGGTTCCACTTCGCCGGAGAAGCGCAGGATCTCACCGCTGCCGCTCCCCAGCCCGCAGAGAATGCTCACGCTGTCCAGAAAGACTGCATTCTCGGCATCAGAGGATACGCGTCCGGCAGGCTCCTTCGGCTCATAGCCGGGAATCACCTTCTCCAGAAAGCCCGGAAACCACCGGTCAATCAGCCCCTCCTCGTAACAATAATATCCCCCTGCGCACAGGGCAGCGAGCAGGATGATAAAAATAATGGCTTTTTTCATAGAAAACCTCTTGTCATGTACGATTCACGGCTTCCCGCGCAGCAGGCGCGGAACGCCGCCTTCGCTTATACAGCCGGAATCGGGCGTATTATGGTCTGGAAATGCTGACCGGAAAGATCAGCAGCTTAAAAACAATGAATCGGCTTCTCCCCAAAAGATCAGCGGATGAAAAACCGGAAACCGCGCTTTCTTCACCCAGCCCGGTTTCCAATGCCGTATATTACCACCTTATTGTGTCAAAGTAATGAATTTTTTCTTAGGGAAACACTGATTAATTCGTATTTCCCTTAGAACAGGGATCCATTCCGCCTTCCAGGCCGAATTCCGCAGACATCCCTCATATCTATAACAGTCGATATTGACTTTCTGTTCCGCTTCTCTTAAAATGATCTGAAAAGGAAGGAAAAATCATGAGCAGAATATCCCCAACCGCCCGCCTGTCCGTCAGAAAACTGGTCTGGATCCTGCTCCCCGTCCTGATTCTGTTATTTTCAGCCGCTGTAATTACCAATGTCCGCCGGCACAGAGCCCCGGTGCGGGCAGTGAGAAGGACGCTGGACCAGATCCGGAGATTTGATCCGGATGCAGTCAGCATGCTGATCAGCGCAGATGATCCCATGGGAACCGATCCGGAGCAGGCAGAGGCGCTTCAGAAATTATTCGCACACTTTGATTATAAGATCCTGTCCTGCAGCGGACAAGGCAAAACCGCGGAGATAAAGGTCCGTTTCAAAAACATCGATACCCGGGCTCTGGCACGCGATATGCGCAGTGAGATGCTCCGGAGCAGTCTTTCAGACGGTCATGGTTCGCCGGGCAGTGAGAAAACCGCTCCGGCGTCCGCAGAGAGAACAGACAGCCCTCTGCAGAACCTCTCTCTGGTGAACGGGCTGCTCAGCAGGAATGAATACGAGCTTGTAAGCTACGAAGGCAGTGTCTTTGCGGTAGAAACAGACCGGCACTGGTCGGTCAGCCCCGACAGCAGCCTCCGCAGTCTTCTCACAGGTTTCCTGAGAGAATACCTGCAGGATCCGTATCTGCTTTCAGCCGGTGAGGTTCTTGCCATCTGGCTGGATCAGTTCTCCTCCATGACAGAGGAAGAATGGGCCTCCTACCTTGATGCAGAGGACTTTTTCTCCACCTACGCCCGATCATCTTCCGAGATCGACAGACTTTACCTTAACCTGATCTCAGAATTCTACCATTATGAGATCGGACAGATCGATGAAAACGGATCGGAAGCGGTCGCGCAGGTTACCGTGACGAGCATCGATATGGCGGCGGTCCTTGATTCTTTCCGGAATCGTCTGATCGAATACGCAGGGACTGTACAGTCCCTGACCGACGATTCAGCCGCCATGACGGAAGCAGCCGCCCTCTGCCTGACAGATGCTTTCAGAATGGATGCCCGCAGCGCGGACTATCCGGTCAGGATCCGTCTGACCAACGACGGCAGCAGCTGGCAGGTCACAGATATAACAGGATTTACGGATGCCCTGCTCGGTAATATCAGTGAGGCATCGGAAGCTTTCTGAACGCTCAGCAGAACCGGAATCCGCCGCTGGACTCTTTGATCTTACCTCTTCGGACTGCGGTGAAGTTTGAAGCCTCCGGCGGATGCCGCGAGCGCGCAGATGAAGTTTGGCAGCTAAAGCTGCCGTGCGCTCGGGCACAATTTTGCCAAGGCGGAATTGATTTCGCTCAAGATACCCCCGGACAAGTCCGGGGGTATTCTGTGTCATTCTTTCGAAGCAGTGCTGATCTCGATTCCAAGCTCTTTCAGCTGCTTTTCCTCAACCGGCGCCGGAGCCTGCGTCAT
This sequence comes from Lachnospiraceae bacterium UBA3845, assembly GCA_002392705.1. Lineage (GTDB taxonomy): Bacteria > Bacillota > Clostridia > Lachnospirales > Lachnospiraceae > Porcincola. The sequence goes on along the minus strand of DGHP01000017.1, from coordinate 5,074 downwards.
CATGTCGGAAGAGTCCTTTACCTTCGGGAAAGCGATCACGTCGCGGATGGAATCCAGTCCGAGCATCATCATGACCACTCTGTCAAGGCCGTAGGCCAGTCCCGCATGAGGCGGCACTCCGTAGCGGAAAGCATTCAGCAGGAAGCTGAACTGCTCCTGTGCCTGTTCTTTTGTAAAGCCAAGGCATTCGAACATCTTCTCCTGGATATCCGACTGATGAATACGGACGGAACCTCCGCCGATCTCCACACCGTTCAGGACGATGTCATAGGCCTTCGCGCGGATCCTGCCCAGATCTTCCTTCGGATCCAGATACTTCAGATCCTCCTCCATCGGCATGGTGAAGGGATGATGCATGGCCATGAAACGGTTCTCCTCATCACTCCACTCAAACTGCGGGAACTCCACTACCCAGAGGAACTCAAACTTCTCCGGATCGATCAGGTCCAGCTTCCTGGCCAGATCGCAGCGCAGCGCGCCCATCGTCTGGCAGACAAGCTTAAACTGATCAGCGCCGATCAGGATAAGGTCGCCCGGCTGTCCGTCCATCGCCTGCACGATGGCGCTGATCTCCTCTTCTTTCATAAACTTGCTGAAGGAGCACTTTGTTCCATCCTCTTTAAGCTGGATATAAGCCAGTCCCTTCATTCCGTAGCCCTTGACGAAATCCGTCAGGGCATCGATCTTCTTGCGGGGCATGGATGCCTGGCCGCGGACATTGATGCCGCGCACAGAGCCTCCGTTTTTAACGCAGTCCGCAAAGACGCTGAATCCGCAGTCCTTCACAAGTTCGCTGATATCAACCAGCTCCATCCCGAAGCGCAGATCCGGCTTGTCGGAGCCGAAACGGTTCATGGCGTCGATCCACTTCATCCTCGGGAAGGGGATCTGCAGGTCGATTCCGAGAACTTCCTTCCAGAGATGCTTCAGCAGACGCTCGTTCACGTCAATCACGTCATCAATATCCACAAAGGACAGCTCCATGTCCATCTGGGTGAATTCCGGCTGCCGGTCCGCACGCAGGTCCTCATCGCGGAAACATCTGGCCAGCTGGAAATAACGGTCATAACCTGCCACCATCAGCAGCTGCTTGTAGAGCTGAGGGGACTGGGGCAGTGCGAAGAAAGATCCCTGATAGATGCGGCTCGGGACCAGATAATCGCGGGCTCCTTCCGGTGTGCTCTTGCCGAGCATGGGCGTCTCGATCTCCAGAAAGCCCTCATCTGCCATGAAATCGCGGGCCAGTCTCGCGACCTGGCTCTTCACCATCAGATTCCTCTGTATATCAGGTCTGCGCAGGTCCAGTGTCCGGTTCTTCAGGCGCAGCTCCTCTTTTGTCTGGCTGTTCTCCTCGATCGGGAAAGGCGGAGTCTCCGACTCGGAGAGGATGCGCAGCGAGGTCGCGCGCAGCTCCATCGTGCCGGTCTTCAGTTTCTCGTTGATCGCGCCGCCTCTTCTTTCAACCCTGCCGACTACCGCAAGGACATATTCGCTGCGGATCGTCCCGGCTTTCGCGAAACCCTCGGCACCGATATCATTTTCATCAAAGACTACCTGCATGATGCCGGAACGGTCCCTGAGGTCCACGAAAATCAGACTTCCCAGATTTCTTCTCTTCTGTGTCCAGCCCATCAGCGTCACTTCGCTGCCGATCTGCGCTTCCGTTACCTCCGCGCATCTGTGGGTGCGCCTGAGGCCCTGCATAGATTCTGCCATATCTGTAAATGCTCCTTATCCCTGTTTTTCTTTCTTTTCCGCGATCTGCCGTTTATCCGCCGCAAAGATTCAGCTCTGCACTGCCGTTTCGGCGTTTTCTCCGGCTCACTGCCGCCTGAGCGGATCCTTTCGCGCGATCATCTCATCGATGCGCTCAAGGTAACTGCGGATATCCTTCACGTTCTCGATCCGCCAGATTCTGCCGTCCGGCTCAACGATCTTTGTGGATCCGGACGCTCCAAGTGCCAGTATACTCTGAACTTCTTCCATAATCAAGATATTATAAAGGCCTGCTTTTCCCGGTCTGGCGTAGCCGACATTTTCAAAATTGCCTGCCATATTCTTCTGCCGGTAGAGATAATAAGGACTCATGGAAAGCGCTTCGCAGGCCTTTTCCGTGCATTCCATAATCTCGTCACTCGCCCGGAAGGAGATCTTCTCGTACTCATCCATATGGAGGGAAAGGCGCGCCGCCCGCTTCAGCGCCAGGGCGTGCACCGTGATGTCATCCGGATTCATCTCCATCAGACGTTCCATCGTCCGCCGCACTTCCTCAAGTCCTTCCCCTGGAAGGCCGACGATGATATCCATATTGATATTGTCAAATCCCATGCTCCTGGCCAGGGCAAAAGCTTCCTCCGTCTGCTCCGCGCTGTGGCGTCTTCCGATCAGGTCCAGCGTTTTCTGGTTCATGGTCTGGGGATTGATTGAAATCCTGCTGACAGCGTGGCGCTTCAGCACCTCCAGCTTTTCAGGCGTGATGCTGTCCGGCCTCCCTGCCTCCACCGTAAACTCGGCGATGCCGTCCATGGCAAAGTTTTCCTCCAGGGCGCTCAGCAGTCTGTCCATCTGCAAAGGGTTCAGGGTAGTCGGCGTCCCGCCGCCGATATAGACGGTCTGCAGCTTCTTATCCGGAAAACAGGTCCGCGACGCCTCGATCTCACGGATGAGGGCATCCAGATAATCATCCACCTTCTTTTCCCAGATGCCGAGGGGGCTCGATGAAAAAGAACAGTAGAGGCAGATGCTGGGACAGAAGGGGATCCCCACATAGAGGCTGAAATGCTCCTCAGGGCAGAGCCTGTCCAGGATCCTTTTTTCCCTCTGCGCGATCCGTACCGCAAGGTCTGCCTTCCGCTCACTTACATAATAGGATCGGATCAGATCCTCCGCCGCCGCGCCGCCGTCGCCATCCTCTCTTTTCAGAAAATCCATGGCCAGGCGGACCGGGCGGATTCCCGTCAGATTCCCCCAGGGGAGATCTCTTCCCGTCAGGGAACGGAGCATCTCGTAAAGCGCCCTCTTCAGACAGTTTTTCTGCCCGCTTCTCTCAAGGCCGGAAAATGCGGGAATGACCCGCTCTTCCCGGAAAGCATCTGCCGCGTTTTCCGGCACTTCCGCTAAAGCAGCCGGTGCCGGGGACTCCTGCTGAGCAGAATGTGCGCTCTGATCCCGGAACGAGGCCGGAACTGCCGACGCCGGGGACTCCTGCGGAGCAGGGTGTACACTCTGATCCTGGCGTGCAGCGGGAACTGCCGGCGCCGGGGCCTTCTCCAGCAGCAGGCGGGCATCCTGCCCGGAAGCAGACACGTCCAGCGTCAGCTCAGCTTCCGGAAAAGACTTATCCCCGGGATCAAAGACATGAACCTCGGCTCCCTGGAAGAAGGCGATCACAAGGGTATAAATATCATATTCAAAACTTCTCTCATCCAGAAAAATCCGGATCCTGCGGACTGCATTCATATCGCGCTTCCCCTGACATAAGGATTGTGCCTGCGTTCATATCCGATCGTCGTGTCCGGCCCGTGTCCCGGATAAACCTTCACATCGTCCGGAAGCGGCATCAGCTTTTCCCGGACGGAGCGGATCAGCTGCTCCCCGTTCCCGCCGGGAAAATCACTGCGCCCTACGGATTCGCAGAAGAGCGTATCGCCGGAGAAAAGGAGTTTTTCCTCCGGGAAATAATAGCAGGCGCCTCCCGGGGTATGTCCCGGCGTCAGGATCGCTGTCATCTCCGTTCCGAGAACGCGGACTTTCTGGCCGTCCACAAAAAACATCTCAGGTTCCGTCACCCGCGGATGCCCGAACAGCCCCGACAGGTTAAAATTGACAGACTGAACGAATTCCTCTTCCTCCTTCATGATGTAAGTGAGAAGACCGAACTCCCGCTTCAGTTCATTGACAGCCCCGAAATGGTCGTCATGCCCGTGGGTGAGATAGATAGCAGCGGGATGATAGTCCTTCTCTGCCAGAAAATCCATAATCCTGTCCGCGCCGTCGGCCGGATCGATCAGCAGTGCTTCCTTTGTCTGCTTATTGGCGAGAATATAGGTATTTGTTTCTATGATTCCCAGCACAAGAACTGTTAGTTCCAAATCCGCCATAGCCCCTCCTCCCGGC
>DGHP01000017.1:0-850 GCA_002392705.1 Lachnospiraceae bacterium UBA3845 | reverse complement strand
CGTTACGCTTCTGCCCCGGCAATATGCATGCCCGGGCACATAAGGATTCACCCGGACATACCCATATCCGCATATCTGTTTTAAAAAATACAGGCGTCCGCCTGAACGGACGCCGTGATCATATCCCTGTTCCCGGCTGCGGCTCACCCGCTGGTGCGCTGCACGTCGATCACACTGTCGACCTGCCGGATCTTTTCAATCAGTTCTCTCAGCTCATCCCTGCCCTGGACCTGGAACTCATAGGCGATGGTTGCCATGCCCTGCTTGCTCATGCGGGAAGAGACGCTCTGAACATCGATCTTCCTCTCTGTAAGAATCTTCGTGATATCCACAAGCAGCCCGGTACGGTTGCGCGCGAAGATCCGGATCTCCGCCATGTAGAGTTTGCCCTTTTCATCGCCCTGCGTGTCCCGGGCCCACTCCACTTCGATCAGTCTGCCCTGCTCCTCCTCGGGAAGATTCACAATATTGACGCAGTCTGTCCGGTGGACCGTCACGCCTCTGCCTCTGGTAATAAATCCGATAATCTCATCGCCCGGCACGGGGCTGCAGCACTTGGACAGGCGGACCGAGACATCATCAATCCCTTTGACGATGATTCCGCTTCTGGAGCGGGTAACCTTCTTCTGGTCCTTCTGCATGCCGCCCGCAAGGATGTCCTCGTCGGTCAGGTGTTTCTGGTGGGCTTTCTCATAATTCTCGCGGAGCTTATTGACAATCTGGCCTTCCTTCAGGCCGCCGTGGCCGATCGCCGCCAGAACAGACTCCCAGTCCTTGAATCCATATTTGCGCGTAACCGCGTCGGTGTATTCCGGACGCAGGAGTTCCGCACTGTTGAGATTCTTGGTTT
>DGHP01000092.1 GCA_002392705.1 Lachnospiraceae bacterium UBA3845 | reverse complement strand
TGGACCTGCTGCACCGCCTGTCACCGCCCTCCTCCGGCCATCTGTTCGGCACGGATGAGGGAGGAAGGGATATCCTGACCCGCCTGCTCTACGGGGCCCGCGTATCCCTCCTGGTCGGTGTGGTTCCGACCCTTCTGAGCATGCTGATCGGCGCCCTGCTGGGGCTTGTGTCAGGATATGCCGGCGGCAGAACGGATGCCGTGATCATGCGCCTTGCGGACATCATGCTGGCTTTTCCGTCCATGCTGCTTGCCATGGTGATCATGTATATGCTGGGCGACGGGCTGATCAATGTGTTCCTGACCCTGGCCCTGGTCAACTGGGCAGGCGTTGCCCGGATTGTCCGGTCGGAGACGCTGCAGCTGAAAAAGAAAGAGTATGTGGAGGCGGCGCGCGTGATCGGCGTTTCAAAGGCGGTCATCATTTTCCGGCATATTCTGCCGAACTGCCTGCCGACTCTGATTGTACTGTTTACGCTGAATGTCCCTTCTGCCATTCTCACAGAGAGCAGCCTCAGCTTCCTTGGGCTCGGCATCCAGCCGCCCGACGCGTCCTGGGGCCAGATGGTCAATGCGGGACGGCAGTATTTTTATAACGCGCCATGGCTGAGCCTGGTGCCCAGCGCGGCGATCATGCTGATTGTGATGGCTTTTAATTTCCTGGGAGACGGACTCAGGGACGTCCTGGACCCGCACCAGAAGAAGCAGTGAATGATAGGTGGTTTTATGGCGGAACAGGCTATGCTGCAGGTGCGGCATCTGTGCACCAGTTTCTTCACAGAGAAGGGAGAGATCAGGGCCGTGGACGACGTGTCCCTGGAAGTACCCGCCGGGAAGATCGTGGGTATTGTCGGGGAATCCGGCTGCGGCAAGAGTATGACGGCCCGCTCGGTCATGGGGCTTGTGAAAGCGCCCGGAAAGGTAAAGAGCGGGGAGATCCTGCTGGACGGCCGTGATATCGCGGCGCTTTCTGAGCATGAGCGCTGCGCTGTCCGCGGCTCTGAGATTTCCATGATTTTCCAGGAGCCGATGACAAGCCTGAATCCGGTCGTGAGAGTCGGACGGCAGGTGGAGGAGGCTCTTATTCTGCATGAGCATGTAAAAAGGCATGAGGCGGAGGAGCGGGCGGCTGAGATCTTCGAGGCTGTGGGCATCCCGGACGCCCGCAAGCGTCTGCGCGCCTGGCCCCACCAGCTTTCGGGAGGCCTCAGGCAGAGGGTTCTGATCGCCATGGCCATGATCTGCAGGCCGAAGCTTCTGATCGCGGATGAGCCGACGACCGCTCTGGACGTGACGGTGGAGGCCCAGATCCTGAGGCTGATGAAAAAGCTGTGCGAGTCGGGAACCAGTATTCTCCTGATCAGTCACAATCTCGGGGTGATCGCCCAGGTCTGTGATTACGTGTATGTCATGTACGCGGGCCGGATCGTGGAGCAGGCGGACACCTTTACTCTTTTCGATCATCCCTGCCACCCCTACACGAAGGGGCTGCTGGATTCGGTCTCCTCGCTGCGGAGCGGGGCCCGGATCCTGGACACGATTCCGGGCGTCGTGCCGAATCTGCTCCATCTGCCCGCGGGATGCAGTTTTTCGCTGCGCTGCGGCTGCTGCGGGGAAGGCTGCGCGGATCTTCTTCCCGGACTGATTGAGACAGAGCCGGGACACCGGGTACGCTGCCATCTCTTTGATAAGGAGGAGCCGGCATGAGCGAGGTATTGCTGGAAGCCAGGAATCTGAACAAAGATTTTCCTGCCGGCAGAAAGAAAAAAATACATGCGGTGTCCGACGTGTCCCTCCGGATCTGTGAAGGGGAGACCCTGGGACTTGTGGGGGAGTCGGGATGCGGGAAATCCACCCTCGGACGGCTTCTGATCCGCCTGATCGAGCCGGATGCAGGGGAGGTTCTGGTGAGAGGAAAAGCCGTAACCGGCCTGAAGGAGAAGGAATTCGGCAGCTACAGGCGCAAATTCCAGCTGATTTTCCAGGATCCGTACGCGTCGCTGAATCCGCGCATGACGGTCCGGGATCTGATCGCGGAACCGCTGAAAACCTATAAGGTCTGCGGATCGAAGGAGGAGACGACGAAGCGGGTGCTGGAGCTTATGAAGGCGGTCGGCGTTCCGGGGGAATTCCTCCACCGCTATCCGCACCAGTTTTCGGGGGGACAGAGGCAGAGGATCGGGATCGCGAGAGCCATCGCGGCAGATCCGGACCTTATCATCTGTGATGAGCCGGTTTCGGCGCTGGATGTCTCGGTTCAGAACCAGATCCTGAATCTATTGAAGGAACTGCAGACGCAGCGGGGGCTGACCTATCTTTTTATCAGTCATGACCTCTCGGTGGTCCGGCACATCTCGAACCGGGTCTGCATCATGTTTCTGGGAAAGATCTGTGAATCCGGACCGACAGAGGAGGTTTTTCAGAATCCGCATCATCCATATACGCGTTTTCTGATCAACGCCGTGCTTGTTCCGGATCCGCACCGGCGCAGCGATACGGCTGAACTTCTGAAAGGAGAACTGCCAAGTCCTGTCGATCTGCCTTCCGGATGCCGCTTTCATACCCGCTGTCCTTTCGCCACAAAGCTCTGCTCGTCGGAGGAACCAAAGATGAGGCAGATAAGCGGGAGAGAAGTCGCCTGCCATTATCCGCTCGGCGGAGAAAGCAGGACTCCGGAAAGCCAGGACTGAACAAGCAGGACTCCGGAAAGCCGGGACTGAACAAGCAGGACTCCGGAAAGCAATGGCTGAGGAAACCGGAAAATGCGGAACGGAGAAAGCGGAAAAGAGGCCGGGACAGGAAAAGTTGGACTGGACATTTGAAGGACGCGGGAAGATAATAAGAAAAGAATGCCGGCATGCCGGCAGACAGGGGAGTAGATTCATCAGGGGTCACCGTCCCGAAAGGCGGTGGGGATTCCTGAGCGAAACAGGGGGGAGCCATGGGAAGCGATAATTCAAACAGGAACGCTCTAAGCAGCGCCGGGCGCAGAACAGTCGGGCAGACTGCAAGGCCGGAGGGCAGACCGGCGATGGACAACAGACAGAGGGCGCGTGAGAGCAGGCCGGCGACGGACGAGAGACAGAGGGCGCGTGACAGCAGGCCGGTGATGGATGAGAGACAGAGAGCGCGTGACAGCAGGCCGGCAATGGATGAGAGACAGAGGGCTAGGGAGAGAAGAAGGCGGGAGGAGATGATTGCCCGCAGAAAACGGATCCGCCGCCTTAAGCTGGCGATCGCCGCTGTGCTGATCCTTCTTATCGGGCTGGCGGTCTGGTTCGGAGTGACGATGTTCCGAAAGACACGCGGCGGAGCGGGAGGAATCACCCCGGCGGACCCGAAGAATACGCCCGCGGTATCCGTGATAAATGAGACGTCAGCTCCTGAAGACAGCGGATCTGACGGCCAGGAAGGAACACAGGATGCTTCTCCTGACAGCCAGGACGCCCAGGGAGAAGGAGCGGATCAGCAGGAGACTTCTGCTGCCCCTGCGGCTTCCGCAGACCTTATGAGCCAGGCACGGACTCTGGCGGCCGGCTATGACTATGACGGGGCGATCGCCCTGCTGTCCCAGTCTGAGATGACGGAGGAGATGCGGCAGGCCGTGTCGGAATGGGAGAGCGCGAAGAGCAGCTGTGTGGCGGTTGACGTGAGCACCGTACCGCACATCTTTTTCCATTCCCTGATTAATGATGACCGCGCCTTTGACGTGAATACCCTCGGCGCGGACAGAGTCCGCCAGAACAACGCGGCCATGACCACGACAGTGGAATTTGACCGCATGATCGAGGATATGTACGAAGCCGGCTACGTGATGGTGAGCCTGGATGACATGTGCGTGAAGACTACAGGGGCGGACGGCCTTGTACATGTTGAACGCAATACATCCCTGATGCTGCCGCCGGATAAAAAACCCTTCGTTCTGTCCATAGACGACCTGAGCTACTATCATTCCTATGGAATCGGAACCCAGGGCTACGCCACAAAGATGGTGGTGGATGAGAACGGGAAACCGAAATGCGTATATACGGATGAGAACGGGAACACCACGGTCGGGGATTACGACGTGGTTCCGCGTATGGACACCTTTATTGAGCAGCATCCGGACTTTGCCTATCACGGCGCCAGGGGGACCGTCGCCATGACAGGCTATAACGGTGTGTTCGGTTATCGTACCAACAACTATTACAAGGATATCAATGATCCGCACCTGGATCCGGACCAGATTCTCTGGCTTCAGGAGCATCCCGACTTTGACTGGGAACAGGACTGCAGGGATGCGAAGGCTGTAGCGGACGCGATGAAGGCCGAGGGCTGGACCTTTGCAAGCCATACCTATGGACATCTGAACGCGACAAGCAGTGACCTGGACCGTCTCATGAATGACCATGAGCGCTGGAAGACCGTCAATTCCCCGATTCTGGGTGATGTGGACAAGATCATATTTGCCTTCGGCGCCGATATCGGCGGCGTGGGGGGGTATACCGCGGATAACGCGAAGTTCCAGTATTTCAAGGGGCAGGGATTCAATATCTTCTGCAACGTGGACGGGAACATCGGCTGGACTGAGTTCGGCGATACTTTTATGAGGACCGGACGTGTGGCCCTGGACGGCTTTACGATGTACCAGGCCATGACGGATTCCGCCGCGGCGCATACGATTTACGCCAACGACTACGAGAAACTGGGAATTCATGATGTGGCGTCCTTCTTCAACCAGTACAGACCGACGCCGATCGACAGTGAATAAGCGGCCGGCAAACGGAACCCCTGCGGAGTGCTTTGACCTGGCATCCGCAGGGGTTTCAGATTTTACGGGGTATTCAGTCAGAGTTAAAACTTCGTTCTGAGAGGAGTATGGATGAAAGAATCCGCAAAAGGATCAGCAAAAAAAACAGGCAAAGTATCAACCGGCGTGAAAATCAGGACGGCTCTTGCGATTCTGATCGGGGGCATCAGCATTGTACTGTTCGGCTATGTACTGGAGCGGATCCAGGTCCGCTATGTGATGGAGGATATCCGGAAGGAAATGGCGGAAAACGCCGCGTACCTTGAGGAGATCTATCTTTCAAGACATGAGGTCTATCTGAATACCAGACAGAGTTTCAGGGAACTCTATGAACAGGACCTGTATCTGCTGGAATCTGTCCTGATGAATGATCCGGATTTTGTGCTTACCGATGAGTATATGAAAGAGCTGTGCGACCAGCTGAAACTGAGGGATGTGATGGTTGCCAACCGGGCAGGAGAAATTCTGGTTTCTGCCTCAGGGAACAGAAGCAGCCTGAAATCCAGGAGATACGCGCCGCTGCGCGACTGTTTTGAAGAGGGAGGCGTAGCGGAGGTTTCTTCACTTTCCGAGCAGCAGGCCTGGGAGATGTCCCTGTCCGGGGAGGAGGATCCGGAGAACAGCGTTTCCCCGGGGAGCGGTTTTTATGCCTACGCGGTAAGCGATGAGCTTGCATTCGTGATTGAAGCTGACGCGCTCACCCAGAAAACGATCGAGGAGTATGCGGGTTCCTGGACGGGGATCCTGAAGAATGAAACGATCGGCGTGCACGGATTTGCCTTTGCCTGGTCCGGGGAAAGCGGCCGCCTCCTCTATTATCCGGATGAAACTCTGAAGTATGAGCCGGTCTCCGGTCTCGGGATGGACATGGAGCAGATTCAGAGCGGCACTTTTCTCTGGGACAGTGTGGACGGCCAGAGGATGTATCTGTATCCCGATTACTATGAAGCGGAGGACGTCTGGATCTGCTGCGCGGTTCCGGAGAATGAGCTGGTTTCGCCGAGAAGGCTGATCCGTACTGCGCTCTGGGCTGTATTCGCATTGACGGCCATCGATCTGATCTATTATATCATCCTGCTTATGAGACAGAAGAAGATCAGGGTCATGACGGACTTTACCGGAAGCGGCAAGATGACGCCGCAGCACAGCAGGCAGTATAAACTGCTGGTGTTCACCATATTCGGCGGGCTGATCATGTTCCTGATTGCCTTCTACCTTCAGACTCTGGTTTTCATGTCCAACTGGGCCGATTCCGCCGGAAGGCAGACCGGAAGGATCGAGAAGCGAATGCAGGAAAATGAAAAAGCGCTGCAGTCTTTCTGCGAGAGTTATGACGGAAACAAGAAGGCCCAGCTGGCGCTTCTTGGCTGGTATCTGGAGAAGGACCCGGAGCGGGAAACCGTGGAGATTCTGGATGAGTTCTGCGATATTCTCAATTTCCGGGAACTGAAGATCCTGGATATCTGGGGCGACAACCGGGTGAGCAATTCCGGCAGCGCCTGGCAGAGCTCCGCCGCGGGAGCGGCCCAGGGCGCGAATACCAGTCTGCTCGGGAAGGTGGCCGCCCAGGACGAGGGAAAAGACCTTTTCGGCTGGATGGATAACGGCAGACTGATTCTGGTGCCCTACAAGGGGCAGGCGGTCAGCCAGGAAGGATATCTGTATGCCGGTTATTATTCGGAAAAGCTTGCCGGTGTTCTGAAGAGTTTTTCCCTGGAAGGAACGCTGGATACGGTGCATCCCGGGAAAAACGGCCTTGTCTTTGTCCTTGACAGGGAGGGAACCAGGTTTGTCTACTATCCGGGCGGAACGCTTACAGGAAGAGATCCGCTGGAATACGGCCTTACGAAGGAACAGATCCGGGACAATTTCTGTGATTATATCACGATCGACAATACGCCTTACTATGCGGTCACGGACGTGATCGGAACGGATCTGATCTACTATGTAATCGCGAAGGCGAGCCTGCTCGGCGCAAGGCTCCCGATCGGCTGCATGAGTACGGCGGCGGCCCTTCTGCTGCTTCTGATTACGGGACTTCCGCTCTACAGCATGATCGGTCATTCGGAAAAACCGCAGCTGGAGGAAAAGAGCCCGGAAAGCAGAAAGGAAGGGAACTCCGCGGAATTCAAAGTATTCCGGATTATGATCTACTACGCGGCTGCCGCCGCTGCCCTGTTCGCACTCTACAGTACTCTGCGGGCGGGCTCCATCAATGTGCTGGACTACGTCATGGACGGGAACTGGCAGCACGGCTTCAACGTATTTTCCCTGACGGCCTCCATCATCATTCTGTGCAAGGGAGGGATCCTGCTCTTCCTCGGCAGAAGCTTCGTAAATGCCATGGCCGGTATCCTTCCGATCCGCGGAGGCACGATTCTCCGCATGCTGGCCAGCCTGGTGACCTATGT
>DGHP01000038.1:2257-6912 GCA_002392705.1 Lachnospiraceae bacterium UBA3845 | reverse complement strand
GGCGGAGAAGACGCCGTCCCGGGTGAGGAAATATGGAAAAATTATCGAATCCCTCAAAGACAAGGGAGATCATAGAAAAATACGGATTTGATTTCCGCAAGCGCTTCGGCCAGAATTTTCTGGTGGACGCCCGTGTTCTGGAGCGGATCATAGAGGCGGCACAGATCACGAAAGAGGACCTGGTGATCGAGATCGGTCCGGGGATCGGGACCCTTACCCAGTATCTGGCGGAAGCGGCCGCGAAGGTGGTATCCATCGAGATCGACAGGAACCTGATTCCGATTCTGGGGGAGACCCTCGCGGAATATGACAATGTGACGGTGATCAACCAGGACGTTCTGAAGGCGGACCTGAATGAAATCATCCGGGAATATGGCAGATTTTCCGGCGAAGGCGCGGATGCCGGGCGGGAAGCGTCATCCTGCAGCGAGGAGGAAGGCGCAAGGGAACCGTCAGCCCGCGGCACAGAGGATTCCGGACGGGAAACACCAGCCCTGCGGCCGGTGCGGATCGTTGCCAATCTCCCCTATTACATCACGACCCCGATCCTGATGGGACTCTTTGAGAAGCATATTCCCGCGAAGAGCATCACCGTCATGGTGCAGAAGGAAGTCGCGGACCGGATGCAGGCGCAGGCGGGGACGAAGGATTACGGGTCTTTGTCGCTGGCGGTTCAGTATTATTCCCGCCCCCATGTGGAAGTGGAAGTGCCGCCCCGCAGCTTTATGCCGAGGCCGAAGGTTTCCAGCAGCGTGATCAGCCTGGACATCTATGAAACGCCGCCCGTTAAAGTGGAGAATGAGGAACTCTTTCACAATATCATCCGCGCCGCTTTCAGCCAGAGACGGAAGACCCTGGTGAATTCTCTCGGGAACGCGGCCTTTCTCCCTGTTACGAAGGAACAGACCGCGGCGGCGCTTAAGGCGCTCGGACTGCCGGAAACGGTCCGCGGGGAGGTTCTGACTCTGGAGCAGTTCGCGGAGCTTGCGAATCTGCTGGGGAGAGCCCATTAGCGGTCCCGGTATTCACGAGGAGAGCAGTGGTAGATCTCTTTAAATGATTTAGAGAAATAACTGTTGCTGTCAAAGCCGCATGACTCATAAATGGTCTGAATGGAAGACGTGCTGTTCTTAAGCATGTATGCCGCGTTTTGCAGCCTGAAATTTTTCAGATACTTTATCGGTGAAATGTTGATAATCGACTTAAAACACCGGAGCACTTCACTTTTGCTGACATTTGCGGCAGCGGCCAGGTCCTCCAGAGTTATGTTCCCCGAATAGTTGGCGTGAATATAGTTCAGGATGATCTGGACGCGGTCCTCCAGCAGCAGGTCTGCCGGACGGGCGGAAACGGTATCTGTCTGATTTACATGTCTTAATACGGCAAAGAAGCCGGATAATAGATTTCTGGTGCCGATCTCATAATCCTCAGGTTCCTCATTGATCAGATCCCATGCGTTTCTTATAAGGCCGTCCAGTTCAGGATAGAATCCGGAATCCGGCTTCCAGGTAAAATCTCTGAAAATGGCACTGTGAATGACGGGATGCAGATATTTTTTATAATATACACTTTCCGTATTACTGCTTATTACAGAACCATCAAATGCGATGGAACGAAAGACGGATGGTTTCCCGGGGTTATGGTTGCGCATGGCATGTAAAACATTGGAGTTTATAAAAAACAAGTCGCCTTCGGACAGGATATATTTTCTGTTTCCGCATTCCAAAAGAATCATTCCCGTTCTGACATATCCGATTTCGATTTCCGCATGCCAGTGCCAGTTGACAAAATTGTCTGTAATATCATCATTATAGATCGCTGCCGGAAATTCAGGAGTTCCGTGCGTTCCGGTTTCATCTATGGTATACGGGGAAGTCCGGTCTGATAAAGATATGCAGGATGAAAGCGCCATAACAACTCCTTTTGACGATATAGTTACAATATCTGATGGTTTTATTGCTTTAATAATACAAACAATACGATATTATTACAATAGTCACTGTAAGACATATTCAACAAAGGAGATGGCGGATCATGTTTGAAAAATTTAAATGGCTGAATGAAGGCGAGATCAGGTTTGAAGAGAATAAGGTTGTGATCAAGGCTCCTGCCATGACAGACTTCTTCTGCGGAGGAAACACAACAAGTGAAGAAGGAATTCTTCCTGAGTCCCTTTGCAATGCGCCTTATTTCTACACAGAGGTTAAGGGTGATTTTGTTCTTAATGTAAAGGTATCCCATGATTTTAAGGAAACTTATGATTCTGCTTCCGTTATGGTGATGCAGGACATGGAAAACTGGGCCAAATGCTGTTTTGAGCTTACGGATTTCGGAACCCATGCCGCTGTAAGTGTTGTAACTAAGGACGGCGAATCCGACGATGCCAACGGATGCAATATTGAAGGCCAGAATTATGCATATCTCAGAGTGTGCCGGGCAGGAAGAGCATTTTCTTTCCATTATTCTTTAGACGGCATACATTTTTACATGACAAGATATTTTCTTATGAAAGACGCGGAGTCTGTAAAAGTCGGCATGCTTGCCCAGGCTCCTACAGGTCAGGGCGGCGACAGAGTATATGAGAACTTTTCTATTGAGAGCAGGACAGTAAAAAATATCAGGGCCGGGGAATAAACTTGGACAGAAAGAAGAATTATAAAAAAACACAGCTTGCATGTTATCTGGCTGCAGGACTGGCAGCGAATCCGCTGGCAGGATTAACAGGCTGCGCCTTGTGCGGTTTTTCTGTAGGTATTATGTGGCCCGGATCCATCAGCATTTCCTCCCGGATCCTTCCGACCGGCGGCACGGCAATGTTTGCTCGGCTTGCGCTTGCGGGCGATTTAGGCGGAGCTGCGGGACCGGCAATTATCGGAAATGTATCGCAGAACGCGTCAAACAATTTAAAGGCGGGAGTGTTAGCCGGAATCGGTTTTCCGATTGTTCTGGTAATCTCTGTTCTCTATATTCGAAGCAGGTATGGAAATCGGCCGGCCCTTCGCGAGGGAAGCTCCTGAAAGCATAAATATCAAAAATCCGGGTACTGCGGGAGGATTCCCACAGCACCCGGTTTTTCGTTCTGTATTCTTCAATCTGTTAATGACAGTGCTTACTGTTCCTGCGGCGTGTTATCCGCATTTTCTTTATTTTCCATGTCCTCAGGATTTCCGGCTTCCGTGTCCGGAGCGTCTTTGCTTTCCGTGTCCGAAGTGTTTATATTTTCCGCATCCGCAGGATTTCCGGCTTCCGTGTCCGCTGGATCTTTCGGGGGCTCCGGCTGCGGTTCATGCATTTTCCGGAATTCCTCCTCCGGTATGGAAGTATATCCGAGGGCGGAAAAATCCGCGTTTTCATCCACATTGAAGCGGTTGTCGGGCGTGAGTTCATCTCCGGTTTTTTCGGGCATCAGTTTTTCGATGATCGGATAGATCAGGTAAACATTGGCCAGGATCTGGACGGCGAAACCGAGCAGGATCCAGTAGAGCGTGCCGTAGGAGATGGTGAATTCATTTCTGGTGCAGATAAAAAGGACTCCGATCAGCAGGCCGATCATGGCAAATGAACGCGGCGCGTTGGCGAACGCCACCAGGATCGCGTTTATAAAAGTGTTTTTTATGGAATTATAGAAACGTGCCTGCATGGGCCAGATGGCAAAAAACACCATGGTCCACATGACGGCACCGACAACGATCATACCTTTGATTACCCTGGCAAGCGTGCCGGTCGTATCACGGTACATGTAGAATTCCGTACCGAGGAGAAGACCGAGCGCCAGCATAATCAGCCAGATGATGGTTGACTGTACAAAGTTCTGTTTAAAGGATTTAAAGAAGTTCCTGACGATATAGCCCTCTTCCTGCTCCCTGATTTTCAGGCAGACATAGTTAACGCCGGTCAGGGACGCGCCGATGGTGAAAATAGGGATACTGCACAGCAGGAAAAGAACGTTCAGGATCATAAGATCCGCGAGCTTTCCCAGAAACCGCCAAAGCGGGTTGTCCATGTCAAAGATACGATTCATCATAGCCGGAACTCAAACTCCTTTACAATCATTCTGCCGCGGCGGATGTCTGCGGCACTGCCGCTGCATATCCATGAAACTGCCGCGGCGGATGTCTGCGATATTGCCGCTGCGTATCCATGAGATGCCGCCGCGGATCATTATGAACGGCTTCAGCCATATCTGCGGGGTACTTACGTTCTATCCAGGAAATTCAGGACATCGCGGTATACTTCTTCGCGGTTGAGCTCGTTCAGCACTTCATGGCGGCACTGCGGGTAGATCTTGCAGGCAGTTCTGTCAAGCCCCAGCGCCGTAAACTGAACTGCCGCCTTCCGTGGGCCGTCCCCGTTGCTGCCGATCGGATCCTGGGCACCTGCGATGAAAAGGACCGGGAGATTCTTTGGCATGCGTTCCAGGTTGGAGCGCACGGTCAGGTAATGCAGCGTCTGGAAAAGACTGTAAAACCCGTTGCAGGTGAAGGTGAACTGCGTCCTTCTGTCAGCAAGATAGGCGTCCACAATCTTTTCATCGCGGGTAAGCCAGTCCGCCGGGGTTCGCGCGGGGACAAACTGTTTGTTGCTGCTGCCGAGCACCATCTTGTTGAGCAGGGGGCTGCGGTAAAACCAGCTGTGGCTGTGGGCAATGGCCTGCG
>DGHP01000038.1:1606-2137 GCA_002392705.1 Lachnospiraceae bacterium UBA3845 | reverse complement strand
CTTTCAGGCTGCTCCCGTAGAGACAGAGAAATGCGCGCGCCAGAAAAGATCCCATGCTGTGACCGAGCAGGAAACAGGGAAGATGCGGGTATTCATCCTGGGCGATGGACTGCAGGCGGCGGATATCTCTGACCAGAATGCGGCAGCCTTCTTTCTCTCCGTCATCAGACCGGGAGGAAAACCTCGCTCTTCCGTCTGTGTTCGTATCTTCCGGAGTCGGGTTGGTACCGAAATAGCCCCAGCGCCGTTCATCTCCATTCAGGATGGACGCACCGTGGCCGAGCAGGTCATGCCCGTAGACCACATAGCCATGTTCCGCCATGAAGCGGGCAAAATCGTCATAGCGGTCAATAAATTCCTGCATGCCGTGCACCAGCTGCAGGATGCCTTTCAGGACAACTTCTTTGTCCGGGACCCATTTCAGCGCCCGGATCTGCGTGAGCCCGTCCGAGGACGGGAAAGTAAATTCGATTCTGTCAATCATATCTGTTCCAGCCTTTTTCAGGGAGTATTCTGTTCATGGCCGTGTTC
>DGHP01000038.1:0-1422 GCA_002392705.1 Lachnospiraceae bacterium UBA3845 | reverse complement strand
CCGATGTTCCGGAATATTGCGCACCGCTGCCTGTCCGGGAATGGCGTTGTGTTCCGTCCGGCAGGCGCCTCGTGTTCCGCATACGGCCACAGGCTCTATCATACCATATCCGGGGGAAAACAGGTGTGAAAAGTGTGTGGTTTCCACGGTGAAAAGCTGATTTTTTCGTGATTTCCCAAATTGACACCCGCACAGTGTTATATATATAATGCATAAAGGCTTTCCTCAGGGGCGTACTATACCCTTTTTTCGGGAAATCGCCTGGAAAGCACCGGTATTTCTGACGGAAATGCACCGGAACAGACACTGATCTGCCCACTTCCGGAATGATCGGCGTCAGGTCTGCAGACAGCGGACCTGTATATGTAAACGCGGAGGGAGAGCACCGCAGGGCTGCCCGAGGCTGCAGATTCGGCCCTGACCGACGAGAAAGGCGGGCCGTGGAGGAGACGGTTTATGCTTTACGATAAGGTTAACACTGACCTGAACTTTGTAGACAGGGAGAAAGAGGTGAATGACTTCTGGAAGAAGGAAGACATCTTCCGGAAGAGTATGAAGCAGCGCGAGGGCGCGCCCTATTATACCTTTTATGACGGGCCCCCGACAGCGAACGGCAAGCCGCATATCGGACATGTGCTGACGCGTGTCATCAAGGATATGATTCCGCGCTACCATGCCATGAAGGGGCAGTATGTGCCCAGAAAAGCCGGCTGGGACACCCACGGGCTGCCAGTCGAGCTGGGAGTCGAGAAGGAACTGGGCCTGAACGGCAAAGAACAGATCGAAGAATACGGGATGGAGCCGTTCATCCGCAAGTGCAAGGAGAGCGTCTGGAAGTATAAGGGGATGTGGGAGGATTTCTCCGACACCGTCGGCTTCTGGGCGGATATGGAGAACCCCTATGTTACCTATTATGACGACTATATCGAGTCGGAATGGTGGGCACTGAGGAAGATCTGGGACAGGAAGCTTCTCTATAAAGGCTTCAAGGTTGTTCCCTACTGCCCGCGCTGCGGGACCCCGCTCAGCGCGCAGGAAGTTGCCCAGGGCTACCGCCTTGTGAAGGAGCGCTCCGCGATCGTCCGTTTCAAAGCCCTGGATGAGGAGAACCTCTATTATCTGGCATGGACGACCACACCATGGACGCTGCCCAGCAACACCGCGCTCTGCGTTAACCCGGATGAGACCTATGTCAAAGTAAAGGCTGCCGACGGTTATACCTATATCATGGCACAGGCACTGACAGAGAAGGTGCTCGGCCCTCTCGGGGACTATGAGGTCCTTGAAAGCTACATGGGAACCGATCTTGAATTCAGACCCTATGAGCCGCTCTTTAAGGGAGCGGGCGAAGCGGCCGCGAAACAGCGCAAAAAGTCCCATTTTGTAACCTGTGACAGCTATGTCACCATGACAGACGGTACC
>DGHP01000011.1 GCA_002392705.1 Lachnospiraceae bacterium UBA3845 | reverse complement strand
CTGTTTTCTCCGCCTCGGTCTCTCCCGCATATGCGGTGAAAGAAGCTGCCGCCAGCGCTGCGCAAAGAAGCGCTCCAATTGTTTTTTTCATGTATTTACCTCCTGTATCGTATCTTTTCTCAATATCAATCATGCCGCATCTGTTTTCCGCAGCTGTTATAACATACGGACAGGGGATACCATTTCCACAGAAATTCCCTTCTTCACAAAACCTTCACAGAGCCGCGAAGGAATCCGCGCCTTTCGTATCCAGCCAGCGCAGAAGGAAAAGCGCCGCAGCGCCCAGCAGAAGGCTGCACAGAAGAAGATAAGGGACTGCGCCGATTCTGTAGCCGATCAGCAGGTAGAGCCCGCCCATCGCGATGCAGATGCCCCATCCGCCGAACATGGAGACGACGATCGCGCCGCCCTGCTTGATGGGGCCGGTCTCACTGGTCCAGTTCATGACCGGCATCTTAACCCCGAGCATCATATTGAACATGGCGGAAAAAACGGTATGAACCAGGGCGGTCAGGCAGAGAAGCAGCCGGACCGGGACGGAAGAAGGAACAACAACCGCGGCGCATACGGAAGCGAACAGAACCGGAATCCCTGACAGGATCAGCTGAACCGCCGCTTTTGCCCGAAGTACGGTCTTCGGCGCGACAGGCAGGGACTGGGGGATCCAGATGCTTTTCCCTTCCAGAGATACCGACGGAGCGGCCATATCATTCATGGCAGCGATCATGCAGATCATCACGCAGAGCAGAACCGCGATACTGTCCTGCCGGCCGGAAAGAGCCTGCGCGGCCAGCTTCAGGAACTCCCGCCCCATAACCAGAAGCATCACGCCGGTGGCAATAAGAAAAAGAATCCCCATACCGCAGTTCAGCATGTAGCTTGCGCTGGATGTAAAGCGCGAAAACTCTTTTGCAAGCAGCGCGCCGGGCACGGTTTTCTGCCGTACCGCTTTCTCCACGTAGCGGACCTTCCCGGTCTTTTCGCCGGCTGAAGCGATGCTCAAAAAGCTTTTTGCTATAATATGCCAGACCAGCAGGAAGAGTCCCCCCGCCGCCGCGCCGAAAACCACCGCGGCCGGAAAATCCCCTTCCCCGATGCGCCCGAACAGCCAGAGTCCGTATGCCGCGCCTTTGATCTTCTCTCCGTAGCTTTCCGCGTTCATGAGAAAATCACGGAGGAATCCATTTGCCTTATAGTAGAAGAAATAATAGCCTCCGATAAAGAGCAGGGAAAGCAGAACCGTGAAAAAGCTTTTGTGCCGCAGCTTCACACTGATCCTTGCCACCGCATAGCCCAGCACGCAGGAAAGCAGCAGCACAATCACCGTCACTATGACAAGAAGCAGAAGGCCGCAGATGATCCGCGCCGCGGACGGCCCTGCCTCAAGCCAGTATACAAAAACTGCCGGAATCAGCACCACGGCCGAATACATGGCCCCCAGCAGATAAACATTCAGAATCCGCGCGGCCATGATCGTCCGGACCGGTATGGGCATGGAAAGCAGCAGATCGTTATCTTTGGCCAGATACAGGCTCGAATAGGTGTTGAACACGCTGCCGAAGGCGCCAAGCAGAATGGCGATTCCGCCCATCAGCAGGAAATAGAGCCAGCCCAGTCCCAGCTGAACCAGCGGGCCGCACACGTTCAGCGACAATACTGTAAAGATGCCGCCCAGCAGGCCGACTATCAAAACCAGATAAATGAAAAACCATGCGGCAACGGCCTTCTTCGAACGCATCCGGTTCTTCTTCGCGTCGAACCAGCAGTTTCTGAATACTTCCGCAAGCTGCTTTTTTAACAGTACTTTCAGCATTTACTCCGCCTCCAGTTCCAGGAATACTTCCTCAAGGCTGTCATCGCCCCGCACTTCTTCCATCGTACCTTCCCTGACCAGCCGTCCCTGCTTAATAATCGCGACTTTGTCGCACAGCTTCTCCGCCACCTCCAGCACATGGGTGGAGAAGAAAATCGCGCCGCCCCTGTCGCAGTGCTCCCGCATCATTTCCTTGAGCAGGTGCGAAGCCTTAGGATCCAGTCCGACGAAGGGCTCGTCCATCACGATCAGCTTCGGGTCATGGATCCAGGCCGAAATCACGGCCAGCTTCTGCTTCATTCCATGGGAATAGGCAGAGACCGGCTCCGCCAGATCCCCCGTCAGTTCGAGGAGATCCGCGTATTTCCGGATTCTCTCCTGTCTTTCCGCAGATGGAATGCCGAAGATATCCGCGACAAAGTTCAGATATTTAATCCCGCTCATGAACTCGTACAGATCCGGATTGTCCGGTATGTAAGCCAGCATCTTCTTGCAGGCAAGCGGCTCCTTCCGGATGTCCTTTCCGCCGATCTGAATCGTTCCCTCATCAAACTGCAGGATCCCCACCGCGCTTTTGAGCGTGGTGCTCTTTCCCGCGCCGTTATGGCCGATAAAACCGAAGATCTCCCCTGCCTGAATATGCAGGGACAGATCCTCCACCGCTTTTTTCTCCCCGTAGCGTTTCGACAGATGCTCAATTCTCAGCATAGTTTCCTTCTCCTTTATAACCCCGTATTGTTCTGCCGGCAGGCGCGGATCCGGTCACTGCCCCGCATGCGCAGAGCCGGGCTTCCGCCTGCACCGGAAGTCAGGCATGTCCCGGCGGCTGCCCTGTTCAGGCAGCGGCAGGTCTCATACAGCCGGCTTTTCTGAACATTATGACAAGCGTAACTGCGCAAGTCAAGAATCATGTCCCCTCCTGCAGAAGGATCCTTCCTGCCCGCGGTTCTTCCCACGCTGCCTTCCCTTTCAAGCATCCCCCGCTGCCTTCCCTCTCAAACAGCTGTTGCCTTTTCGTTACAAACATGTTACAGTTATGTTAACTATAGAATCGCGAAGAATCGTTCTCCAAAAGGAGCGGGAATCGTCCCCTCCCGGGGAGAATTCAGGAGGTTTTCATGAAATCAATGATCCGTAAAGCCGGCATCCTGCTGGCCATGTCCCTGTTCCTTACAGCAGCCGCGCCTGCGCGTACGCCAGCGGCCCCGGCCGCGGACCAGGACCTTTCCTCAGAGAGCACCGCTTCCGCCGGAGTCATCGATGCTTCCGGTGATATGGATGAGCCGGCCATTGTAAAGAATCCGGTTTCCTCCCGGAATGCCGGAAAGATCCGCTCTCTGTCCGGAAACAGCATCCAGACCGGACAGGCTGTAGTACTGAAGCTGAATAAAAAAGCGGCCGCCCGTGACTGGACCTGGACCTTCTCCGGAACCTGCGCGGAAGACGCCCACATTCTCAGCTCCGATTACAAAAGTAGCAAACGGCTGAAGATCACGGTCTGGCCTTCCGGAGGAACCCTGACCATCACCGGTACCGACCCGGAGGGGCTCACCATCAGCTGTGATCTGGAAGTCACCCAGTCTTCCGTCTGGAAAAAGAGAGCGGATTTCCGCGCGAAAGCCCTGGCGGGCGTCTCCCCGTCCATGACGAAAGAAGAGCTGGTCGTTTACTTTGCCGAATATATCGCAGACCGCGCTTCCTACGGCCCCGGGCAGGGGAATTTCTTCCGCGTCATCGATGAAGGCGTCGGCGACTGCTGGTGCTATTCCACCGCCTTCAAGCTTCTGGCGGACGCGGTCGGAATCGAGACCATCATCGTCAAAAACGGCGGCAGCAAGAGCCACTACTGGAACCAGGTGGAGATCGACGGTACCTGGTACAACGTGGACGTACAGGGCTATGACACGAACCGGAGCCACAGGTGGCTGCTTGCCTCCAATTCCGCGCACGGTTTTAACGGGGATACCGGTTTCAGCCTGAATCACGGAATCCACTACCCGGTCTCACCGGCTCACGTCTGCACGGAGTCCCTGAGTTTTTAAATCTTAAAGCCTGACGCGGTACCTCTCCGTTTCCGGTGCCCGCAGCAGCATTCCTCATTTTTATAAGATCTGCCGCGGCGCCTCTCTGTTTCCGGGACCCGCCGCAGCGATCCTCAGTTTTTTAACACCCCCGCGATTGCTTTCCTTCCGCGGGGGTGTTATCATGAGAAAGTGCTGATTCATTCTTTTCCAGGCAGAAGAAGAATCAGTGTTTTCCTGAAAGAATCCCTGAACAGGAGGTGAAAAAAGTGGCAAACGGTGACAGTAACGGGCAAAGCGGACCTTTACGACGATGCGCGGCTCAACGCGCGGATCGGCACTTTTTGCCGCCTGCGCGTTCCTGATTCTGCATTGTCCGTCCGTGTATGCCTGTGCGTACACGGACTTTTTATGTCCATTTTACCCGCATGTCTCGGACAATACCCGCATAAAACGTTACTATTCACGGCTTATTTGAAATCAGGTTCTGGTTCGTCGCGTTTACGCGTAAGAAACAGGTTCTGATTTCAAATAATGCCTGCGAAGCAGGAACTCCACACACAGCC
This sequence comes from Lachnospiraceae bacterium UBA3845, assembly GCA_002392705.1. GTDB lineage: Bacteria > Bacillota > Clostridia > Lachnospirales > Lachnospiraceae > Porcincola. Next base: position 934 of record DGHP01000011.1, on the reverse strand, counting down.
ACAGACAAAAGCATCGAAGATGCGGCATACGTGCACAGCACGGATGGTCTGCGGCCTGGTGCGTGGAGAGCCGTGAATAGTAACCATCAACCCGCGGGATCTGCGGCGTGCGCGGAACCTCTGCCCTGAGCAGATCTTCCGCGCTGCCGTTCCAAAAAACGAAACAGCGGAGGAAAAAGATGGAAACTAAAGACATTCAGGCAAATGCGGCCGGCGTAAGGCCGGACTATACTGCGGAGATCCTCGCCGTGCTGCGCAGCGGCGGCGCGCCGAAATCCATCATGCGGCAGCTGGAGGATTACCACGGAAGTGATATTGCGGGCGTGCTCGGCATGCTCTCCGAATCGGAACGGATCAAATTCTGCCGCGTCTGTCCGGCGGAACAGCTCTCGGACGTATTCGAATATCTGGAGAGCGATGAGGCGGGCAGATATTTCGGTGAGATGGATCTGAAAAAAGCCGCCGCGGTCCTCTCCGGACTGGACACGGACACCGCCGTGGAGATCCTGCGCTGCGTGGACAAGGATAAGCGGGCGCTGATCGTGGATCTGCTCTCGGATGACCTGCGCCGGGAGATCCGGCTCATCGCTTCCTTTGACGAGGATGAGATCGGCAGCCGCATGACCACCAACTTTATCGTCATCCGTGAGAATATGACGATCAAACAGGCCATGAGCGAGCTGGTGCGCCAGGCGGAGGAGAACGACAACATCGCCACCCTTTTCGTCGTGGACGAGCAGGAGATCTACTGCGGCGCGGTAGACCTGAAGGATCTGATCACCGCCCGGAAGGACACGCCTCTTGATGAGATCATCGCGTCCTCCTTCCCCTATGTCTACGCGAACGAGCAGATTTCGGACTGTATCGAACGGCTGAAGGATTATTCCGAGAACAGCATTCCCATTCTGGACGATACGAACAGGCTTCTGGGCGT
>DGHP01000112.1:2807-4246 GCA_002392705.1 Lachnospiraceae bacterium UBA3845 | reverse complement strand
CGCTACGGCCTTTCTTCCAAGGACACGACACCGGCCCAGATCGCCGCTGTCTATGAGAACCTGCTGGCGGAGAAGCCGCTGAACAGTTTCACGATCGGCATCACGGACGATGTGACACACCTCTCCCTGCCGGAGAAGGAGCGCATCTATCCGGAGGAAAACGGCCTTGTCAGCTGCAAGTTCTGGGGCCTTGGCTCGGACGGCACCGTCGGCGCCAACAAGAATACGGTTGAGATCATCAACTCCCATACCGACAAGTTCGCCCAGGCCTATTTTGAGTACGACGCGAAGAAATCCTACGGCGTCACGAAGAGCCATCTGCGCTTCGCCGACAAGCCGATCCGTTCCTCCTACTATGTAAAATCGGCTCATTTTATCGCATGTCATAATCCGACTTACATCGAGCGCTATGACATCGCTTCCGAGGTCAAGCCGGGCGGCATCCTGCTGCTGAACTGCCCCTGGAGTCCGGAGGAGCTGGAAAAGCATCTTCCGGCAGCGGCAAAAAGGGAGATCGCGGAGAAGAATATACAGCTTTATACCATCGACGCCACAAAGATTGCGCAGGAGCTGGGCCTGGGCAACCATTTCAATATGGTCCTGCAGGCGGCATTTTTCCACCTGATGCCGGTCATTCCGGAGGAGGACGCGATCCGCTATATGAAGGAGGCAGCGGAGAAGACCTATTTCGCCAAGGGCGAAGAGGTGGTCAGCCGCAATCTGGCCGCCATCGACGCGGGGGTAAATGCCTCTGTCCGCATCGAGGTTCCGGCCTCATGGAAGGACGCCGCTGACACGCCGGCCCCGGAGAGAAAGGTGCCGGCAGTCGTCACTGAGATTCTGGATCCGATCAATGAGCAGAAGGGCGACGATCTTCCGGTCAGCCTCCTTGCGAAATATAAGGACGGCATCATGGACATGGGCCTGACCGCCTACGAGAAGCGCGGGATCGCGACCAGGGTTCCGGTCTGGAATCCGGAGCAGTGCATCCAGTGCAACCGCTGCAGCTATGTCTGCCCGCACGCGGTCGTGCGTCCCTATCTCCTGACGGAGGAAGAGAAGGCGGGCATGCCGGAAGGCATGAAGATCGCTCCGGCAAAAGGAAAGCAGGCTGAAGGCCTCTGGTTTACCATGCAGATCAGCGAGCTGGACTGCACCGGCTGCGGAAGCTGCGCGAATGTCTGTCCGGCAAAGGAGAAGGCGCTTACCATGACGCCTGCCGCGAAGGCGGAGGACAGCTCCGCTTCCTGGGAATACGCCCTGAATCTGCCTCAGAAGGCGGATATATTCGATCCCTATACCATCAAGGGAAGCCAGTTCAGAAGGCCTCTCGTGGAGTTTTCCGCCGCCTGCGCGGGCTGCGGCGAGACTCCTTACGCCAAGCTTCTGACCCAGCTCTACGGAGACCGGATCTACTGGGCGAACGCCACGGGCTGCTC
>DGHP01000112.1:0-2694 GCA_002392705.1 Lachnospiraceae bacterium UBA3845 | reverse complement strand
CAGGGGCCTGCCTGGTCCAACTCCCTCTTTGAAAATAATGCCGAATTCAGCCTCGGCATGGTCCTCTCGGTCCGTCAGCAGAGAGAAGCGCAGAAGGCGCGCCTGACAGCCTACAGGCAGCAGGCGGAAGATCCTGAACTCTGCGCTGCGATCGACGGTTGGCTTGAGTGCTATGACGACTTTGAGGCATCGCCGGCCGCGACGCAGAAGCTGATCGCGGCGCTTGAGAAACAGGACTGCCAGGAGGCGCGCACCATCCTCCGCTACAAAGACCAGCTGGCGAAAAAGACCTTCTGGATGTACGGCGGCGACGGCTGGGCCTACGATATCGGCTTCGGCGGCCTGGATCATGTCATCGCCACCGGCGAGGATGTCAATGTACTGATTGTGGACACGGAAGTCTACTCCAACACCGGCGGACAGTCTTCCAAGGCGACCCCGGTCGGGGCGGTGGCCCAGTTTGCGGCAGCAGGCAAGAAGCAGCCCAAGAAGGATATCGGCAGCATGCTGATGACCTACGGCAATATCTATGTGGCCCAGGTCGCCATTGGCGCGGACAACAACCAGCTGCTGAAGGCGGTCCGCGAGGCGCAGGATTACAAGGGCCCGAGCGTGATCATCGCCTACGCGCCCTGCCAGGAGCACGGCCTGAAATGCGGTACGGACAAGGTGCAGGATGAGATGAAGAAGGCAGTGGACGCCGGCTACTGGTTCCTCTACCGCTATAACCCGGAGACAACGCCCAGGTTCCATCTCGATTCAAAAGAGCCTTCGATCGATTACGAGCAGTTCCTGGACGGCGAGGTGCGCTATAATTCTCTGAGGAGGACCTTCCCTGAGAATGCGGAGAAGCTCTTTGCGGAAGGCGCGAAGCTCGCAAAGGAACGTTACGAAAAATACAGAGCCATGACGGAGTAAGTCGGGACAGCAGGCTGTAGCGAAGCGTGCGGCACAGGCCGGCAGACCATGGCGGATCGTGCGGCACAGGCCGGCGGACCATAACAGAGCGGGCAGTGCGGAGCAGCATATGGCCTGACATGGGCAGGCCGGAAATATCGGGAGGAAACGGATGAGAGATGAAAAACTTCTGGAACAGCTGACGCAGATCTGGGGCGTTTCCGGGTATGAGAAGGCAGTCAGGGAAGCCATACAGAAGGAAGTGGAGGCATACGCGGATGAGATGTGGACGGACGGCGTCGGGAATCTCATCGTGCTGAAAAGGGGAACCGGCGGAGAGAAGTCCAAAAAGATCATGTACGCCGCCCATATGGACCAGATCGGTTTTATGGTCAAGGATATCGAGGAGAACGGCCTTCTCAGGATCTGCAATATGGGCTGGAACTGGGCAGGATCCGCCTACAATGAGCGGGTCATCTTCCGGAACGGGATGACCGGCGTCGTGGGCTGCTATGGACCGATCGAGGAAGCGGGAAACAAGATTGAAAAGCTTTTTGTTGACATCGGCGCGGCAGACCGGGAAGAGGCGGAAAAGCTGGTAAAGATCGGTGACTGCTGCACCTATTTCGGACCTTATACGCATCTTAACGGGGACCGGATCTGTTCCAGAGCCCTGGATGACCGCCTGGGCTGCTACCAGCTGATCGAGTCCCTGAAGGAAAACCCGGGAAATCTGCCGAATGACATCTATTACTGCTTTGTGGTGCAGGAGGAGGTCGGCACCCGCGGATCCAAAGTCGCGGCGCAGCAGATCCTGCCGGATATCGGAATCGCCGTTGACATCACCCCTGCCCATGATTATCCAAACGACCTGACGGGGCACAATAAGGTCGGAAAGGGGATCGGGGTCAAGGTCTGCGATCCGTCCGTGATTGCGGATGAGGACGTTCTGGAGATTCTGGAGAAGCTCTGCGCGGAAAAGAAAATCCGGTACCAGAGAGAAGTGATCGACCGGGGCGGGACCGACGCGTCCAGCATGAACCTGACCGGAGCGGGCGTGCGGACCAGCGGAATCTGCGTGGTCACGCGCTATCCCCATTCCCAGAGCAGTGTAGTGAGCACGGAGGATATCGAAGGCGGAATCGACCTGATGAACGCATTTTCGGCCTTTGCCGCCTGGCCTTTCTAAAGAATCACTGATTATATCAGTATCTCCTTAGAGTCTACGACGGATCGCAGTGCTGCGCAGCGGAAGTCCTGCTTTGCAGGCCGCGCGGCACGCGGCTTCCGGACGGATCGCTTTTACAGAACTTTATGCAGCTGCTCCGGACGGATCCGGGGAGCTGTTTTTAAAGGGAACGCAAAAACCGGATATTCATATGGGAGGAGAAAAACTATGAAGAAACTGAGTGTACTCTGTGCCGCGGCATGCCTCGGCATGATGCTTTCCATGAATGCGGCCGCAGCGGGAAAGACCGATCTGGTGGTTGCGATGGACGCCGACATTGAGACCCTTCATCCTTCGGATTATTCCACGACCATTGAGATCAACATTCTCAATCAGATCTATGACAAACTGATCTACATGAACCCGGACGGGGCAGAGGATCCGGAACCGCGCATTGCCCAGAGCTGGGAAATCAGCGAGGACGGCCTGGACTACACCTTCCATCTGCGCGATGACGTCAGATTCCACGACGGGACTCCCCTGACGGCGGAAGACGTAAAATTCTCCCTGGAGATGTACCAGAATTCCGATTACCAGAGCGCGAACGTCGACGGACTGGATACCGTGGA
>DGHP01000033.1:12175-12312 GCA_002392705.1 Lachnospiraceae bacterium UBA3845 | reverse complement strand
CAACGAGCACTGCATCGTCTTCAATAAAGAACATGTTCCGATGAAGATCGACCGCAGCGCTTTCCGCAAACTCTTTGACTTTGTGCGGCAGTTCCCCCACTATTTTGTCGGGTCGAACGCGGACCTTCCGATCGTCG
>DGHP01000033.1:11789-12000 GCA_002392705.1 Lachnospiraceae bacterium UBA3845 | reverse complement strand
AATGGCCCATGTCGGTGATCCGCCTGACAGGGAAGGATTCGGAGCGCATCGTCGATCTGTCGGACAGGATCCTGACGGCCTGGCGCGGATATACCGATGAGGCGGCATTTATCTATGCCGAGACAGAGGGTGAGAAGCACAATACGATCACGCCCATCGCGCGGATGAGAGGAGACCGTTACGAGATTGACCTGGTGCTGCGCAACAACAT
>DGHP01000033.1:0-11666 GCA_002392705.1 Lachnospiraceae bacterium UBA3845 | reverse complement strand
CATCGGCCTGATCGAGGTCATGGGCTGCGCGATTCTGCCGGCCAGACTGAAGAAGGAGATGGCGGATCTGAAGGATGCGGTTCTGAGCGGAAAGGACTACCGGGCGGATGAGGAGCTTGCCAAGCACGCCGACTGGATGGATGAGATCCGGGCAAAGTACAGCGATCTGAACGCAGAAAATCTGGACGGGATCCTTCAGAAGGAGATCGGCATCGTATTCTCGAAGGTTCTTGAATGCGCGGGCGTCTACAAGAGAAATCCACAGGGACAGGAAGCTTTCCTTCGATTTGTGGAGAGCGTGTGAGAGGCCAGTGAACAGTAGCAGAAGCTGTGCCTTGTCACCCCGCACAGATGCATGCTATAATGACGTGATTGCATTTTTGAAATAGTTTGTTCAGGGCATCCCTCTGCACGAGCTGCAGAGGGTGCTGAATGTTTAACCGTTTAAAGTTGACAGATTTTGGAAGAGTGAGGAGCTATGGGCAAGACGAGTGATAAGAAGTTTGTCGAAGAGATCACTTCGATGGAAGTCGATTTCGCGCAGTGGTATACGGATGTAGTCAAGAAGGCTGACCTGACCGGCTATACGCAGGTCAAGGGGTTCATGGTCATCAAGCCGTACGGCTTCGCGATCTGGGAGAACCTGAAGAATGAGCTGGACCGCCGCTTCAAGGAGACCGGGGTGGAGAATGTCTATCTGCCCTGCCTGATCCCGGAAGGCCTTCTGCAGAAGGAGAAAGACCACGTGGAAGGCTTCGCCCCCGAAGTTGCATGGGTGACCTTCGGCGGTGCGCAGGAGCTGGAGGAGCGCATGTGCGTAAGACCGACCAGCGAGACCCTCTTCTCCGACTTCTACTCAAAGGATGTCCATTCCTACAGGGATCTTCCGAAGGTTTACAACCAGTGGTGCTCGGTTCTTCGCTGGGAAAAGACGACCAGGCCCTTCCTCAGGTCCAGAGAGTTCCTCTGGCAGGAAGGCCACACGGTGCACGCCACGGCGGAGGAAGCCCAGGAGCGCACGGAGCAGATGCTGAACGTCTACGCGGACTTCGCGGAGGAGTTCCTCGCGATCCCCGTAGTCCGCGGACGCAAGACGGATAAGGAAAAATTTGCCGGCGCCGTCGCGACCTACACCATTGAAGCCCTGATGCACGACGGCAAGGCCCTGCAGTGCGGCACCAGCCACAACTTCGGGGACGGCTTCGCGAAGTCCTTCGATATCCAGTATGTGGATAAGGACAACAGCCTTAAATACTGCCATCAGACATCCTGGGGCATGACGACCAGAATGATCGGCGCCATCATCATGGTGCACGGCGACAACAGCGGCCTCAAGCTGCCGCCGAATGTGGCGCCCGTCCAGGCGATGGTCATCCCGATCCAGCAGAAGAAGGAAGGCGTCCTGGAGAAGGCCGCCGCCCTGAAGGATACCCTGCTTGCTGCAGGCATCCGCGCCCGTCTGGATGACGCGGACAAGAGCCCGGGCTGGAAGTTCTCCGAGCAGGAGATGCGCGGCATTCCCGTGCGCCTGGAGATCGGTCCGAAGGATATCGAGCAGGGCCAGTGCGTGATCGTGCGCCGTGACACCAGGGAAAAGATCACCGCTCCCCTGGAGGGGATCGGCGCATGTGTGAAGGAAGTCCTTGCGCAGATCCAGAAGGATATGTTCGAGGCAGCGAAAGCCCGCACGGAAGAGATGACCTACACGGCGGTCACAAAAGAAGAATTCAAAGATCTCGCGGACAACAGGCCCGGATTTATCAAGGCCATGTGGTGCGGGGATGTCAGCTGTGAGAATGAGATCAAGGACGCGCTCGGCGGAGTGACCAGCCGCTGCATGCCCTTTAAGCAGGAGCATCTGGCGGACACCTGCGTCTGGTGCGGAAGACCCGCGAAGACGATGGTTTACTGGGGCAAGGCCTATTGATTATTACCGTCTATGACATCTGAAAGAAACTATCAGCTCCGGCACTCCCTGTACCTGCTCCTGACGGCCGTCATCTGGGGAATCGCCTTTGTCGCCCAGAGCGTCGGCATGGAACATGTCGGCCCCTTCACCTTCAATGCGGTGAGATTCTTTCTGGGCGCAGCGACCCTGCTGCCATTTATCCTGGTCCGCTCAAAAGGCAGGAGCGGGAGAGAGGCCGCAGGCGGCGCGGAACAGTCCTTGCGGAAAGGGAACGGAGCTTCCGGCGGGAGAATGCTGCTGAAAGGCGGGCTTTTATGCGGAGCCGCGCTCGCGGTCGCTTCCAGTCTGCAGCAGATCGGGATCCAGTACACGACGGTCGGCAAGGCCGGATTTCTCACGGCCATGTATATTGTGGCGGTCCCGATCCTCGGCATTTTCGCCGGGAGAAAGGCAGGAGGGAAGGTCTGGCTGGCGGTTCTGACCGCCGTTGCGGGGATGTATTTCCTCTGCCTTGCCGGCGGGGAGCTGCAGATACAGAAAGGGGATCTGTACTGTATCGGCTGCGCATTTTTCTTCTCCCTGCAGATCATGCTGGTGGACCGCTTCGCCCCACATGTGGACGGGGTTCAGCTTTCCGCCCTGCAGTTCCTGGTGTCCGGGACTGTCAGCGCGGCTTTCATGTTTCTGACCGAGCAGCCTCAGCTTTCACAGATTTTTGGTGCGGCTGTGCCGATCCTGTACGCCGGCGTTCTGAGCTGCGGGGCGGCTTACACGCTGCAGGTGATCGGGCAGAAGGGGATGAACCCGACGGTTGCCTCCCTGATCATGAGCCTGGAGTCCGCGATCTCCGTGATCGCCGGCTTTCTGATCCTTCATCAGACCATGACGGCGCGGGAACTGACCGGATGTGCCCTTATGGCCTGTGCGATCGTGCTGGCACAGATCTGACAGCGCAGAAGTATCCGCTGTCTTTGACAGAGGAGCGGGGTTTATTGTATACTAAGAATCACTGATTCTATCAGCGTTTCAGTAAAAACTGATATTCTCAGGGTTTTCGTAAAAAACGGATATTCTAAGTGTTTTCATAGAAACAGATATTCTAAGTGTTTTCATAGAAACAGATATTCTAAGTGTTTCCTGGTTTTGGTATCTGCTTTATTTATCGTAGATGAGGAAGGCCTGCAAGGCAGTAAACGCGGGAAAGGGGTAGTCAGAATGAAACTTTTTTCGTTTAAAGGCGGCGTGCATCCTTTTGAAGGCAAGGAGCTGGCGAAGGGCAGCCCGATCACGGAACTGAAACCGACTGGCCAGCTGGCATTTGCCCTGTCTCAGCATATCGGCGCACCTGCGAAGGCGGTTGTAAAGAACGGGGACCGCGTTCTCCGCGGCCAGATGATCGCGGAAGCAGGCGGATTCGTGTCCGCACCGGTATACTCTTCCGTGTCGGGGACGGTAAAGGGGATCAAGCCGCACATGACAGCCACCGGCAGCCCTGTCAGCTGTATCCTGGTGGAAAATGACGGCCTCTATGAGGAGGCGGAGCGTCTTCCGGTCAAGCCTCTTGAACAGATGACGAAGGAAGAGATCCTGAACCGTGTCGCTGAAGCCGGCATCGTCGGAATGGGCGGAGCGGGATTCCCGACCAGGGTAAAGCTGATGCCGAAGGATCCGCTCAAGATCGATACCATCATCGCCAACTGCTGCGAGTGCGAGCCCTATATCACAGCGGACTACCGCGTTATGATGGAGACGCCGGAGCGCCTGATCCAGGGGATGCGGGTCATCCTGAAGCTGTTCCCGATGGCCAGGGGCGTCTTCGCGGTGGAAAACAATAAGATGGACTGCGTGGAGAAACTCCGCGCCCTCTGTGCCGGTGAGAACGGCATGGAGGTTGCGGTTATGAAGACCAAGTATCCGCAGGGCGGTGAGCGCCAGATCATCAACGCCATTACCGGCAGGGCGATCAATTCTTCCTGTCTTCCGGCGGACGCGGGCTGCATCGTCGACAATGTCGGCACCCTGTGCGCGATCAGCGACGCCATCTTTGAGGGCAAGCCCCTCTACGAGCGTGTCCTGACGGTCAGCGGGGAAGGGATCCGGAATCCTTCGAACTTCCTGGTTCCGGTCGGCATGAATGTCAGTGAGATCATCGAGGCGGCGGGCGGATTCCGTTCAGAGGCCGAGAAGGTTGTCTCCGGCGGCCCCATGATGGGTTTCTCCATGATCACGACGGACGTACCGGTCACCAAGACATCGTCCTCCATCCTTGTGATCGAGAAGGACGAGGTCTCCAGAAGCGAGACCACTGCCTGCATCAACTGCGGGAGATGCGTGGATGCATGTCCGGAGTTCCTGGTACCGAGCAGGCTGGCGGACGCCGCGGAGCGCAATGACCTGGAAGTATTTGACAAAGATCACGGCGCGGAGTGCATCGAGTGCGGCAGCTGCAGTTATGTCTGCCCCGCGAAGCGGCATCTGAAGCAGAGCATCGCAACCGCCAAGAAGATGGTTCTGGCGGAGAGAAAGAAAAAAGCCGCGGCCATCAAATAAGTCCGTATAATGAATGAACGAAACGCCTGCATTTCCGTATGGATGCAGGCGTTTTTCGCGATAAAACCCGAAAGCGTGATAAAGCCCGGAAGTGGCTGCCATGCCTGCATGAGCATACATTTGAGTGCTGACGGACATCGGGCAGCTTTGCTGCGAGAAGCCTGCGGCGCAGCAAGAGCAGCTCTCTGCGGCCGCGGCACAATCCGGGCTTGCATTTTTTCATCTGAAGCTTATAATATAGCCGGTTCTTTTCGTTACGATTCGCGGACCTTCGGGAGAAGTGCCGTGAACAGTAACTCTTGTTTCAGTTTATCTGCCGCCCTGAAAGGTTTTCCGCGGCGGAAGAAAGGGAAGGGAGAGTATGCAGCAGGGAATGAATGGAATGCACATGAAGCTTGTGATCATCGTTCTGAACAAGACCGAATGCCTGCAGGAGCTTCTGGAAGAGTTTTCCGAGCGCAAGCTGCAGGGAGCAACCGTGATCAGTTCGCACGGTATGATGCAGGAGCTTTCCGAGGAGGATGAGCTCAGATTCATACTGTCTCTGAGACATATCCTGAATCCGGAACACAAGGAGAACAGGACGATTTTCATGGCGGCGTCGGAATCGAAGGTTCCGATCATCATCGAGGCGGTCAACAAGGTAACCGGAGGCCTTGACAAGGGAGATACCGGAATTCTGTTTACTGTACCGATCGATTATCTGGAGGGCTTTAAAGTACACGACTGATGGACTTATCACTGAATACACTTCTGCAGCTTGGCTTAATGATTCTGTTTGGCATCTTCATGGGAAGGATGGCCAAGCATATCAAACTTCCCAACGTAACCGGCTATCTGATAGCGGGTCTTCTTCTGGGCCCCTATTTTCTTCCGGCGCTCGGCATCCCGCGCACAGTCCTCACGGAGGATTTTGTGAATGAGATCAGCGTGATATCGGAGGTCGCGCTTGGATTCATCGCCTTCTCCATCGGAAATGAATTCAAGTTTTCATACTTCAAAAAGGTCGGCGTGACCCCTGTTGTGATTGCCAGCCTGGAATCCCTCTTCGCCGTGGTCTTTGTTGTGGCGGCGCTGGCGGGAACGGGACATGATCTGCCGTTTTCCCTCGTTCTGGGATCGATCGCCGCTGCTACGGCACCGGCGGCCACGATCATGGTTATCAACCAGTACAAGGCGAAGGGACCGGTGACCCAGACCCTGCTGTCCGTCGTCGCGATTGATGACGCGACCGCTCTGCTTCTGTTCTCGATCGCGGTTGCCGTGGCGAAGAGCCTGGAAGGCGGAAGCACGAACATGCTTCTGTCCATCCTCCAGCCGCTCGGACAGATTCTGGCGGCGCTCCTCCTGGGCTTTGCCCTGGGATTTATCATGCTGATTCCCATGCGCTTTTTCCACAAGCGCGGGAACAGGCTCGGCCTGATCGTCGGTTTTCTTTTCACCGCGATCGGTCTTGCGGATCTTCTGGGACTCAGCAGCCTTATGCTCTGCATGGGCTTCGGGGCGACGGTCGCCAACCTGAGTACGGAAGCCAGCCAGATCATGGATATCGCTGACTCTATCACAGCGCCGATCTTTATTCTTTTCTTCGTTGCCTCCGGCGCGGGACTCCAGATCGGAATCCTCGGCCAGGTGGGCGTGATCGGCGCCATCTATATTCTTTTCCGTGTATGCGGGAAAATGTTCGGCGCCTGGCTGGGCGGCCGGGTCTGCCATGCGGACAAAAAAGTCTGCAGCTATCTTGGCCCCTGCCTGATTCCTCAGGCCGGTGTCGCCATCGGTCTGACCCTGGTCGCCGGGAAAGTTGTTCCCGATTACGCCGGCCAGATCCGCGCGGTTGTCCTCGCCGGAACCCTGGTCTATGAACTTGTCGGCCCCGGCATCACGAAGTTCAGCCTGACCAAGGCCGGAGAGATCAAAGCTGCCTGAGCAGGGCGGAGAGATCGAAGCTGTCTGAGCAAGGCCGGAGAGATCAAAGCTGCCTGAGCAGGGCGGAGAGATCAAAGCTGCCTGGCAGGCCGCAAATCTGCCTGACAGGCAGCGAATCTGCGGATGCTGCTTCCGGGCTTTATTGCGCACAAAAGGCACCTGTTTCACTTCTGAGACAGGTGCCTTTTTCAGCCGGTACCATGGTCATGGACAGAAAATCAGGGGCTGACTTCCGGCTCCAGTACATGCTCCAGCCCCATATTCATGATCATCTCGACGTGCTCGTCCGCCAGGGAGTAGAAGACGGTCTTGCCCTCCCTGCGGTATTTGACCAGGTGCGCCTGTTTCAGGGTCCGCAGCTGGTGGGAAATGGCGCTCTGGGTCATATTCAGAAGCTGGGCGATGTCGCAGACGCACATTTCATGCTTTAAAAGCACATACAAGATCCGGATCCGGGTCTTATCCCCGAACATTTTGTAGAGCTCGCTCAGGGCGGAAAGGACGCTCTCAGAAAGCATCTGGTCGGAAACCTGCCCGACGATCTGCGGGTGGATATGGATAAAGTCGCATTTGGGCGCGACATCGGAATTGTTTTTTTTCACAAGAGTTCCTCCTCCCGGAGCTGTTCCTGCAAAAGGGTTCATTACAGGAAAAATGTTTCCAGTCAGGAAAGAGTATAGCACAGAAGGGGGACAATTGTCATGGACGGAAAGCAAGGCTCTGTCTGCGGCTGCGTACTTGTGATAGAAAGCGCCGGATGATATAATATACTGAACTATAGCTTTTAGGGAAGGCCTGCCAGGAGGCCCCCGTATCCTTCCGCGCAAGGCGCGGAGCGGAACGGGTATCACAGCTAAGAGGGTGGATTATGAGAAAGCTTACAGAACTTCTGAACGGGATAGATTATAAAGTGCTCTGCGGCAGTGAGGACGTGGAGATATCCGGGATCGTGAACGACTCCAGGAAGGTGAAGGCCGGTTCGCTGTTCCTCTGCATCCGCGGCGCGGTTGCGGACGGGCACAAGTACGCGGCGGATGTGGCAAAGAAAGGCGCGAAGGTCCTCGTCGTTGAAGAGCCGGTGGAGCTTCCTCAGCCGGAGAAGGATTCGATCACGGTGCTGCAGGTCCCTGACACGCGCATCGCCATGGCGCGCCTTGCCTGCGCCTGGTATGATTTCCCGTCCCGGAAGATGAAGATGATCGGAATCACCGGAACCAAGGGCAAGACGACCACGACCTACATGGTCAAGTCGATCCTGGAGTCCGCGGGATACAAGGTCGGACTCATCGGCACGATCGAGACCCTGATCGGAAATGAGCGGATCCCGGCAGCCAACACGACGCCGGAATCACTGACCCTGCAGGAATATCTGGCAAAGATGGTCCGGGAGGGCTGCCAGGCTGTCGTCATGGAGGTCAGTTCCCAGGCGCTGATGCTGCACCGTGTGGAGGGGATTCTTTTCGATATCGGCGTATTTACCAACATTTCCGCAGACCATATCGGCCCCGCGGAGCACGCCTCCTTTGAGGACTATATGGAGTGCAAGAGCCGGCTCTTCAGGATGTGCAGGCTGGGAATCTTCAACGGGGACGACATCCATCTGGGCAGGATCCTGGAAGGACATACCTGCGGGGTGGAGACCTACGGCATGAAGGAGACGGACAATCTCTATGCCCAGGACGCGCAGCTGGTCGCCGGGCCGGGATACCTCGGGACTTCCTTCCGCGTGAAGGGCGAGATGGAATTCAAGGTGGAGACCGACATCCCGGGAAGATTCAGTGTGTTCAACTCCCTGTGCGCGATCGCCATCTGCAGGCATTTTGAAGGCGTGACGGAGGAGATTCTCCGCTCCGCCCTGAAGGATATCCGGGTGAAAGGCCGCGTTGAGATGATCAAGGTCAGTGACGACTTCATCCTGATGATCGACTACGCCCACAACGCGATGGCCCTGGAGAGCCTGCTCTCGACATTGAGAGAGTATCATCCCTCCCGCCTGGTCTGCATGTTCGGATGCGGAGGAAACCGGGCGAGAAGCCGCCGCTATGAGATGGGGGAGACCAGCGGAAGGATGGCGGATTTCACGATCATCACTTCGGATAATCCCCGCTACGAGGACCCCGAGGCCATCATGGATGACATTGAGACAGGGATCCGCCGGACGAACGGCAGGTACACGCGCATCAGTGACCGCAAGGAGGCCATCGCCTACGCCATCCATAACGGAAAGAGGGGAGATATCATCGTTCTGGCCGGAAAGGGCCATGAAGATTACCAGGAGATCAACGGGAAGAAATATCCCATGGATGAGCGGGTGCTGATCCGCGAGATCCTGGAAGAGGATGCCAGCAGATCATGACTTATGCCGACGTGATCGTCAATATCACCGCCCATGCCCTGGACCGCCCCTTCCAGTACCGGATTCCGGAACATCTGAGGGGCAGGCTGGAGATAGGGTCGGTCGTCACGGTCCCCTTCGGGAAAGGCAACCGTCCGGTTACCGGCTATGTGATCGGCCTGTCCGACCAGCCGGCCCTGGAGCCGGAGCGGATCAAGGAGCTTTCGGAAGCCGTGCTGGGCGCTTCCGATGAGGAGAAGCGGCTGACCGGTCTTGCGGTCTGGATCCGGGACCGCTACGGGAGCACGATGCTGCAGGCTCTCCATACAGTCCTGCCCGTGAAGCGGAAGGTCCGGGCGAAGGAGAGCAGGCTGGTTATACTGCAGCTTCCGGAGGATCTGGCCGGGCGGGAACTTGAACTTCTGAAAAGAAAGCATCAGACGGCCCGGGCCCGGGTGCTGGAAGCCCTGATCGAGGAGCAGTCTCTTCCATGGGAGATCGTGACAGAAAAACTGCATGTTACGCCCTCAGTTCTGCAGGCCATGGTAAAGAAGGGATATATCCGGATCGAGAGCACGCGGGTTTACCGCAAACCGCCTCTGCCGGAGGCGCTGGCCCACGGAGCGGTCAGTTTAAACGGGCAGCAGCAGGCGATCGTGGATTCTGTCTGCGGCGAATGGGAGAAGAATCCCTGCGGCCGTTTCCTGATTCAGGGGGTGACGGGAAGCGGGAAGACAGAAGTATATATGGAACTCATCGCCTATGCGGTATCCCGGTCGGAGCAGGCCATCGTTCTGATCCCCGAGATCGCCCTGACCTACCAGACGCTGATGCGCTTCTATCACCGCTTCGGCGACCGGGTATCCGTGATCCATTCCAGGATGAGCGAGGGAGAGCGCTTCGACCAGTTCGAGCGGGCCAGGAACGGGGACATAGACGTCATGATCGGGCCCCGGTCCGCGCTCTTTACCCCATTTCCCCATCTCGGAATTATCGTGATTGACGAGGAACATGAGGAGAGCTACCGGAGCGAGCAGGCTCCCCGCTATCATGCGCGGGAGGTCGCTTTCCAGAGAGGCCGGATGGAGGGCGCGAAGGTTGTCCTGGGATCCGCCACACCGTCGCTGGAGGCCGCCAGGGCAGGCCGTACGGGAGAACTTACCCTCTTTAAGCTGAACCAAAGAGCGAGGGCGGTCAGCCTGCCGGAGGTCGGGATCGTGGACCTCAGGACAGAAAGCAGGGACGGCAGCTTCTCCCTGCTGAGCAGGCCTTTGCGGGATAAAATGGAGAACTGCCTGCAGAAGGGCGATCAGATGATGCTCTTTCTCAACCGCAGGGGTTATGCCTCTTCCGTGACATGCAGGAGCTGCGGGCAGGTGATCAAATGCCCCCACTGTGATGTTTCCCTCACCCTGCACGCAAACGGCAGCCTTGCCTGCCATTACTGCGGATATGAGATGCCCATGCCGGACAGATGCCCGGAGTGCGGAAGCATCTATCTAAGGACCTTCAGAGCCGGCACCGAACAGGTGGAGGAGGAGGTGACAAGGCTCTTCCCTCAGGCCAGGGTGCTGCGGATGGACAGGGATACAACGTCGGAAAAAGACGCCCAACTGAAGATTCTGTCCGCCTTTGCATCCCATGAGGCGGATATCCTGATCGGGACCCAGATGATCGTCAAGGGACATGATTTCCCGGATGTGACCCTGGTCGGGATCCTGCTGGCGGACCTGTCTTTGAATATCCCGGATTACCGGGCGGCGGAGCGGACCTTCCAGCTGCTCACGCAGGCGGCGGGCCGCGCGGGCCGGGCATCCAAAAGCGGCTGTGTTCTGATCCAGACCTATGATCCGGATCATTATGCTGTTCAGTGCGCGGCCAGACAGGATTACGAGGAATTTTACAGACAGGAGATGGCCTTCCGCTCCATGGCGCTCTATCCGCCGGCGGGCTCTTTGATCGCCATCCACTGCAGCTGCGCCGACCGCGGGCATCTGGAGACAGCCGCCCGGTACCTGCGCCTGTTTCTTGAGAAGATTCTGAAGCGGACGAACGCCGCGGTTTTAGGACCGGCGGATGAAAATGTAGCAAAAATAAATGATATCTGGCGGATGGTTCTCTACCTTCGGGGCGGCTCGGCGGAGCTTCTCCGGGAGGCGAGAAGACGGCTGGAGCGATATATAGAGGCGAACGAGGGATTCTCCACGGTGGAGATTCAGTTCGATGTTGATCGATAAGATAAGGATGGAAGGAAAATGGCACTCAGGAATATTCGCATAGAGGGGGACGAGGTCCTTACAAGAAAATGCCGTGAGGTGAAGGAGATGACGCCCCGTCTGAAGGAGCTTGTGAATGATATGCTGGAGACGATGTACGAGGCGGAGGGCGTAGGCCTTGCCGCTCCCCAGGTCGGGGTTCTCCGCAGAATCGTCGTGATCGACGTGGGAGAAGGCCCGATCGTCCTGGTCAACCCGGTGATCGTCTCCCAGGACGGTGAGCAGACCGGGGCGGAAGGATGCCTCTCTGTTCCGGGAAAAGCGGGACAGGTCACAAGGCCGAACCATGTTGTGGTGCGCGCGGTGGACGCGGACATGCAGCCGGTGGAAGTGGAAGGGGAGGAGCTCCTTGCCAGGGCCCTCTGCCATGAACTGGACCATCTGGACGGAATCATGTATACCTCCAAGGTTGAAGGCGCCCTCTATGATACCAGCGAAGAAGAGGAAGAGGAAGAAGACGGTACAGAAGGAGCCAATACAGAAGAAGGTGAGCGCAGATGAAGACTGTCTTTATGGGAACGCCGGACTTTGCCGCCGGCATTCTGCAGGCCCTTCTGGATTCAGAATATGAGGTGACCGCCGTATTCTCCCAGCCGGACAAGCCGAAGGGCAGAAAAGCCCAGCTCCAGGCACCTCCGGTCAAGGAACTGGCTCTTAAGCACGGGAT
>DGHP01000058.1 GCA_002392705.1 Lachnospiraceae bacterium UBA3845 | reverse complement strand
GCGCATCTGCTGACAAAATTACAACTGTATCCTCATATTAACGGCAGAGCAATCTTTAAGTCAAGGTTATGTTATGCCTGCACAAGCGGTTGACGCGGAAAAAGCGCGATGATACAATATCTGTGATCCGTCCGGCGGGTCATGTTCAGAATTCATAGCCTGAAAAACAAGTTTGATGAAGGAGGACCCTATGAGAAAAGTATTCATGAAAAGCGCCGCGGCTTTCCTGGCGGCGGCAGGCATCCTGGCGGCCGGTTCCGCAACTGTGCAGCTGCAGGCGGAAGAAGCGCCGGTTTCGGTGTGCATTATCACATCCTCAGGCGTTGACGACGGTTCTTTCAACCAGGACTGCTATAACGGAATCAAGGCTTTTATAGAAGAGCATCCGGACTGCACTGTCACGGATATCAAGGAGACCGATTACAACGAGCTGATTCCTACTGTTGAGAAGTCAGTCGGTGATTATGACGTATTTGTCCTTCCGGGATTCAATTTTGCCGGGATCGGCGACATCGCCATGAACAATCCGGATAAGAAGTTTATCGTAGTCGACTCCACGATCACGGACAGCGAAGGAAACGCCGTGACGCTGGACAATGTCTACACCATGACCTTCAAGGAGCAGGAAGGCGGCTTCTACGCCGGAGTGGCGGCAGCTCTTACAACCCAGAGCGGCAAGGTCGCGGTCGTCAACGGCATGCCCTTCCCGTCCAACGTCAACTATGAGCTCGGATTCATGAGCGGCGTGAACTATGCCAACGAGAATTACGGCAGCTCCGCGTCCTGCGTCGAACTTCCGTCCTATGCGGGAACCGACCTGTTCGGCAACGATGTCGGCGGCAACTACACCGGCGACTTCCAGGATGAAGCCCAGGGCAAGGTCGTGGGCGAGGCTCTGATCGATGAAGGCTGCGACGTGATCTTTGTTGCCGCCGGCGCGTCCGGAAACGGTGTATTCACGGCAGCGAAAGAAGCGGAAGGCGTGTATGTGATCGGCTGCGACGTTGACCAGTTTGACGACGGCGTGAACGGCAGCGGCAACATCATTCTTACCTCTGCCCTCAAGGTCATGCACAGCAACGTCACCCTTCAGCTTGAGAAGATCTATGACGGCAGCTTTGCCGGAGAGGACGCGCTCCTCGGCGCTGATACGGATTCCACCGGTTATGTATCCGAAGAAGGCCGTCAGCAGCTCTCCGAAGACGCCCTTGAAAAACTGGCAGAGTGCAGCGAACTTCTCAAGAGCGGCGAGATCGTTCCTGCATCCCAGGAGGATTTCCAGGGACTTAAATAAAGAGACTGAAGACAGATCCGGCTAATGCGGTGAAGTGCACGCCTCTCCCGTTTTATGAGCGGTGAGAGGCGTTTTATTTCACTGCCGGATTCCTGCAGTTTATGATTCCGGCGGGCGGATTCCCGGGAACGCTGCCTGCCGGCAGAGTGCTTTTCAGGGCAGGACAGATGCATGTTCTGCAGGGCGGAATTCAGGAGTATCAGAGTATGGAAGAATATATCGTGGAAATGCGGCATATTACCAAACGCTTTCCGGGAATCGTCGCCAATGACGACGTAAGCATCGGAATCCGCAAAGGGGAGGTTTATGCGCTGCTCGGGGAGAACGGCGCCGGCAAATCAACCCTGATGAGTATGCTGTTCGGCATGTATGAGCCGGATGCGGGAGAGATCTATGTAAATGGAGAGAAGGTCTCCTTCCGTTCCTCCAATGACGCGGCGGCCAGGAATATCGGGATGGTTCACCAGCATTTCAAGCTGGTGGATAATTATACAATCGCGGAAAACATCGTTCTGGGCCTCGAACCCATGACGCGGAAATTCGGGTTTCTGCCGGCAGTGGATATAAAGAAGGCAAATCAGGATATTGCAAGGCTCTCCGCGGAATACGGTCTGGAGGTGAATCCGACAGACCTGATTGAAGATGTGCCTGTATCGGTGCGGCAGAGAGTCGAGATCCTGAAGATGCTCTACCGGAAGGCGGAGATCATGATTTTTGACGAACCTACGGCGGTGCTTACTCCGGCGGAGATTGAATTTCTCCTGAAGATCATCGACGGACTCAGAAAATCCGGCAAGACGATCATCCTGATCACGCATAAGATCGAAGAGATCAAGCAGATCGCGGACCGCTGCGCCATCCTCTGCCGCGGACGGCTGGTGGATGTGCTCGACGTTAAAGATGCCTCCGTGCGGGAAATGGCCAATATGATGGTCGGCCGCGAAGTGGAACTGGAACTGCACAAGGCTCCGGCAGACTTCCGGGAGACGGTTCTGGAGGTCAGCCATCTTACGGTGGAAAATGAACATCATTTTCCGCTGGTAAAGGATGTTTCCTTCAAAATCCGGGGCGGCGAGATCTTCGCCATCGCGGGCGTGTCGGGAAACGGACAGACACAAATCGCCGATGCCATCACAGGACTTGCGGACGCAGTGTCCGGAACGATTCTTCTGAATGGAAAGGATATCACCCGCCTTTCGATCCGCAGAAGGATGCAGGAAGGAATCTCCTATATTCCGGAGGACCGGCAGAGCACCGGCGTGGTGATGGACTTTTCCCTGGAGAGCAACCTGGCTCTGAGGCGTTATTACAGGGAGCCTTATTCCCGGAGGGGTATCCTGGACTTCCTGAACTTCAGGAAGAACGCGGAGCTTCTGATTGACCGCTATGACATCCGGTCCGGACAGGGACCGAAAACCATCGTCCGCTCCATGAGCGGGGGCAACCAGCAGAAGGCGATCGTCGGACGCGAGATCGAAGAGCATGCGGACCTGATCATTTTCGTGCAGCCGACCAGGGGACTGGATATCGGCGCAATCAACAATATCCACCGGCAGATCCTTAAGGAAAGAGACCGCGGCGCGGCGATTCTCCTGATCTCCCTGGAACTGAGCGAGGTCATGGAACTGGCTGATACCATAGGGGTTATATTCAGCGGGGAGATTCTGAAAATCGCGCCGGCCGGAAGTCTGACACGCAACGAAGTCGGCAGCTATATGATGGGGGTGAGAGAGGCATGAAAGAAGAGAAACCGAAAGGCCTGTCAGGTCTTCTTACAAGCGAGCGCTGGGCCAACGCGACCGTATCGGTCCTTGCCATCCTCCTGATGCTGCTCACAGCCAGTGTGATCCTGCTGCTGATGGGGAAAAACCCCGTGAGGGCCTTCTACAGCTTTCTGCAGGGCTGCGGGCTGGCGCCGAAGGCCAGATACGGCGGCGGAAGCGGCATGCTGTCCGACCTTTTTGATTACCTGAACATTCTCGCACCGATGCTGCTTGCGGCTCTGTCCTTTATCGTGGCATTCAAGACAGGCCTGTTCAACATCGGCATCTCTGGACAGATGCTGTCCTCCGGTTTTCTTGCCACGATCTGCGTGGGCTACGCGAAAGGCCTGTCGCCCTGGATCGCCAAGCCGCTTGTGCTCCTGATCGGAATCGCGGCCGGGGCCCTGCTGGGCGCCCTGGTAGGCTACCTGAAGTACCGTTTCAACATTCACGAGGTCGTCTCGACCATCATGCTGAATTATATCATCAGCTACCTTACCGGCTTTTTCATCAACACAAAATATGTGGATATGCTGACCCGGTCCAGCCGGATCTGCAGCGCGAATGCCAGGCTTACCTGGACCAAAGTGCCCATAAAGGGAGTCAGCTGCAATATCCCTCTCGGGATTGCCGTTGCACTGGCAGGCGTATTCGTGGTCCGCTTTATCTTCGATAAGACCGCCTTCGGTCTTGAACTGAAGATAGTCGGAGCAAGCCGCAGCTGTGCCCGCTATGCAGGCGTGAACGTACGGAGAGGCATCGTTATCTCCATGGCACTGTCCGGGGCATTTGCCGGCCTGGCCGGAGTGGTTTATTATCTCGGCTATACCAATACCATGGTCCCGAAGACCCTGCCGGGAATGGGATATGATTCCATAGCGGTGGCGCTTCTGGGCAATTCCACGCCGCTCGGCGCGATCTTTGCCTCCGTCATCGTAACCATCTTCCAGAGCGGTGCCAATTATATGAGTTCCACGATCGGCGTGGCAAAAGAGATCGCCTCCCTGATTACCGGCATTCTGCTTCTTTTCGCGGCCTGCGGAGAGTATATGAAAGCCCTCGGGCGCAGGTCTGTTGAAAGAAAAGAGGACCGGATTCTGGCAGAACGCATTACCGCACAGTCGAAAGGAGGGGAGGAGAGATGACAAAGGTATTTACGGACGGACTCTCATTCGCACTCCCGCTTCTGATCATGGCGATCGGCGCGATCTATTCGGAGAAGAGCGGCGTGACCAACCTGGCAATCGAGGGATTTCAGGGCTTCGGCGCTTTTATCGGCGCCCTGGCGGCCATCCTTGTGATGCCCCGCTTAAGCAGCAGTTCTCAGCTGCCCATCTATATTGCGATGCTGTTCGCGGCGGTCGGCGGAGGAATCTATGCCTGCCTCCACGCCCTTTTATCCATTAATTTCAAGGCCAATCAGGTCATCAGCGGCGTGGTGGTCAATATTCTTGCCGTCGCGCTGACGACCTTTTTTACCAGCGCTGCGAACACGGCTGTCAACGGAACTGCCTCCAACAAATTTATCCTCGGCGTTTCAAACAGGTACTCCGTGCCGCTTCTGTCGAAGATCCCCTGGATCGGAGGCTTCTTCCAGAGGATGTATCCCTTTGAGTGGATCATCTGCGCTCTGGCCGTCATATTCTGGTATCTGATGTACAGAACCCGCTACGGTATGCGCCTGAGAGCCTGCGGTGAGAATCCCCAGGCCCTGGACGCGGCCGGCGGCGACGTGGTAAAGACACGCTGGATCGCGGTTATCATCTCCGGCGCCCTTTCAGGGGTGGGAGGAATCTGCTTCGCCTATTCCATCATGGCGAATTTCTCCCCGAGCATTTACATGGGCTACGGCTATCTGGCCATCGCGGCCATGATTTTCGGCAACTGGGATATTCCTGCGACAGCGCTTGTCTGCCTTTTCTTCGGCCTGGCGAAGGCCGGAGGACAGCAGCTGTGCCTTGCCATGAAGCTGCCAGGCAACTATACGGACCTGTTCAATATGCTTCCCTATATCCTGACCATGCTGCTGCTGATCTTTTTCTCAAAGCGGAACCATCCGCCGAAGGCCTGCGGCCAGCCCTGGGATCAGGGACGCAGATAAAAGGAAAGGTTTTCTTTTCATCTCAGCCGGAATATGGTAGAATGCGCAGTGATTGCTGCGCTAATGGCCCGGTGCCTTCAGCGCCGGGCCTGTGAAATGCGGACGGACTGACGGCTGTGCCGGAAATGTTGAAGATACAGGAT
This sequence comes from Lachnospiraceae bacterium UBA3845, assembly GCA_002392705.1. Taxonomy (GTDB): domain Bacteria; phylum Bacillota; class Clostridia; order Lachnospirales; family Lachnospiraceae; genus Porcincola. The sequence continues at coordinate 9,802 of DGHP01000058.1, read as the reverse complement.
TACTATTCACGGTCAGTTTGAAATCGGGTTCCGGTTCGTCGTGCCTGCACTTAAGAAACAGGTCTGATTTCAAATAAAGCCTGCGAATCGTAACGATTCAGGAGATATGTTATGACAAAGATTCAGATGAAGACACCCATGGTAGAGATGGACGGGGATGAGATGACCCGGATCCTCTGGCAGATGATCAAGGATGAACTGATCCTTCCCTATATCGATCTGAAGAGTGAATATTATGATCTCGGCCTGAAGAAGAGGGATGAGACGAATGACCGGATCACGGTTGAGGCGGCCAGGGCGGCCCTGAAATACGGAGTCGCGGTGAAATGCGCCACGATTACCCCCAACGCGGACCGGGTGAAGGAATATAACCTGAAGGAGATGTGGAAGAGTCCGAACGGGACGATCCGCGCCATCATGGACGGAACGGTTTTCCGCAGGCCCATCACGGTGAAGGGGATCGAACCCAACGTCCGCAGCTGGAAGAAGCCGATTACCATCGCGAGGCACGCCTACGGCGATGTCTATAAGAACGCGGAGATGCTGGTTCCCGGACCCGGGAAGGCAGAGCTGGTCTTTACCGGGGAAGACGGGACTCAGATCCGGGAACTGATCCATGAATTTGACGGACCCGGGGTTCTCCAGGGCATGCACAATCTGGACAGTTCCATCTCAAGCTTTGCGCACAGCTGTTTTGAATTCGCTCTGGACGCGAAGGAGGACATCTGGTTTGCGGCAAAGGATACCATCTCAAAGAAGTATGACCACCGCTTCAAGGATATCTTCCAGGAGATCTATGACAGCGATTACAGGGAGAAGTTTGAGAAGGCGGGCATCCGGTATTTCTATACCCTGATTGACGACGCGGTGGCGCGGGTCATGAAGAGCGAAGGCGGCTTCATCTGGGCCTGCAAAAACTATGACGGCGACGTCATGAGCGACATGCTGTCCAGCGCTTTCGGCTCCCTTGCCATGATGACAAGCGTTCTGGTCAATCCGGAAGGCAAATTCGAGTACGAGGCGGCCCACGGCACGGTCCAGAGGCATTATTACAGTTATCTGAAAGGAGAGAAGACCTCCACGAATTCGGTTGCCACCATTTTCGCCTGGACCGGAGCCCTGCGCAAGAGAGGACAGCTGGACGGTATCGGCGAACTGACCGCATATGCGGACCGGATGGAGAAGGCCGTCATATCCACCATCGAATCCGGAAAAATGACGGGGGACCTTGCCCTGATCACGAATCTGAAAGAGGTGGAGAAGCTGGACAGCGAGGAATTCATCAAAGCAGTCCGCAGCTGCTATGAAGCCCTGTTATAAGAAATGACAGTAACTGTTCAGCACCCCGGACTCAGGTTGCTTCGGAGCCTCCCTTGCGGGTGGTCAGGGGTGCTGATTGGTTACATATGATACAGACGATGAGACAGTGCAGACACTGCCAGAGCACAGACCGGAGGAAAAATGGCTTCTGAAGATTATACCAAAGCCCAGAAACTTGCAAGAAGCGCGTACCGCAGCGCGGTATCAAAGGGGGATTACCCCTATCTCCCTGCCCTGGACGAGATCCTTCAGCAGGTAAACGTTAAAACGGAGCAGCCGCTCGGACTGGTCACGATTCAGCTTGACCAGATTGTCGGGACCAAGACAGCCGGCAGGCAGAATGCCTTCGCCGGGAATTTCATGCCCCTGATGCCCGAGAAATCCGAGTTTGCCCACAAATGGGACAATGTCCTTTCCTACCATATGGACCAGGGAATCGGAGACCCGATCGTGGCCTATGAGTTTATGAACCGCTTTTATGTCCTGGAGGGCAACAAGAGGGTAAGCGTGCTGAAATATGTGCACGCGGATTCGATCGAGGGAAGTGTCACCCGGGTGATTCCCTATCCGGAAGACACCCTGGAGAACAAAATCTATTACGAATTCCTGGATTTTTACAAGGACAGCCAGATTAATTACATCTGGTTCAGCCAGACCGGAAGCTTCCCGAAGCTTTCCGCGGCTCTGGGAAAAAAGAGCGGGGAGAAGTGGACGGAAGAAGAACTTGTGAATTTCAAGTCGCTCTATAACCATTTCACGGAACTGTTTGTGGCAAAGGGAGGACAGAACCTGAAGGCGACTCCCGGAGACGCCCTGCTGTTTTATCTCTCCCTCTATCCCTATGAGGATATCCTTCAGAAAACGCCCGCCGAGATGAAAGCGGACGTGGATAAGATCTGGGAGGAATTCCCTCTGATCGGACATGACACGACGGATAAAGCCGTGGTGCTGGAACCGGCCCAGGAACAGGGCGGATCCATCTTCACCCGCTTTTTCAGCCAGACCAGCAGTAAGCAGCTGAAGATTGCCTTTATCCATGACCAGAAAATGGACCAGTCCGGCTGGACCTACAGTCATGAGCTGGGCCGGATGGCACTTGACCAGATGTTTGGAGACAGGATCCGCACGGAAGCATTTTTCCTGCAGGATGAATCCACGGATATCCTGGAGCTTCTCAACCAGGTGATCGCCGCAGGCAACCATCTGATTTTCACAACCAGCCAGAAGTTCCTGGCGGCAAGCCTGAAGGCGGCGATCGAGCATCCCGAAGCAAGGATCCTGAACTGTTCCGTGGGCCAGCCCTATTCGGCGATCCGGACCTATTACGGAAGGCTCTACGAGGCCAAATTCCTGGCGGGAATGATCGCCGGCGCCATGAGCGACAACGATAAGATCGCCTATATCGCGCGGTATCCGATCTACGGCGCGGTGGCCAATATCAATGCTTTCGCCCTGGGCGCTCGCATGACCAATCCGAGAGCCCGGGTCTATCTCTACTGGAATTCCCTGCTGGACAGAGAACCCTTTGCCGATCTGATCAGGCGGGAGAGCATTTCGGTGATCTCCGACAATGACATGATCCGTCCTTCGTCGGAAGAGCGCCTTTTCGGCCTGTATATGACCCGGGACGGCAATCTGCTCAAGCTTGCGGCCCCGATCTGGAACTGGGGGCGTTTCTATGAGCGGATTATCCGGGATTTCCTTCAGGGAAACTGGGACCGTTCCAAGGATGTCCGCTCAAAGCCGGCCGTCAATTACTGGTGGGGAATCGCGTCCGGGATCCTGGACCTGATCACATCCCAGAACCTGCCGCACGGCGTGGACAGGCTGACTCAGATCATGAAGCAGCAGATTTATACAGACGAGTTCAACCCCTTTGCAGGCGAGATTACGATCCAGGGCGGCCTGACAAAAGGAGAGAAGGGGAAGATTTTAACTCCGGAGGAGATCATCACGCAGGACTATCTGGTCCGTTCTGTTGTCGGCTTTATTCCCTCCGCGGAGCAGCTGGAACCGGAGGCCAGAGAACTTTTAAGCATGCAGGCCAATCTTACCCCTGCTGCAACCAAGATTGAGTCATGAATATATTATTATTGGCGGATGAGCCCAGCAAATCCCTCTGGGATTTCTATGATGAGACAAAACTGAAAGGGGTAGACCTGATTCTGTCAGCGGGGGATCTTCCCCCTGCCTACCTGTCTTTCCTGGTTACTTTCTCCAACTGTCCACTCCTTTATGTGCATGGCAATCATGATGACATCTACGATATGAAGCCGCCGGAAGGCTGCATCTGCATAGATGATCAGATCTACGTGTATGAAGGAATCCGGATCCTGGGCCTTGGCGGCTCCATGCGCTATAACAACGGACACTATCAGTGTACGGAAAAGGATATGGCAAAACGCATCCGCCGTCTGAAGTTCCAGCTTTTCCGGCGCGGAGGATTTGATATTCTCCTCACCCACGCGCCGATGCACGGCTTCGGAGACCAGGACGACCTGCCGCACAGGGGGTTTTCCTGCTTTCAGCCGCTTCTTGACCGCTACAAACCCGCTTATATGGTGCACGGACATGTGCATATGAACTACGGCTATCATATTCCCCGTACCATAGAGTACGGCAATACCACAATTATCAACGCGTATGAGAAATATATCCTGGAGTACTGACCCGCTGCCGTTTGCGGGGCAGCCGGATCTTCCGGAAATACGGACGGATTTCGTGTTTTCCGGGTCTTTCGCTTCAGGATACAGAAAAGGAGGGCGGAATGCCCTCCTTTTCTGTATCCTGTTTTCTTTGATGCGGATATGAGCGGCAGGCTGCCGCTCCGGCCGTCAGTCTTTGAATTCCCTGCCCGTGAGAAGCAGGAACGCTTCTTTGTACTTTGCAATTGTCCGGTCAATGACATCCTGCGGAAGATTGTAATCCGAATCCGGATTGGCCTTCAGCCAGTCTCTGACAAACTGCTTGTCATAGGATGGCTGCCCGTGTCCCGCCTCATATCCTTCAAGCGGCCAGAAACGGGATGAGTCGGGCGTGAGCATCTCATCACCGAGCACGATGCGGCCCTCTTCGTCAAGGCCGAACTCAAACTTGGTATCCGCGATGATGATGCCGCGGGAGAGGGCGTAGTCCGCGCATTTGGTATAAAGCTCCAGGGTTTTGTCCCTGAGGGCGGAGGCATATTCTTCCCCGTGTCCCGGGAATTCCTTCTCCAGTACCTTTATGGATTCCTCATAGGATATATTCTCATCGTGATCCCCGAGTTCCGCTTTCGTGGAGGGCGTGTAGATCGGCTGCTCCAGCTTCTGGGACTCTTTCAGGCCTGCCGGAAGCGGGATGCCGCAGACCAGGCCGCTCTTCTGATAACTTGCCCAGCCGCTGCCTGTGATGTAACCGCGGACAATGCATTCCAGCGGGAGCATGCGAAGCTTTCTGACCTTCATGCAGCGTCCTTCAAACTCCGCGCTGCGGAAAAATTCAGGAAGATCTGAAGGATCTGTGGAAAGCATATGATTGGGAATGATGTCCTTCGTATAATTGAACCAGAAGGCAGACATCTGTGTCAGGATCGCGCCTTTTCCGGTAATCCGGTTCTTGAGAATATGATCAAAAGCTGAGATGCGGTCCGTGGCGTTCATGATCAGGCAGTCCCCTATATCGTATACTTCCCTGACCTTGCCTGACTTGAATGGTGTGTATTCCTGCATGGTGAATCATCCTTTCGTGTGTCTGCTGCGCGGCCGGGAGAGAGGAGCGGTTCCTCTGGATCCGGCTGCGTTCCTGTCTGTGTTCCAGTCTGTGTTCAAAACTTCGCTGCGCGGATTCCGGCGACGACCAGAGCGGAGCGTAGAGCCATGAACGCACAGATGCAGTCCGGCAGCTAAAGCTGCCGTGCGCCGGGGCGCATTCCGCCCAGCGGAAGCTGATTACGCTTAATCTTATCACGAAAGAGAAATTTGTAAACCCCAACCCGCAGCGAAATCTGAAGCCCCCGGAAAAGCTCGGGAAGAAGCCGGGAACGGCCTCTTCTCAGGATTTTCTGTACAATACACCGCACATATATGTGATCATATATAAAAACTGAATGTTGCGCCTCTTTAATATGTGACAATGATGCAAAACAGACTGTGAATATCACATATTAAAGGGATGTTGCATCTAAGAATACGGCAGCCCCGGGGACGAAATGTTACATATTGCAGCTGAATGCATGGGATTCATAAACATTCATTTTATCCACACATTATCCACACGGCAGCAGCGAAAATCCCAACAGGATTACCGTGAATGAATAGGCTGAATAATCATAAATCTTATCCACATCCGGCTGTGGAAATCACCCGGAGCTATGCCGGCCTGCAGCAGCACATTGGCGCACCACGGTATTATACGGGATGTATGAAGACAGGGGCCGGTCACGGGTCATACAATAGAAAAGCCCTCCGCACAAAGCGTGCGGAGGGTAATGTTTCCATATGCGGGAGGCAGGGAACAGCTGTGTCTATTCTGCAAGTTCCTCCCATTTTCTGTAAAGCTCTTCCAGCTTCTCGGCAATTCCGGCTTTTTCCAGGGTGAGGGCCGTTACTTTCTCAAGATCGGTATAGACTTCCTCTTTTTCCAGTTCTTCATCGATTCTGGCGTCCCGCTCTTCGCAGGATGCGATTTCTGCTTCGGTTTTTTCGAGCAGGCTGGCTTTCTTCCTCGCCAGGGCCTGTTCTTCCCTGCGTTTCTTCCAGTCCCTCGCCGCGTTTTCCTTTTCCGGGGAGGCTTCCCTGTGTTCCATGGAAAGATGGGAGCTGTCCGTGACGCGGATCGCGCCGCCGGAGCTGTGCGTCCCGCCCGCGCTCTCCGGCGCGAAGATCCGGGTCAGCTCATCGTGCTTTTCCAGATAATAATCATAATTACCGAGATAGGAGACCAGGGTACGGCCTGTCAGTTCCAGGATGCGGGTCGCGATCCGGTTGATGAAGTAGCGGTCGTGGGAGACGCAGAGCACGGTGCCCTGATAGGAGCAGATCGCATCCTCCAGGATCTCCTTGGAGACGATGTCGAGATGGTTGGTCGGCTCGTCGAGGATCAGGAAATTGGACTCCGAAAGCATAAGCCTTGCCAGGGACAGCCGTCCCTGTTCGCCGCCGGAAAGGTCCGATACCAGTTTGAAGGCATCGTCCCCCGTGAAGAGAAAAGAAGCAAGGACATTCCGCACGGTGGTATTGTCCAGGTTCGGGTAGGCATCCTGGAGTTCTTCAAAGAGAGTCTTTTCCGGGTGCAGGATCTGGTGCTCCTGGTCATAATAACCGATATGGACCTTTGTCCCGAGCCTGATACTGCCCTCATCCGCCTCCATCTGTCCGATCAGGATCTTGAGCAGGGTCGATTTTCCGGTACCGTTGTTGCCGATCAGGGCAATCCGCTCACCTCTGCGAATCTCCATGTTCAGATCCGAGAAGAGGGGATACTCAAAAGACTTGGACAGATGCTCGGCCGACAGCACGTCCATTCCCGATTCGATGCGGGGTTTCAGCTCCAGGCGCATATCATCGCGAAGCTGGGCAGGCTTCTCCAGCACTTCCATCTTCTCAAGCATCTTCTCGCGGCTTTCAGCCCTTTTGATGGACTTCTCGCGGTTAAAGCTTTTCAGCTTCGCGATCACTTCCTCCTGATGGCGGATCTGCGCCTGCTGGTTCATCCAGGCCTTCATCTGCGTATCCCTGAGCTGCCGTTTCTTTTCCGCGTATGCGGTATAATTGCCGGTAAAGGTCATGGCGTGCCCGTTGTCGATCTCTATGATCTTTGAGGCGATCCTGTTGAGAAAATAGCGGTCATGGGCAACGATCAGAACCGCTCCCCTGTAATTCAGAAGATAGTTTTCCAGCCATTCGATGGAATTCAGGTCCAGATGGTTGATCGGCTCGTCCAGGAGCATGATGTCAGGGGCGAGCAGGAGCAGCTTTCCGAGCGCCACACGGGTTTTCTGCCCGCCGGAGAGGGTATCCACAGGCTTGCAGAACTCCTCGTCCGAAAAACCGAGTCCGCGGAGCACGCCGGCGATTTCGCTCTTCCAGGCATAGCCGCCTTCCTGCTCGAAACGGGTCTGGGTTCTGTGATACTGGTCCATGAGGGCATCCAGCCGGTCGGAACTTACCTCGTCCATCTCTCTTTCCATATCCCGCAGGCGCTGTTCCATGTCGATGACGTCCTGCTTGACCATGGCCACTTCATCGTAGATGGACTGATTTCCCGCCAGCATATTCTGCTGCGCGAGATAGCCGGTGGTTTTGCCCCGGGCGATGGTAACCTCACCGCTGTCCGCCTCCATCTCCGAGACGATGATTTTGAGCAGGGTGGACTTGCCGGCTCCGTTGATGCCGACGATCGCTGCTTTCTCATGTTCTTCTATATGAAAGGATACATTCCGCAGAATGTCATCGGTTCCGAAGGATTTGCATATATTGTGACAGTCAAGTATCATCTTTTTTCTCCGCTGCCTGCCGGCAGCAAATTATGTATAGGTAGTCAATCAGTTCTGATCCGTTTTACCCGGCAGTATCACGGCCGCCGGAGGCTTCGGGCTTCATCGCGGGTATGCAGGCACAGCTGCGTGAACCTGCCGCAGGGCGCTCTGCCTGCGGCTTAAGCTGCAAAGATCCGCCCGGCTGCACCTGAGAGCCGTTCCGTGATAAAGAAGCAAAGCAATCCTATGATAAGGGAAGGAAAAATAAAAATCAAGCGCTGCGCCTTCCATCAAGTTGACGGATGATTCCCAAAAACGTATAATTGGTAGTATTCATACTTTTTCAGAACAGTTTATTGGAAGCGGAAGGCTTTCGTTTAGAAGCGGGGGATCAGATATGGACAACAAAGAGATATCCAAAGCAGTGATTAATCGTCTGCCGCGATATTACCGTTATCTGGGCTTGCTTATGGATCAGGGAATTGAGAGAATTTCCTCCGGGGAACTCAGCAGACAGATGAATGTCACTGCTTCCCAGATCCGCCAGGACCTGAATCACTTCGGAGGCTTCGGGCAGCAGGGATATGGATACAATGTAAGGTATCTCTATACGGAAATCGGAAAGATACTCGGCCTTGACCAGACCCATAATATGATTATCATCGGTGCCGGCCGTCTCGGACAGGCTCTCGCGAACTATGTGCGTTTTGAGCAGAGGGGCTTCCTGGTGACAGCGCTTTTTGACCGTGATCCGGAGATACACGGTTTAAAGACCGAGCGGGGAACTGTCATTCATCCCCTGCCGGAACTGGCAGGCTTTCTGGATGAGAACCGGGTGGATATCGCGGCGCTGACCATTCCGACGGAGGCCGCCCGGGAAGTGACCCCCATTCTCACCGGCCACGGCGTGCGGGGAATCTGGAATTTTGCCCACACGGATCTGGAGGTTCCGGAAGGAGTCGCCGTGCAGAGCGTGCATCTCTCGGAGAGTCTGATGCAGCTTTCCTATAAGATCAACCATCTCTGAGCATAATTTATTATAGAGGAAAGAAACGATGAAAAAACAGTCCAGGGTCTGTGCTGAGATCAGCCTCAGTGCCGTGGAGCATAATTTCAGATCCATGCGCGCGAACCTGAAAGAAGGCGTGCGCATGATTGCTGTTGTGAAAACAGATGCTTACGGGCACGGAGCGGAGAAGATCGCGCATCTTGTTGAAGATTATCCTTATATCTGGGGCTTTGCGGTGGCCACGGTTGAGGAAGGCGTCCGGCTGCGCCGTTCCGGTATCCGGAAGCCCGTTCTGATTCTCGGGTTTACATTTCCCGAGGACTATGACACGATCGTGACGCTGGGTCTGAGACCCGCGGTTTTTAAGCGTTCCATGGCGGAGCAGCTGAACGAAGCCGCTAAGAGAGCCGGTATTGCCGCCCCTGTCCATATCGCGGTGGATACCGGGATGGGGAGGATCGGCTTCAGACCGGACGAAGAGAGCGCCGACACGGTATCTGAGATCGCAGCGCTTAAGAATCTCAGGATCGAAGGACTCTTCACGCATTTTGCCAGAGCCGATGAGGCGGATAAGGAGAACGCGCTGCTCCAGTTCAGCCGCTATACGCGCTTTTGCGATCTGCTGAGGGAGCGGGGCGTCGAGCCGGAGATCAGGCATGTCTCAAACAGCGCCTGCATCATGGAACTTCCGCAGTTCCAGCTGGACGCGGTCCGGGCGGGAATCACGATCTACGGGATCTATCCCTCCGATGAAGTGGACCGCTCGAAGCTTGACCTTCGGCCTGTCATGGAACTGAAGAGCCATATCAGTTTTATAAAGGAAGTTCCCGAAGGCTTTCCTGTCAGTTACGGGGGCACTTTTGTGACATCCGGGCCCTCCCGGATCGCGACGGTTCCGGTAGGTTACGGGGACGGATATCCCAGGCTCCTGTCGAACAGGGCGGAGGTTCTGATCCGCGGACGCAGGGCACCGGTCATCGGCCGGGTATGCATGGACCAGTTTATGGTCGACGTGA